>NZ_JBLJAK010000019.1:0-103429 GCF_047530105.1 Serratia sp. T13T92 | reverse complement strand
TGCGGCGATGCGAAAACTGCTGCAACTGGCCTATGGTGTGGTGAAATCAGGAAAGACATTTAATGCGGAAATACCGCTTGCCGGATAGCCGACAAGACGGTATCTCTCCCACAGGGAGAGGGAGCTGGCAGGGTGTTGCGGTCGGGTGCTGCGGTCGTTTTGTTCCCTGCCTAAAAGGGAGCTGATTGGGTGCAATGGCCAGGTAATTTCTGTAACTGATAGTCAACTCGAACGGTCTCCTCCCACGGGGAGAGAGAGCAGCCACGGTGCTGCGATCGTTTTGTCCTGCCTAAAAGGGAGCTGATTGGGGGCAATGGCCAGGTAATTTTTGTAACTGATAGTCAACTCGAACGGTTTCCTCCCACAGGGAGAGGGAGCAGCCACGGTGCTGCGATCGTTTTGTTCCCTGCCTAAAAGGGAGCGGATTGGGTGCAATGGTCAGGTAATTTCTGTAACTGATGGTCAACTCGATCGGTCCCCTCTCCCTGTGGGAGAGGGCTAGGGTGAGGGGTCATCACAGTGCTTATGTCTCCCTCCTATCTCAAGCTTACGTCACCTCGTTTGCCTGATATCGCAACCGGGCATGGTCAAACCAACGGGCCGGGACGTTATGCGGTGGCAGTTGCAACGCCTGCAAACCCTGTTCGATGATATAGCTAGCCTGCCGCCACAGCTGTGGATCACCTTCGGTCAGCACTTCCAGCAGGCGCTGTTTTTCTACCAGGTAGGTTTTGGCGAAGTGACTATCGTATTGCAGCAGGGAACGGGTGTTGTCGATCAAATCGGCCAGCTTGATGGTTTTGGCCTGTGGGGAGGCATTGGCGCTGTGGCGACGATCGCGGTTCTTGCGTTGATAGCGATTTTCCGCGCTGCCGATGCTGACGTTGGTCAGCATAGCGACCAGGCTGGCAACCTGCAGGCCAAAATGGCTTTCGATATCGGCCAGCGTAGAGGGGGTATCTTCCACGGTGTCATGCAGCCAGGCCGCAGCCAGCATCTCTTCGCTGTGCGGCACGCTGCTGACAATCTCCATTACTGCCTGTGGATGCACAATATACGGGTCGTTCGTATATTTGCGGCGCTGATCGATCGCTCCATGCGCTTTGGTGGCATAGCGGCGGGCGCGTTCGGCCAATGTGTCAGTCATGCTTTGATTTCCCTGCGGCATCCGATAGATAGAACTTAGCATACCGTGCTTAACGTCAGTTGTGCGAGCCTGGGCTCCGCGCAGAATGGTCTACACTGGATCGGGTCACCAACCCGAAAAGGAACGATCTATGTCTATTGAGAAAGTGGTTTATCGCGCCCATGCCAAGGCAACCGGTGGCCGAGACGGCCGTGCAACCTCATCCGACGGCGTGTTGGACGTGAAATTAGGCGTGCCGAAAGAGATGGGCGGAGCCGGTGGGGAGGTTACCAACCCTGAGCAACTGTTTGCCGCGGGCTATTCGGCCTGTTTCCTTGGGGCACTGAAGTTTGTCGCTTCGAAAGAAAAAGTGAAAATCCCTGCTGAAGCCTCCATCGAGGGCACCGTCGGTATCGGTGAGATCCCCAATGGTTTTGGCATTGAGGTTCAGCTGGATATCAGCCTGCCGGGCATTGAGCGTAGCGTCGCGGAAGACTTGGTGAAGAAAGCCCATGTGGTCTGCCCCTATTCTAATGCCACGCGCGGCAATATCGATGTAACCCTTAACATTAAATAATGTTTCCTGCCAAAAACCGGTGAAAGAGGGGGACAATGCTCCCCCATTCACAAGTCCTGTCTCCCCACTATTTTTCTCACAAAATTGGCAAAAAATGCTCGTTTGGTGCGATTTTTCTTGATTCTGTTCTGCAGAATGATGCTTATTGCCCATCGGCTGAACCTGAGGGCATATCGACTGTCTGATGGTTTCAGAACTTGAAGCCCGGAGCCACTGCGTTACATGAACAAAGTTAAATCGCTATCACAGCAGAATTTATCGTTATTGTTAGCGATCTATATCGGCATCTTTTTAAACCTTTCCGTTTTCTATCGTCGTTTTGATTCCTTTGCGCACGGCATTCAGGGGATCAAGGTGGTTTCTGCGCTGACGGAAGTCATCGCCATTGTCCTGTTCACCTTCTTTATCATGCGGCTGGTATCCCTGGGGGGCCGGCTGTTTTACCGCATCGTCGCCTCTTTGCTGGTATTGATCTCCGTCGCTGCCAGTTACTACATGACGTTCTTCAACGTGGTGATTGGTTATGGGATTATCGTTTCGGTGATGACCACCGATATCGATCTCTCCAAAGAGGTGGTCGGGCTGAATTTTGTGCTGTGGATGATTGTAGTCAGCGCTTTACCGCTGCTGTGCATCTGGAGCAATAACCTGCGCGACACCCTGATCGAACAAATGAAAACGCCAGGGCAGCGGATTAAGCCACTGCTGATCATGTTGGCGGTGGTTGCGCTGGTGTGGCTGCCGTTGCGTACCCTGGATAAAGAGCAAAGCGCCCAGGAAAAGATCACCAATATCGATCTGCCGAGCTATGGTGGGGTGGTTGCGCACTCTTATCTGCCTTCCAACTGGCTTTCGGCGCTGGGGCTGTTTGCCTACACCCGTTATGATGAAAGCTCGGACGCAGCCAACATGTTCGATCCCAGCAAGAACTTTACCTATGTTGCCCCAGAGGGCATCGATGACACCTACGTGGTATTTATCATCGGTGAAACCACCCGCTGGGATCATATGGGCATACTGGGCTATGAGCGTGATACCACGCCAAAGCTGTCGCAGGAGAAAAACCTGGTGGCGTTCCGTGGGGAATCTTGTGATACCTCTACCAAGCTTTCGTTACGCTGTATGTTCGTGCGCGAGCATGGCACCTCGGATAACCCGCAGCGAACCCTGAAAGAGCAGAATATCTTTGCCGTACTGAAAGAGCTGGGCTTCAGTTCCGAGCTGTTCGCGATGCAGAGCGAGGTGTGGTTCTACAACAATACCGATGTGGATAACTACTCATTCCGTGAAATGATCGCCTCAGAGAAGCGTAACGACGGTAAATCGGTGGACGATATGCTGTTGGTGGATGAGATGAAAGAGTCGCTGGCTCGCCATCCCGACGGCAAGCATCTGGTGATCCTGCATACCAAAGGGTCGCATTACCTCTATTCACAGCGCTACCCGCGCAGCTTTGCTCGTTATCAGCCGGAATGCATGGGCGTGGATGAGTTCTGCTCCAAAGAGCGCTTGATTAACGCCTATGACAACTCTGTGCTGTACACGGATACCTTCATCGACAGCGTGATTGACCAGGTGCGCGATAAGAAGGCTATCGTGTTCTACGCGGCCGACCATGGCGAATCCATTGGTGAAAACTCGCATCTGCATGGTACGCCACGTGAAATGGCCCCGCCGGAGCAGTTCCGTGTGCCGATGATCGTCTGGGCTTCTGATAAATACCTCGAAGACCCGCAGCATAAGAGTGCGTTTGAGCAGTTACAGACCCAACAGCGGGTTGGCCAGCCGCACCGTCACGTAGAGCTGTTTGACTCTATCCTCGGCTGCCTGGGTTATACCTCGCCGGACGGTGGTATTGTTGAGAGCAATAACTGGTGTCACCTTCCGCAGAGTAAAGCGGACGCCAAAGCGCTGTAAACCGAGCCAGAAAGGCCGTATCCGCTCAGATACTGGCCTGTTTGGCGCTTTTAGCGCCACTTGGTATGCGGGGGTGAAAAAGAGATTGACGCGTATACGGCCCAGCAGTAAGATGCGCCCCGCATCGGCGAGTAGCGCAGCTTGGTAGCGCAACTGGTTTGGGACCAGTGGGTCGGAGGTTCGAATCCTCTCTCGCCGACCACATTCAAGAAAGCCCGCTTTTTTAAGCGGGCTTTTTTACGTCTGGCGTTTATGAGGATGAGAGCGGGCGCAGCATGCAGCGCCCCTACATGGTGAGCCGGTGGAGATTTGTCAGTAGTTTTTTTAGGCTGCCTTGCCAATGACAAAATCGAAATGGATTTGGTCGTAGGGGAATATCACCCCGGCTGTACCCTTATCAACGATGCCGCAAGCCAACAACGCCTGAAGATCCGTATGCACAGCTTTAACATCCCGCTCAACGCGACGAGCAACCTCTCTGATTGAGAGTTCCCCGGCCCCGGTCATGCAGTGCAAGATATGCATTTTTTTGGGCGAGAGTGTCTTCCATAACGAATCCCAATCCAGAAAAGTAATGTAACTCCCCTGGTACTGTTTATCGCCTTCCAAGGCGGCTTCCATAGAGCGTTGCGCTTCCTCAAGAGAAGCGACTCGGATGGTGACTGTATTCAACTTTAGTCTCCTCTTAGCTGTGCAACCTCATCGAAGAAACTGCGTATCAGCGCTTTTGGGCTGGTGAAATTGATGGGATGTTGTTTTTCATCCAGATGTTTATGATCGCCTTTGCCTGCCTCGTTGTCATAGCGTAAGCGGCAGATGCCGTCTTTCACATAGGCGAATCGGTACTTATAGTGATGAGCACTGGCTCTGACTGCGGGTTCGACAAACCAAATAACCATCTGTACAAACTCGGTTTCCGTCAGCGCGATCCTGTCCTGAAAGATGAGTTGAGAAGGCAATTTCATCCCCCTCCTGTTGTTCAAAATAACAACACACTCAAGTGTTGTCAACGATGACAACACTTGGGAATATGACAAAGATGTTGTCCATATCTAGCTAGGTATCAATAGTGTTAGGGCCAGCAGAGCCTGGCAAGAGGGCTAGTTTGATGGTGCGAGTTCTCTCGCAAAGTCGGGGCTAGCAACGAGAGAATGTAGTGAATAGTTCCCCGCCACCTAGGGCTTTGGAGGGCGGCGGGGATAAATTAGCTATTGGTGCAAAGAAACATTGGGAATCCGCGCCCTCTGATTATAAAAACATCGTCATCGAGCTTATGGAAAGTCATGTAATAGACAGAGGTTCTATTCCGAAGGTCACCCCATGAGTTATCCGGTGTGTTGTCATCATATTTTTTTACTGTTTTATTATACTCGACCGTATAGGTTCCATTTTTGTCGGTTTCATTATAGATGAAAAAGTTATCATTATCGATGGTGTATTTTTTGCCCTCTATCTCCATTTTTCCAAAAGCGCTTTGAAATCCTGAATTATCATCGTAAAAGAAAACGTTAACTTTTTGAAATATTTTTGTGTTTTTTGCTTGTAAATATAACTGAATGTTATAATTACATGTAAATAACAAACCCCTGGTCTTTATTTTTTTCTCATAACTATAAGCAGCAATTGCTATAGTTAATAGGATTGCCACCATTAACATGGCATTTCTGTTCATTTTAATCATTCCTGATGTTGAAGCATTTTGTATTTTTTTTGATTTTAGTGTTAAGACATACACCAATAAAGACATAATCATCTATTGATTTTATATCACTGTAGTATATGTTGTAGCCATTCTTTTTACACTCTTCCTTAAGGTTGGTTTTTTCAAATATATTTTCGAATACTTTCTCTTTGAGCTGTACTGCTGGACTATCTAATGAGTAAATATTACATTTATCAATCACGTTGATTAAGGAGGGAGTGGATGTCTTTATTTCTATACCTTTCGATTCTACAAGGATGTAGTAAAAAATCACTAATGCGGCAATGCAGAATGCGACAAAAAAACTGACCAATTTTGGATGGTTTACTGATGTCGGCTTTATTTCCTTACTTTCTTTTTTCTCTGTTTTTATTTCTTTAGGTAAACAATCAACGCTGCACTTAAACTTGAATCCCACCTTCGGGATAGTGATAATCACTTGCTCTGTGATGCCAAGGCTTGATATCGCTTTCCTTAGCTCACTCACCGCACTGTAAAGGTTGTTGTTTGATGGTGTTAACCCAAAATCCTCCCAAATATGTTTCAGCAAATAATCTCGGGTTAAATCACTACCAAAGTTTTTTATCAGCTCCATTAACAGTCGTGAGGCTTGATTAGACAAAACCAATGAGGTTTGCTCCTCTTGCGCCAATGATAGCTCTTTTGATTCTGGTGAATATTTAATCACCTTATTGATGATGTAAAACATAATGAATACTCATTAAGTGTGTTGAAAATGGCTTTTTATATGTATTTTTTAGGGTAGTCAAACTATTAAGAATAATCTTAATTTATAGATGGAATACTTAAATCTGACAATATCTATCAGCCTTTGTTTATTTGATGCTTAAGCTTATATAGTTCTAAATAATTGGAGTAAAAATCTAAATAATCGCATACTTTTAAAACAAATATCTAATTTTTGTTTTGGTGGTAGATTTATCCACATCGGCAGACTTGAGGCTGCTTGTGTTTTACTGGCCTTGCCAAAGACACGAAGGAAGCTGTTTTAGGGGGCTGGCGATAAACACATGGATCTCGCATCCATTGAAAACTGAAATTTATGGAATTTTCATTTTAAGGATTTTTTGCATGAAACTGAACAAGATCATGATGGTAGCAGTAGTGGCTTTGGGTATGTCTTCTTTGGCGCATGCCGCAGTGAAAGACCAGGGGCACGGTAAAATCACCTTTAACGGTTCGATTATTGATGCTCCATGCTCCATCACGCAAAAGTCTGCCGAACAGACGATTGAACTGGGTCAGATTTCTAAAGTTGCCCTGAAGGACGGCGGCAAATCTAGTGCGCATGCTTTCACTATTGATCTGGAGAACTGCGAAATTGGTACCGGGCCAGATGCCAAGAACAAAGTGAGCGTCTCCTTCAATGGTAACGTCGGTGCCGTCCAAGACCGTCTGGGTACTGGGCGTGGCGCTAGCATCGTTATTGAAGATGCTAAGGGTCCTATTAAGCTGGCTAAGCCAACCGTTCTCCAGCAACTGCAAGGTAGCGATAATGCCCTGAACTTCAGTGCCTATTTGCAGGGTGATGGTGCTTCCGCCGCTGTTACCGAAGGTAAATTCGAGACGGTTGCCAACTTCACTTTAGCCTACGAGTAATCGGCTACGTCATTTAGGCATAACCTGTTTGGGCATGCGGAGGTATCCGCATGCCTTTTTGGGGGACGAGAGCGTCAAGGATAATTTGCCATGCGGGATGTAACCCCTATTATCGCTGTGTTTTCTTACCTATTTATTACGGTACCTGTTTCCTCTTTGGCGGCCGATTCTGCCTTGGAATGGGGACGTGTAAATATGCAAGGATCCATTATTGATACTGCCTGTGCTATTGCCGTAGAGAGCCAAGACCAAACTATTGAGATTGATGCGATCTCTGTAGAGGATATTGTTCGTGATGGTCAGGGGCGGGGTAAAAATTTTTACATTAAATTGAGTGATTGTGAGTTGGAGCGCTTTGGCCGTCAATTACCTGACTTGAAGAATTTTCAGGTGACCTTTGATGGAGATAGCGAGGGGGGGCTATTTACCGTGCAAGGAACGGCATCCGGTGTGGCTCTGAAAATTAGTGACCTCGGTGGCAATATTGCCAGGCCGGGAAAACCCTTGCCATTGGAAACAATTAATCCTCAAAGCATGGTGTTGAGTTATGCCGTAAATCTGGTAGCCAATAACCATATTTTAACATCTGGTGAATACTTCTCTGCCATTCGCTTTAAATTGGATTATTTCTAAACGCTATTAAGACATTGCCACAGGAATAAGGCATTAATAAAAAAGGTTAGGGATATGGGATTGTCACCTGTAGAGAAGCTGACACGTCTTCAGGCACTCAGCGTCTGTATTTCTTTGGCGTTGAGCACGGCTTCGACCATGGCATACGCCGCCGAGGAAATTCAGTTCAATACGGATGTACTGGATGTGCATGACCGCAAAAACATCGATCTGAGCCACTTCTCCCGCGGCGGTTATATCATGCCGGGTATCTACGGTATGTCGGTGCATATCAATAAAAACGATCTACCGGAACAAGCGATATCGTTTTACCCGCCGGAAGGGGATCCGAATGACAGCCGGGCCTGTGTCGGTAAAGCTTTGGTGGCTCAGTTAGGGTTGAAGGCGGGCGTGGCCAAGGACTTGCGCTGGTGGCATCAGGGGGAGTGTCTGGATGAATCCAGTCTGAAAGGTATGGAAGTGCGTGGCGATTTATCCACCTCAACCCTGTATCTGAATATCCCTCAGGCCTATCTGGAGTATACCGCCGATAACTGGGATCCGCCGTCACGCTGGGAAGAGGGGATCCCAGGTCTATTGCTGGATTATAACCTCAATACGCGGACGCAAAAGCAGCTTAAGCAAGGGGCGAGCAGCTACAGCCTGAGCGGCAACGGTACCGCCGGGGCCAACCTGGGGTCCTGGCGTTTACGCGCCGATTGGCAAGCCAACCTCAAACATCAGAGCGGGTCGGGGATTCCTACGGACAAGCAGTTGGAGTGGAGCCGCTATTACATTTATCGCGCCATTTCGGCATGGCGCTCGAAGCTGACGTTGGGGGAGAACTACCTGGATTCAGGCCTGTTCGACAGCTTCCGCTTTAGCGGGGTCAGCCTGGTATCGGATGACAACATGCTACCGCCGAATCTGCGTGGTTACTCGCCGGAAGTCACGGGGATAGCGAGGACCAACGCCAAGGTGACGATCAGCCAACAAGGGCGGGTGCTGTATGAGACGACGGTCGCCTCGGGGCCGTTCCGTATCCAGGATGTCAACGATGCGGTGACCGGTGAGCTCAGCGTGCGGGTGGAAGAACAGGACGGCAGCGTACAGGAATTTGTTCTGAACACTGCCAGTATCCCGTATCTGACGCGTCCGGGGGCGATACGTTTCAAACTGGCGATGGGTAAGCCCTCAGACTGGCAGCATCATTCGCGTGGCCCGCTATTTGGTAGCGGGGAACTTTCCTGGGGGGTGAGTAACGGCTGGTCGCTGTATGGCGGCGCTCTGGCTGGCGGGGATTATAACGCACTGTCAGTTGGGATCGGGCGTGATCTGATGGTGTTGGGGGCATTGTCCTTTGACGCTACCCAGTCACGGGCGCGATTGCCACAGGAAGGCGGCACACTTAGCGGCGGCTCATACCGCTTGAGCTATTCGAAGAACTTCGACGAGTACGACAGCCAGGTAACCTTTGCCGGCTATCGCTTCTCGCAGAAGGACTTTATGAGCATGAGTGAGTATCTGGACGCACGTGACTATGGCCAACGTACTCGCAACGGCAAGGAGATGTACACCATCACCTTTAACAAACAGTTCCGTGAATGGGGGCTGAGCAGCTACCTCAACTACAGCCACGAAACCTATTGGGATCAACCTACCAATGACCGCTATAGCCTGACGTTGTCGCGTTATTTCGACCTGGGACCGTTGCGTAACCTGAGCCTGTCATTGTCAGCGTACCGCAATCAATATAACGGTACCAAAGATGATGGCGCTTATCTTTCGCTGTCACTGCCGTGGGGCAACCGCTCGACGTTGAGTTACAACACCACGGTGAACCGCGATGAGTCCAATCATCGGGTGGGATATTACGAGCGGTTAGACGAACACAATAACTATCAGCTTAATGCTGGCAGTTCGCGCAGCGGAGTCAACCTGAGCGGTTATTACAACCATGAGGGGGATATCGCCCGGATGAGTGCCAACGCCAGTTATCAGCAGGGTAACTTCAGCGCCTTCGGCATGACGATGCAGGGCGGGATGACAATGACGCCCGAGGGCGGTGCGATGCACCGATCCGGGACGCTAGGGGGAACCCGGATGCTGATTGACACCAACGGCGTGGCGGATGTGCCGGTGCGCGGCTATGGCAGAACCAGCCGGACTAACCTCTGGGGTAAGGCGGTGATAGGCGATGTTAATAGCTACTACCGCAACAAGGCCAGCATCGATCTGAACCAACTGGGTGATAACGCGGAAGTGACGACATCGGTGGTGCAGGCAACCCTGACGGAAGGGGCCATTGGTTATCGTCAGTTTGATGTGATTGCTGGCGAAAAAGCGATGGCGATACTCAAACTGGCCGACGGGAGTGAACCGCCGTTTGGTGCCACGGTGATGAATGCGCGGCGGCAAGAAACCGGGATAGTCAACGACGGCGGCAGCGTTTACCTGAGTGGTATCAACGCCGGGGAAAGCATGACGGTGCACTGGGGCGGAGAGCTACAGTGCGAGGTGCAGATGCCTTCCCCGTTGCCTACCGATATGTTGATGAATACCTTGCTACTGCCTTGCCGCCCGGTCAGTTCGTCAGCAGATTAAGGGGCGCTCCCCTTGTAACCTTTTAACTAAGGCCGCTAAGGCTGGGAAACAGATAATGCAAAGTAAGCAAACGATGAAACGATCTCTTGGCTTTACGCTCAAGAATGTAGTCCTGTTGGGGGCACTGGTTACACAGCAGGCCCAGGCGGCTATCGCTCTGGATCGTACGCGGGTGATTTTTGACGGCAGCCAGAAGTCGGTGAGCCTGAGCGTCAGCAACCAGAACAAGCAACTGCCGTATCTGGCGCAGGGCTGGATTGAGAATGAGCAGGGCAACAAAATCCAGAGCCCACTCACGGTGTTGCCGCCGGTGCAACGCATCGAGCCAGGCAAGCCGAGCCAGGTAAAAATCCAGGCGTTGCCGGCGGCAAAGCTGCTGCCGCAGGACCGTGAGACGGTGTACTACTTCAACCTGCGGGAAATCCCACCGAAGAGTAGTAAAGCGAACACGTTGCAGATTGCGTTGCAGACGCGCATCAAGCTGTTCTACCGCCCGGCGGGAATTACGATGGACACAAACGCCGCGCCGCCGCAGGAGCAGATGACGCTGAGCAAACAGGGTGACAGGTATGTGGTCAACAACCCGACACCGTATTACGTCACGATTGTGGATGCCGCGGCCAGGAAAGACGGCCCAGGCATCAAAAGCTTCGAGCCGATGATGGTGCCCCCAAAGAGCAACCTGCCGCTGACAGTGGGTGCGGCTGCGGTGGGCAACAGCCCAGTACTGACCTATGTCGACGACTACGGCGGCCGGCCGCAACTGAGTTTCAGCTGCAACAGCAGTACCTGCTCGGTGGTGCCAGCGGAGAAGGCGTAGCAGCACCATATCGGGCAGTTACCGGACGGGGGGGATTTCTCCTGGATGATTATTGAGGCGAGACCATGAACGGAACAACGATGAGCGAAAAGGCTGCTTTTTTGCTGTGCGGGCTGCTGACCACATTGCCTCAGGTTGCAGCGGGTGCCAACACTGCCACGGTCACCGTCAAGGTGACCGTGGTCGTACCACCACAGTGCACTATCAACGATAACCGGCCGATCGAGGTAGAGTTCGGCGACGTTATTACGACCAGGATGGATGGCAACAGCTACCGTATGCCGGTGAATTACACATTGGGTTGTACGGGGGCTTACTTCAACGCGATGAAACTGCAGGTACAGGGAGAGGGGGCGAGCTTTGACTGGACGGTGCTGAAAACCACCAAGACGGGGCTGGGTATCAAGCTGCAACAGGGCAACAATAAACTGGCAATCAACAGCTGGCTGAACTTCACCTATCCCAACCAACCGGAACTGTGGGCCATTCCGGTCAAACAGGGTGGGGCTACCCTGACGGGGGGCGAATTCACGGCGGGTGCAACAATGAAAGTGGCTTACCAGTAACGGGAGCGGAGCATGAGCATAACGATAAGAATCCTGTTGCTGACCTGCGGCCTGATGGGCGTTGTCGTTCCGGCACAGGCGAAGAATAACGAGGCGGACATGACGTTCCACGGCACGCTAATAACACCGCCGCTGTGCGCCATCAACGACGACAATCGAATAGAGGTGAACTTCGGCGAACGGATAGGTATCAACAAAGTGGATGGGGAGAACTACCGCCAGTTGATGAACTACCAGATAACCTGCCAGGATGCCGCCGGTGGCAACTGGGCGCTGACGCTGAGTCTGAGCGGCAGTGCGGCAGGGTTCGACACTGAGGCGCTGATGACGGACAAGGCGAACCTGGGTATCCGGATCTACCAGAATGGCCAGCCGTTTACACCGAACAGCACGCTGAAGATAGATCTGGCCAACCCACCACGTCTGGAGGCGGTGCCGGTGAAAAAAGAGGGGGGCACACTGATCGAAGGGGCCTTCGAGGCCTGGGCAACGCTGCGTGCCGATTACCAATGAGGAGCGCGACATGAAAGGTAAATCGGACAAGCATCAGCGTTCGGAACATCCACGTTCCCGGATGGCCGCCCTGTTGTTGGCGCAGGTACTGATTGCCGCGCCATTGCTGACTCTGGCCGCGGGTGACAAAAACGTGCACCTGTATGGCGCCTTGGTCGCTGAACCCTGCGTGGTGCAGCCGGGTGATGAAGAAATCAATCTGGATTTTGGCTCGGTTATCGACAAGGACCTGTACCTGAACACTCGCACGCTGGGGCAATCGTTCGAGATACACCTGAAGGAATGTGACCTGACGCTGGGCAAGACGGTGAGTGTGACCTTTACTGGCACCGAGAACCGCGCCTTGCCGGGGCTGTTGACCATCGACGGCAGCAGTAAGGCCGTGGGGATTGCTATCGGGTTTGAGACGTGGTCGGCCAAACCGATTCCGTTCAATAAGGCGAGCGATAAACTCTTGCTGCAAGAAGGGGGCAATATTATTGCCCTGAAGGCCTATGTGCAGGGAGAGCCGGACGCCATCAGGAACCGAAGTATCGCACGCGGAACGTTCAGTGCGGTCGCGACCTTCAATCTGGAATATGAGTAAGAGAAATTAAACAGAGAACCACCGGGAACGTATTGCGCGGCTTTATAAGCCAGCACCTAGGCGGAAACTGTCGAAGGCAGAGACTGAGATACGGGGGCAGGAATATTAGGCTCGGTGGATGAATTGGGCAAAACACCGCTTACAGAGAGTGAGGTGATTGCCTGTCTGATAAAACTATCAAATCGGTCATACTATGTACAAACGCATACTACTTCCCATACTCCTTACCTTGCCGACCTACACCTCTGCTGTGTTGCACCCCGTTCTTGTCGATCCAAAAATAACATCTTGTTCGCAAGATAAAAACTTCCCGGATAGATGCTCCAATGTAGTGTACTATTCCGCCGCCGGACTAGCTATGACGGACGTGCTTCCCCTGACGCAACCCGTTGCTGCTGGCTCAGTGACCCAACTCGAGGCGCTCGGCATCCATTGTGAGAGTGGATCGTCTCTGACCGGGAAACCTTTCAGCAAGTGCCGTTTTACTACAGACACGATCCATGCCCCCACGCTCGTCAATTGTCGTCTTAAATCCGTGAAGTCGTGGGAACTAAAAGACCCTGGCGCATGCGCACTGTCTAGCCTAGCGTGGGGAGGTCATGGTGGGGCAGGGCCTGGCGGGGAGTGCGTGTTTTTTGTACAGAAAGGAAAGTTGACAACGATATACGGTACATTCTCCGCCGATAGCGTTGCCAACTCCGGCAGTAGCTTCTGCCAGAAACCGCTTCCACCAGACGTGACCTGTGAAATCAACCTTCCATCTATCATCGACCACGGGGTAATCGAACCCAATGCTCACTCCGTAGTCAGCATAAGTGGGTCTGTGGACTGTGGTGGCAAACCCGTCCTGACTATCTTGGGTGGTGGCAAGGTACCACTTGCGCCTGGGGTCACCACAGTGCTGACTTCTCAAATGATAGAGACTGACTTTGTTGTCCTTACCTCGACGCTCGATGCCATCAATGGAACCCCGGGGGGGCACAGTGCGAGCGCTGTCGTGATCGCGTCCCCATATTAAATTCGACGCTAACATCCCTTGCAAACGGTATTTATAAAAAAACACTGGACCTGTTCCTTTGCTATTACCAACGGTACAAGACCATAGCGCACCTAGCGGGTGGCCGCTCTGGTGGGGTTATTTACTAGTCTCTATTTAATACTGCTGCCGCTTTATTTTAACGCGCCTGCTCCCGACAGATTCGCGTTTTTAAGCTCGGCTCTATACCTGAAATAACACCTGTTTCTGGTTCAAATTATAAGGAAATAAAATGAAGCCAAATATTGTTATTGCTGTCCAGGATGCCAATCGTTATTTCGCACAGGGTATCCAACATATTTTGCAGGACTATTTTCTGGCGAAAGGCTATACGTGGCGTTTTGTACCGGTTACGCCAGGGATAGCGATCGACCTGATGGTATGTGCCAAACCCTTTGGTGGGGCGGCCAGGCTCAATGCTTGCAGGGAAAATCCGGGGGAGCGGCTGATCGGGACGATTTTTATCCGGGATACGGCGGTTGAGAATGTAAAAAACCAGCCTCAAGGCGCGGTATTAAGCCGCCAGGCAAGGCCTGATGCCGTGCTGCGCTTGGTCGAGGAGATGTTTGAGCAGGCAAGTCAGTCATCTTTAGTAGCCAATACGGAAAGAGTGTGTCGCAGTTTGCACCTGACCCCACGCGAGCGTGAGGTTCTACAAGGGATCTCATGGGAATTAACCCCCGAAAAGATCGCCAGCAAACTGTCACTTAGCGTCAAGACCGTCAGCACCCATAAACTCACGGCGATGCGCAAGCTGGGTTTCAGGCGTAACAGTGAGTTGTATCACTGGCTACGCAATGGCGGCCTGGAATTTAACCCGCGGACTCTCTTTTGACGATAACTCAAACCGGCAACAGTGGCGTCTGGAGGGGGAAAACCCGGTGGCAACTCCCCCACGTACAACCCCTCCTCTCAGCTCCCTCTTTCGGGGAGTGCCCCAGCATTTCCTCCTGTCTTTTACCGGGATCACAAAAATAACCGCTCAGATATTCATCATTCAGCAATAATCTTTTTTGGTTTTTTATTGGAGGTTAATGCTGGCTAGGTCGTTAACGCTGGTTCATGACGCCAAGATTTAACCCGTAGCACAAGTTTTAATGCTGTAAATGTTGCTGAAAGGTTTTTTTTATGTTTGCTTGCTGTTTCTCACAGTCTATGTAAATCCCTACTGGTTATATTGACGGCACCCCAAACAGTTGGCAATTTGGTACCCTCAGGGATAAGAGTGAGAGGTGTATGAGTGAAATTCACTCGCTCAAACGCCCTGCCGTGATGCGTTCCATCCGGCATTCTCGCGCTTTTATTCCTCCTGCCTTCGGGCACTGACCGCACAGGCCGCGTAACAAAAAATATTAGGCTCTGGCGGTAATACACACACCACATCACATACGGAGCACTAGCGATGACAAGTTCCTTGGGTAAATCAGGGATTCTGAAATTCGGTATCGGCCTGATTGCGCTGACCGTTGCGGCCAGCGTGCAGGCAAAGACGCTGGTTTACTGTTCTGAGGGTTCTCCTGAAGGGTTCAACCCGCAGTTGTTCACCTCCGGCACCACCTATGATGCCAGCTCAGTGCCAATCTATAACCGTCTGGTTGAGTTCAAACTAGGTACCACCGAACTGGAACCCGGCCTGGCAGAGAAGTGGGACGTCAGCGAAGACGGTAAAACCTATACCTTCCACCTGCGCAAAGGCGTGAAGTGGCAGGACAGCAAAAATTTCAAACCTACCCGTGAACTGAATGCCGACGATGTGGTGTTCTCCTTCATGCGTCAGCTTGATCCAAACCACCCTTACCACAAGGTTTCTGGCGGCAGCTATGAATACTTCCAGGGTATGGGTATGCAGGACCTGATCAGCAAAGTCGAGAAAGTGGACGACAACACCGTACGCTTCACGCTGACCCGTCCAGAAGCGCCATTCCTGGCTGACCTGGGCATGGACTTCGCTTCCATCCTGTCTGCAGAATATGCCGACAAGATGATGAAAGCCGGTACGCCAGAGAAAGTGGACCTGAACCCTGTGGGTACCGGGCCGTTCCAACTGCTGCAGTACCAGAAAGACTCCAAAATCCTCTACAAGGCCTTTGACGGTTTCTGGGGTACCAAGCCGAAGATCGATCGTCTGGTGTTCTCCATCACGCCAGACGCCTCTGTGCGTTACGCCAAACTGCAGAAAAACGAGTGCCAGGTCATGCCGTACCCGAACCCGGCAGACATCGCTCGTATGAAGCAGGACAAAACCATCAACCTGATGGAACAGCCTGGCCTGAACGTCGGCTACCTGTCGTTCAACACCGAGAAGAAGCCGCTGGATAACGTGAAGGTGCGTCAGGCACTGACTATGGCGGTGAACAAGCAGGCCATCGTGGATGCGGTGTATCAGGGGGCGGGTCAACCTGCCAAGAACCTGATCCCACCAACCATGTGGGGCTATAACGACGAGATCAAAGATTACGCTTACGATCCGGTCAAGGCCAAAGAGCTGCTGAAAGAAGCGGGCATGCCAGATGGCTTCTCCATCGATCTGTGGGCGATGCCGGTACAGCGTCCGTATAACCCGAACGCACGTCGTATGGCTGAGATGATCCAGTCCGACTGGGCGAAAATTGGCGTCAATGCCAAGATCGTCACCTACGAGTGGGGCGAGTACCTCAAGCGTGCCAAAGACGGTGAGCATCAGACGGTGATGATGGGCTGGACCGGTGACAATGGGGATCCAGACAACTTCTTCGCCACGCTGTTCAGCTGTGCGGCCGCCAAAGATGGTTCCAACTATTCCCGTTGGTGCTACAAGCCGTTTGAGGATCTGATCCAACCGGCCCGTGCCGAAGCAGACCACGATAAACGCGTCGCACTCTACAAGCAGGCTCAGGTAGTCATGCACGATCAGGCCCCGGCGCTGATTGTTGCCCACTCCACCGTTTACGAGCCAGTGCGTAAAGAAGTGAAGGGCTATGTGGTCGATCCGCTTGGTAAACATCACTTTGAGAACGTTTCTCTGGACTAAGCCTACCAAGGCGAGTTGAAGGACTGGGATATACCCGTCGTCTTTCAAGCTGCAGCGTTGTTACCTGCACTCACTCACCCCAGTCACTTACTGAAGTAAGCTCCTGGGGATGAGTGAGCTTGGTGCCTAGCTGCAACTTGAAATTCATAGGGTATACAAAATGCAGGGGCGCAATACGTTGCGCCCCTGCATTCCCGTCCCCAGAAGAATGTCGTGAAGCGTGTGAGTTTTAATAAGCCTGGCGGACGATGAGCTGCCGGGCACTTTATACAGAGAGTTCGGGATATGTTGCAGTTCATACTCCGACGTTTGGGGTTAGTTATCCCAACGTTTATCGGCATAACGTTGCTGACTTTTGCATTCGTCCATATGATCCCCGGCGATCCGGTGACCATTATGGCCGGGGAACGCGGGATCTCCGCAGAGCGCCATGCCCAACTCATGGCAGAGATGGGGCTGGATAAACCGCTCTATCAACAATACTTCCATTACGTCACCAACGTGCTGCATGGCGATTTGGGGACGTCCCTCAAAAGCCGTATCTCCGTGTGGGAAGAGTTTGTGCCGCGCTTTAAGGCCACCCTGGAACTGGGCCTGTGCGCGATGCTCTTCGCGGTGATTGTCGGTATCCCGGTGGGGGTGCTGGCTGCCGTCAGGCGAGGTTCGGTGTTTGACCATACCGCCGTGGGTATCTCCCTGACCGGTTATTCCATGCCGATCTTCTGGTGGGGCATGATGCTGATCATGCTGGTTTCGGTACAGCTCAACCTCACGCCCGTATCGGGGCGAATAAGCGATACGGTGTTTCTCGATGACAGCCTGCCGCTGACCGGCTTTATGCTGATCGACACCCTGATCTGGGGCGAGCCGGGTGATTTCATCGACGCCGTGATGCATATGATCCTGCCCGCCATCGTATTGGGCACCATCCCGCTGGCGGTTATCGTGCGTATGACCCGCTCCTCCATGCTGGAAGTGCTGGGTGAAGACTATATCCGTACCGCGCGCGCCAAGGGTGTGAGCCGTATGCGGGTGATCGTGGTACACGCATTGCGTAACGCCTTGCTGCCGGTGGTGACGGTAATCGGCCTACAGGTTGGCACCATGCTGGCCGGGGCGATCCTGACCGAAACCATCTTCTCCTGGCCGGGGCTTGGCCGCTGGCTGATGGATGCGTTGCAACGCCGTGATTACCCGGTTGTTCAGGGCGGCGTATTGCTGGTCGCCTGTATGATTATTCTGGTTAACCTGCTGGTAGACGTGCTCTACGGCGTGGTCAACCCGCGTATTCGCCACAAGAAATAAGGGGCGCTCTGATGTCTCAAATTACCGAGTCTGTAGTGAAAGGTGCGCCGAAGCCAATGACCCCGTTCCAGGAGTTTTGGCACTATTTCAAGCGCAACAAAGGGGCCGTGGTTGGCCTGGTTTATATCGTTATCATGCTGGTGGTTGCAGTGGGGGCCGGGTTCCTGGCTCCACATGCGCCTGCCGAACAGTTCCGTGATGCCCTGCTTAGGCCGCCGGTCTGGGAGACGGGTGGCAGCTGGAAGTTTATTCTGGGTACCGACGATGTCGGCCGTGATGTGCTGTCGCGTCTGATGTACGGTGCCAGGCTCTCGCTGTTGGTCGGCTGCCTGGTGGTGGTGCTTTCGCTGGTGATGGGCGTGGTATTCGGCCTGTTGGCCGGTTATTTCGGCGGCGTAGTCGATGCCATCATCATGCGCGTGGTCGATATCATGCTGGCACTGCCAAGCCTGCTGTTGGCGTTGGTGCTGGTGGCGGTGTTTGGGCCCTCGATCGTTAACGCCTCGCTGGCGCTGACCTTCGTTGCTTTGCCGCACTATGTCCGCTTGACCCGCGCTGCGGTGCTGGTGGAAGTGAACCGCGATTACGTGACGGCTTCCCGCGTGGCGGGGGCTGGGGCGACGCGTCAGATGTTCGTCAATATCCTGCCAAACTGCCTGGCACCGCTGATCGTGCAGGCTTCTCTCGGTTTCTCGAACGCCATTCTGGATATGGCCGCTCTCGGCTTCCTGGGTATGGGTGCGCAACCGCCAACGCCGGAGTGGGGCACCATGCTCTCCGACGTACTGCAGTTCGCGCAAAGTGCCTGGTGGGTTGTGACCTTCCCAGGGGTGGCCATTCTGCTGACGGTTTTGGCCTTTAACCTGATGGGGGACGGCTTGCGTGATGCTCTCGACCCCAAACTCAAGCAGTAACAGAGGAAGAGAGAATGGCGTTATTAAATGTAGACAAGCTTTCGGTGCACTTCGGTGACGAAGGTGCGCCGTTCCGCGCGGTAGACCGAATCAGCTACAGCGTAGAACAGGGGCAGGTGGTTGGCATCGTCGGCGAATCCGGCTCCGGTAAATCCGTCAGTTCGCTGGCGATCATGGGGTTGATCGATTTCCCTGGCAAGGTGATGGCTGACAAGCTGGAGTTCAACGGCCAGGATCTGCGGAAAATCTCGGAAAAAGAGCGCCGCCAGCTGGTGGGCTCCGAAGTGGCGATGATCTTCCAGGATCCGATGACCAGCCTGAACCCGTGCTATACCGTCGGTTTCCAGATTATGGAAGCGCTGAAGGTGCATCAGGGCGGTAACCGCCGCACTCGTCGCCAACGCGCTATCGATCTGCTCAATCAGGTAGGCATTCCCGATCCGGCCTCGCGGCTGGACGTTTACCCTCATCAGCTTTCCGGCGGGATGAGCCAGCGTGTGATGATCGCCATGGCGATCGCCTGCCGGCCCAAGCTGCTGATTGCGGATGAACCGACGACCGCGCTCGACGTGACCATTCAGGCCCAGATCATTGAGCTGCTGCTCGAGCTGCAACAGCGCGAAAATATGGCGCTGCTGCTGATCACTCACGATCTGGCGCTGGTGGCGGAAGCGGCACACCACATCATCGTGATGTATGCCGGGCAGGTAGTGGAATCCGGCAAGGCGGTAGAAATTTTCCGTTCGCCGCGCCACCCGTACACCCAGGCGCTGCTGCGCGCGTTGCCAGAGTTTGCTACCGACAAGGCGCGTTTGGCCTCGCTGCCTGGCGTGGTGCCGGGCAAGTACGATCGGCCACAAGGCTGCTTGCTGAACCCGCGTTGCCCTTATGCAACCCAACACTGTCGCGAAGAAGAGCCGGAACTGCGCAGCATTCCCGGCCGTCAGGTTAAATGTCACACACCGCTGGATGATGCGGGGAGGCCGACCGTATGAGCCAGAACCACCCTTTATTGCAGGCCATTGACCTGAAAAAACACTACCCGGTCAAGAAGGGGCTGTTTGCCCCGGAACGACTGGTGAAGGCGCTGGACGGGGTTTCCTTTACCCTTGAGCGTGGTAAAACCCTGGCAGTGGTTGGGGAGTCTGGCTGTGGTAAGTCC
Source organism: Serratia sp. T13T92 (assembly GCF_047530105.1). Taxonomy (NCBI): domain Bacteria; kingdom Pseudomonadati; phylum Pseudomonadota; class Gammaproteobacteria; order Enterobacterales; family Yersiniaceae; genus Serratia; species Serratia sp. T13T92. The sequence goes on along the minus strand of NZ_JBLJAK010000019.1, from coordinate 83,359 downwards.
ACGCTGGGCCGCCTGCTGACCATGATCGAAATCCCTACCGGCGGTGAGCTGTACTATCAGGGGCAAGATCTGCTTAAGCCGGACGTGACGGCAGAGAAGCTGCGCCGCCAGAAGATCCAGATCGTGTTCCAGAATCCTTACGGATCGCTTAACCCTCGTAAGAAGGTGGGGCAGATCCTCGAGGAGCCGCTGTTGATCAACACCTCGTTGAGCAGCGCCGAACGGCGTGAGAAAGCGCTGGAGATGATGGCGAAGGTCGGCCTGAAAACCGAACATTACGACCGTTACCCGCATATGTTCTCCGGCGGCCAGCGGCAGCGTATCGCCATTGCGCGTGGGCTGATGCTCAACCCGGACGTGGTGATTGCCGATGAGCCAGTCTCTGCGCTGGACGTGTCCGTGCGTGCGCAGGTGCTGAACCTGATGATGGATCTGCAACAGGATCTGGGGCTGTCTTACGTGTTTATCTCCCACGATCTGTCGGTGGTGGAGCACATTGCTGATGAAGTGATGGTGATGTACCTCGGCCGCTGCGTGGAGAAGGGCAGTAAAGACGCCATCTTCAATAACCCGCGTCATCCGTACACTCAGGCACTGCTGTCCGCTACGCCGCGCCTGAACCCGGATATGCGCCGGGAGCGCATCAAGCTGACCGGTGAACTGCCAAGCCCAATGAACCCACCACCGGGCTGTGCATTCAACGCCCGCTGCCGCCGTGCCTTTGGCACCTGCACCCAGCTGCAACCGCAGCTCAAGCAGTATGGTGACCAGCAGGTGGCGTGTTTTGCCGTCGACCAGGATGAAGCTGCGGGGTCTTGAGGACGTTCACCGAGCGATCGGCATAGGGGCGCAGCTAAACGGGCGCAGCATGCAGCGCCCCTACGGTCGAATATGTGCGGCCCCGGCTAATCCAGCAACATTGCCACTTTGTCATCAATCAGACGCCGGTAGCGATACCGGCGTTTTTTGTTGTGGTGCGCCGGGCTCACCGCGTAGGGGCGCTGCATGCTGCGCCCGTTAACCTCTAGGCGCGAAGTGGTGTTAAGCGCACACCGGCAGCACGGGTAATTTCGGTCAGTGTTTTGATAGTCGGATTACCTTCAGCAGACAACGCCCGGTAAATGTTTTGGCGGGCAAGGCCTGAGCGACCGCCATTGGTATCAATCTGATGTGACACATCCAATAATTATGTAGAACATGAGGTTGGCTATGCTGCTTCCATTGCGTACTTATCGTTGGTTTGGTAATAATAGTCTCTTTCGGACAATGCAGTTACGCCAGAATTCAGGGAGTGAATGGCATGAAAGACATTATTGTGTTACTCGTTGTCGGTATTGTGTGTTTTCTGTTGATTGTTGCCAGGTTACGTAGTGGGATCACTTTAAAAAATACGCCCTTTTATTGTTTATGTGTATCCTTTATTTCAATCTTAGAGATAACCGATGCCATTTATGTCCCTTATTCATACCGTCATAATGCTTTATATAATAATGATGAATGGTTCCCCTACGATTATTATTATATTGCAACATGGGGAGTGGCATTGGCGACAGCGTTTTTCTTATTGGTCCACTCATTTTTAACGCGTAAGTCGTCGCGCTAACACCAATACTATATTTTTCTAACTTGGCATTGCTAACAATATGATTAATATTTAAATAACCTTGAGTGTGAGTGGCGTGAACCAACAAGAGTTCCCATGTTTACGATCCCCCAATGCAGATTTCAAAAGCATGCTAGCTCAATGTTTACCAAGGTAGGTAATGATGATTATCGAATATGAGGGTAATTTACATGATCGCCTAACAAAAATTATGGACCTGGAAGACCAGGGCAAGCTGCGGGTAACGAAACTTATCGCCGCGGGGGCGGGTTATTACAAGTTGCAGGATCAGTATTATGGCGGAAAAGGTGTTTTTTTTAACCCCAATAGCGAAAACCGTTTCTCATTGCCCGATAAGTCTAAATGGCCGATGTATCTGGCTGAGTCGCCTCATACCGCATGTAGTGAGTTCTATCAGAATGAGGAATTCATTGACCGTTCGGATTTTACAACGAACTGTATGGTGGAAATCTCGGTGCAAAAGCCGCTGAAGGTCTTTGACGAAACTCGGCTGGCTCCGCATTTGAGGATCTCCGTCGGGGATTTGATGGGGCCAAGATCTGTCTACATTTTCACCCAAAAACTGTCGAAAGCGCTGGCTGATCATGCAGACGGACTAGAGTATTTGTCCCGGCATAATGGGCAGCCCTGTGTGGGACTTTGGTCCGATAAACTCGATGGGGGTGGGATATTGTTAACGACATCAGTGACTAGACTGAGTAAGTATGAACATCAGGGAAAAACCGCCAGGCAGATCCTCAAGTCCGAATGTAACTTACGGATCACAGGATAAATCAGGGGAAGCAGTGCCAAGTATGACTGGCACCGCATTAAACCGAGTTGTTGGTTCCGAAGTTGTCCGCCAGAATGAGCAGATGCGCCATTTCTTGCTCTGTAGCGCCCCGCCGTAATATATCCAGCACTGTAGTCTTTTCTGCGCAACCGGGCATCTCAATTTTTCGGGTGAAGAAGTTGCATTTACGTACGCTGCTTACATTATGCGTTATCCGTGCCAGTAACTCCTGTAAGCCTTTCAACATCCCATTATCACTAAATCTTTCATCGATAGAAAACTGAAATACTGGATACAATTTTTCGGCACCCCACTCTAATACAATGAGTTTATTGTGTTTTCCGTATTTATGAATAGTGGGAACCGATAACCCCAGTAGTCCTTTGACGGTCGTGGATTTATGGACACCGCCGTATTTTTCCAGGCTATTTAAAAATGCCAGCCTAGCTTCGGCATATTCTTCCTGCTCGTTTTTTTCCACGTTGGTGTTGTTTATCACCGACTGGGTGAGCGCCAGAATTTTCAGTTCTGACCAAAATTCACCATCGGACAGAGTGAGTAGTGACAGCAGCTTCTCTCCCTCTACGCTAGTGAGTGCGTCGACAAATTTTTTGCCGACGTTTTCTAGGCGTGTCTGGATCAGTGCTTTTTCGGTGTGCTCGGGGTTGAACCGGTGAGCACGAGTGCTTTTGTTCATGGCCATTGTCGTCATGATGACCTCGCCCCAAGTTTTTAAGATTTACATAATGTGATGATAGATTAAATCTTAAATACGAGCAAGTTTTGAACATTCACAAAGCGGATGATAAATTGACGGTAAATCTAGCCAAACAAAGAAGAGCCTCTAGTCGCAAAACATAAAGGCTCCCTTCACCAGTTACTGGGGATAAGGCACCCAGTCCCCGCCATTAAGGCGAATATACGCCTTGCCCTGATACTGCATCACGATGGCATTGTCATTCTCAGAGATCACCGCAGTCTGCGGCAGGCCCTGCGTCAGTACTTGCCAGTCGACGCTTGGCGCAGTAAACACCTTGCCGTCCACCAACCGCGAGACTAACTCGGACAACGCCAGATAGCTGCTCGGCGTTTTAATGTCTACCGGGCTGCCCTGATGCGGGGCCTGCATACCAACCAGTTTTATACCCACTGGCGTATGGGTAATGTTCAGGCTTGGGATATCCCGCAGGCCAGACATCTGCATTTTGTCGCCCGCCAGTGCCGCACCGTGCTCCGGCACGATCACCACCATCACCTTACGCCCGGATTTCTGTAGCTCATCAAGGAAGGTGTTCAGCTGATCGAAGAGTTGCTGTGCCCGGGGCTGGTAATCGGCGGTCTTTTTGCCACCCACAAAGCGGTTGCCGTCATGCAGTGGGATCAGGTTAAAGAAGGTCGCGGTGCGAGCATCACCTTCTTTTTTCTGTAGATCGAGCCAGCGGTTGAGCAGTTGCAGATCGTTATAGATCGGTTCACCGTCGAATGAGGCCAGTTCATTGCCGATCCCGGCCTGCGACATCAGCGGAGCCTGCATATCACCTTGCTCACGCAGTTCTTTCAGGAAGTTACCAAATACGCCGGAGTGATCGAGCATCAACTGCTGTTTAAAGCCCAGCTTGGCCAGGTTATCAAACAGATAGCACTGCTGATTGGCGGGCTGATACAGATCGTGATGCGAAGGCTGGCCGCAGCTGGCGCGTAACAGGCGGATGGCCGCTGGGCCGCTGTACGCGGTGGCCGAGTTAAAGTTGGTGAACATAATGTCCATCTTGGCCCACAGCGGATGGTTGCGCAGATTGACGGCGTCCAGATCGGCCCAGGCCAGCGAACAGATGTTGATGAACAGCACGTCAAACGGCTGGGCATCGGCGGGTAAGGCGGACGGGAAGGTGGTCGCTCGGGCTTTTTCCTGCTGGTAGAACTGTTCCAGGTAGGCCGTGAGGTTGGCATTGGTCGGTGGGCCATTGGCCGCAGGCAGATTGCCGCCTGGTGTCGTCGCCGTGGCCGGTGTAGACGGGGTATCCGTCACCGCTGCGGTGTTGGTGGCAGGCAGCAAGGAGACCGCCGGGCCAGCAATATTGACCACGTTCAACCACACCAGTGCTGCCACGGTAAACACCGTGATGCGTATCCATTGAGCCAGAAACAGGTAGGCAATCAGCAGCACGAAGGCGGCGCCAATCATCTGCCAGTTGATAAAGCGGTCGGTCAGCTCCAGCAGGTAATCGGCGCTGAAACCGGTGAGCTGCGAGCCCTGGCTAAGGATGCTGTTAATACCCGGCAGCCAGGTGTCGTGGTAGAACAAACCGATACCGATAGGAATGGCGATCAGGTGACGCCAGCGGTGCAAGCGCGGCGACGGGATCGGCATCAGTAAAAAGGCCATAAACACCAGGTTGGGCAGCGCATGGAAGTTCAGATAGCCGAACCACAGCAGGCCGAACTTGGCCAGGAAATAGAAGTTCCAGCCGCCAAGACCGCGCCAGTATCGCCATAAGGTATTGTCAGGTTGCGTTATTTTATCGTCACTCATGGTTATTTTTTACGCTTGATTTGAGAGGTGGAACCTGTGCGCACCCATAGCCCTGCTGACTTTAAATAGCGCGGTGATAACAACAAATTCTGCCAAGATCGCTGCCAGTTGGGGAAACGGCGATGCAGCAGGTATCCCGTAGGGATAAACACTATGGCGCACAGGATCACCAGTTGCACGATATCGTCGAGTGCGTTCATGGCTGTTCCTCCTGCCCGAGGCTCATCAGAGTGAAGGGAATGGGTTCCCGGCGTTCGGTCTGGTGCTCCGTTTCTACGGCGTGGGTTGTGACAGCGGCCGATTGCAGCTTGCTGGTAGGGAGTGAAAACTCGATATGCTGCCGCAACAGCCTGATTTTATCGATAATATCCACATCCTGATGCCACACCACCCGATTACTGAACGCCTCGCTCACAGGCAGGCGAAAGACGAATTTCAATGCGGTATCCAGATCGTTAATCCGGCAGGTGGAAAGGAACAGGAACAGTCGATTCTGCGCCACGGTCATGATGTCGCCAAAACGCCGCAAATGGCACAGCGTCATCGATTGGCGGGCGCTCAACCCCGGCGCAGGCCGCAGGGCGATCATCACTCCTTTGCCATCTTCCGGCAACAGGGTATTTTCCATCAGCGAAGTCACCGCCCGGCTGAATTCCTCCAGCGGCAGGTAGCCTTTCAGTTGCATTGGCCGCAGCCCGGCGAGCAGGTTATCGATATCCGCCGGAATATGGCGCGACAGTCGCTGGCCCTGGATACCTTCCAGCATGGTTAAAAAATTGGAAAGCGGTGCCACGTGGGGCACGATCAGATTGGCACCGCAGGCCAGCAGCAGGCGTTCGTCGCTGTAGCGCAAGCTGGCGCTCATCTCGCGCACCACAATCTTCAGCCCGTCGCCTCGGCTGCGGCGCAGGCTATGGATCTGATGGGCTAGTTCGTCAATTTCGTCACTTTGATACAGGGCGAAGATCAGCGTGGCGGCGATGGTCAACATGCCACGCTGCATCAACTTGGTATTGTTCTCAAACAGTTGCCAACTGGCCGATAGCGGCGGGGCGCCCTCGAGAATGCGTTGTTCCGCCAGGCACAGGCTCTCGTCGTTGCGTTCCGGGGTAGGGGAGGGCTGGTCGCTGTCGTCCGCTCCTTCCCAGCCTTCCGGGCCTTCGGTCAGAGTGAACAACTGGTTGGCATTGATACCGTTTTCCGTGCTCCACCAGTGCACCAGATACTGTGCACTGCCTTGCAGCCCCTGCAGGCTGGCCAGGCCGTTGAGAATGCGGTGTTCGGCGGCTAGCTGGCCTTTGAGTTTACTCACGCCGCTGCCGTGACTGAGTATCACCAGCGTACACTGCTGTTGGTGTAACCATTGGCCGAGCTGAGCGGCCCATTTGCGCAATTCATCGCTGGTAAAGGTTTGCCACAGGCTGGCGTGGGCCAACAGGATCAGTAAACGGTTGCTGGGCTTTAGCTCGCGCATCAGATCGTCGGCCAAATGCAGCAGCGCCGCTTTTTTTTCTGGCAGGCTATATAAAGGGAGTTTTTTAATCGCAGGGGAAAGCGGCTTTGCCAATAAGGTGTCTGCCTGATTACCGCTACAAATCACTGCCAACTGGGCATCTTCTGCTTGGGCAGCGATGATCTGCCGGCAAAACAGGTTGGCATCGCTCTGGCGATCGATATTCACCCAGTAAAAGCCTGGGGATTGCATAGCCGACAACTCTTGCCAAATCCGTCGGATACCTAATGAAAAAGAGTGCGCCATAGATTTATTCTACTTTCGTTGGAAGTGGCGTAGACCAAACCCGAGCTGGTCATATTAAAAGCGTAATGTCTGAGTTAGCATAGCAAATCTAGTCATAATAAGGATATTATCCGTTAAGATTCATCTTATTGGCCCAATTTTTTCCGAACGTTGCTATAGTCATTTAACATTAGCCTATTTTATGAGGCGGCAAGATGAATAATGATGCGCTAAGAGGGCTTCGTGAGAAAGCACCAGTAGAACCTCAGGACGACTTGCAGGCTTTGAGCCGCGCTTTTTCGTTGCCTAAGTTAAACTACATCGATATTTCGCGCCAGGAACGGCTAGCACAAATGATGGCCCGCTGGCCGCTGTTGGCGGAGCTAGCCAACAAGACGGGGAGTGCTTGATTCATGCCGGTCATTGCACTGCAAGGGATTCGGGGCGGTATTGGCACTACGTCAATCACTGCGGCGTTAGCCTGGGCGCTACAGCAACTGGGCGAGTCGGTACTGGCAATTGATCTGTCACCGGACAACCTGCTGCGATTACACTTTAATATGCCCTTCGAACTGAACCGGGGCTGGGCTCGTGCAGAGCTGGATGGCACCGGTTGGCCGCAAGGGGCAATGCGTTACGGCAAAAAACTCGATTTTCTGCCGTTTGGCCGGTTAAGCGCGGCCGAACGGGTAAAAATACGGCAGCAACAGAGTGATAGCCCACAACGTTGGCATGATTTTCTGGCTCAGCTGCGTGCCTCTGGGCAGTATCGCTGGATCCTGCTGGATATCCCGGCGGGTGATGGTCCCCAGATTGAACAGCAACTGGCGCTGGCCGATCAGGTTTTCCTGTTGCTCGGCCCCGATGCCAACTGCCATGCGCGCCTGCATCAGCAGCCGTTGCCTACGGGGTGCCACCTGCTGATTAATCACTACTCCTCGGCCAGCCCGTTGCAACAAGATTTGCATCAGTTGTGGCTGCAAACGCTAGCAGGTATGTTGCCGCTGGTGATCCATCGTGATGAAGCGCTGGCGGAAGCAATGGCGGTCAAGCAGCCGCTGGGAGAGTATCGGCCGGAAAGCCTGGCGGCCGACGAAGTGCTGACGCTGGCCAACTGGTGTCTGCTCAACCTGCAGGATGCCGAGGTATGAGCAGGATATTAAGCCTGCTGCTGGTGCCTCCCGTTCACCGGGCGGTGCAACAACGCTACCGCGCTTATCGCCATGCGGGGGCCCCGGCATTTACCGCTGTCCTCACGACCCTGATGGTGGCCATCGGCTGGCTGTTGCTGCGGTTTGAGTCCCCTAGTTGGCAAAAGGTGCAGGCAGGACAAAGCTATTGGTTCCCCCATATTTCCCCCCATCGCCCACGCCCGGCAGACGCGCTGCGTTATTTGTTGCAAGGTTTTTGGTTGCTGGTGACCCACAGCGGCCCGGCCCCGATGGGGCGCCACTACTTTGCCGGTTGGCACCGTTTGCAACTGCGTTACGCCAACTGGCTGCAAAGCTTGCCGCAGCAGTTGCAGGGTGCCGGTATGGAGGAGCGTACGGTACAGCGCCTCAACCGGATGAATCACCGGGTTCGGCAGGTGCTGTTTATTTTTGCTGGCTTATTGGCCGGGCTGCTGGCTCTACTGTGTATTTCCCAGCCCTTTGAACTGCCCGCCCAGTTTATTTTTGTGCTGCTGCTGTGGTGTATTGCCATGGTGGTGCGGCGTATTCCTGGCCGGTTACCCAGCCTGATGCTGATTGTGCTGTCGTTGACCGTTTCCTGCCGTTATTTATGGTGGCGCTATACCTCAACGCTGAACTGGGACGATCCGCTCAGCCTGACCTGCGGCCTGCTGTTGCTGGCGGCGGAAACCTATGCCTGGGTAGTGCTGGTGCTGGGCTACTTCCAAACCGTGTGGCCGTTGAATCGCCAGCCGGTGCCGATGCCAGCCGACAGCAATACCTGGCCGACCGTCGATCTGCTGGTGCCAACCTACAACGAAGATCTGGGCGTGGTTAAGCCCACCATCTATGCGGCGCTGGGTATCGACTGGCCGAAAGATAAAATCAATATCTATATTCTCGACGACGGTAACCGGCCAGAGTTTAAAGCCTTTGCCGCAGAGGTCGGGGTGAAATACATCGCCCGGCCGACCCATGAACACGCCAAAGCGGGCAATATCAACAATGCGCTCAAACACGCTAGCGGTGATTTTGTTGCCATCTTCGATTGCGATCACGTTCCCACGCGTTCTTTCCTGCAGCTGACCATGGGCTGGTTCTTTAAAGACAAGAAGCTGGCGATGCTGCAAACGCCGCACCACTTCTTCTCGCCCGATCCGTTTGAGCGCAACCTGGGGCGTTTTCGTCAGACGCCTAACGAAGGCACCTTGTTCTATGGGCTGGTGCAGGACGGTAATGATATGTGGGATGCCACCTTTTTCTGCGGCTCCTGCGCCATCTTGCGCCGGACGGCATTAGATGAGATCGGCGGTATCGCGGTGGAAACGGTGACCGAAGATGCTCATACCTCGCTGCGTCTGCACCGCCTTGGCCACACCTCGGCCTATATCCGTATTCCGCAGGCCGCCGGGCTGGCAACGGAAAGCCTGTCTGCCCATATCGGCCAACGTATTCGTTGGGCGCGCGGCATGGTGCAGATCTTCCGGTTGGATAACCCGTTACTGGGCAAAGGGCTGAAGTTTGCCCAGCGCCTGTGCTATGCCAACGCCATGCTGCACTTCCTGTCCGGTATTCCGCGCCTGATCTTCCTGACCGCGCCGCTGGCGTTTTTGTTGATGCATGCTTACATCATCTTCGCGCCAGCCTTGGCGATTGCGCTGTATGTGCTGCCCCACATGATCCACGCCAGCCTGACCAACTCACGTATTCAGGGCAAATACCGCCACTCCTTCTGGAGTGAAATCTACGAAACCGTGCTGGCCTGGTATATCGCCCGGCCGACCACCGTGGCCTTGTTCAACCCGCATAAAGGCAAGTTCAACGTCACTGCCAAAGGCGGGCTAGTTACGCAAGAGCATGTCGATTGGGTGATCACCCGGCCTTACCTGCTGTTGGTGACACTCAATCTGGCAGGCCTGGGTTTTGGCGTGTGGCGTTTTTTCTACGGCCCAGCGGACGAGATGATGACGGTGGTTATCAGCCTGATTTGGGTGATCTACAACATGACCATCCTCGGTGGGGCGGTGGCCGTGGCGGTGGAGGCCAGACAGGTACGGCAGTCGCATCGTGTGGAGATCGCCATGCCTGCGGCGATAGCCCGGGCTGACGGACATCTGTTCCCCTGTACGTTGCGTGATTACTCCGACGGTGGTGTGGGTATCGAAATGCGCGTACCGGATCAGTTGCAAGAGCATGACCAGATTGCGCTGCTGCTTAAACGTGGCCAGCAGGAGTTCAGCTTCCCTTGCGTGGTGACGCGATCCCATGGCCGCTCGGTGGGGGTCCGTTTGGTCGAACTCTCAACCCGCCAACATATCGAATTTATTCAATGCACCTTCGCCCGGGCCGATACCTGGGCACTGTGGCAAGACGCATTCCCGGAAGACCGGCCGGTGGACAGCCTGCGGGACGTACTGATACTAGGTTTTCACGGCTACCGGCGCATGGCGGACTATGCGCCGCCAACGATGCGCAAGATCCTGGTCGGCCTGACCTCGCTGGCCACCTGGATCCTGTCATTTATTCCGCATGGCGTAGGAAGAGGCCGAGCTCCAACGGCTTCAGAGACGGTGGCATAGGCTGTGTGTCGCAACCGCCCGTTCGCATGCCCTGCGAACCGGCCCAAAAGATGATGATACGATGACGAGAAAAATAAACTGGTTTACCGCGCTGGCCTTAGGCATCAGTAGCTTATCTCAGGCGGAAACGGCCCCCACTCCAGCGGCTGGCGTGACTCCGCCTGCGAGCACCGTGGCCGAAGCTCCGGTCACCGTACCTATGGGAGTGGCGGTGCCTCAAGCACCCGATGCGCCGGTGCGTGATGTAAAACTGCCGTTTACCGAGGTGGCTCCACCGCCTGGCACCTTTATCCTGCGTGGCACTCGCCCAGAAGGCCAGATCGAGTTTGGCGTGCGCAGTGACGAAGTGGTTTCGCAGGCGCTGTTGGATCTGGAGTTTACCCCTTCGCCGTCGCTGATCCCGGTGGAGTCGCACGTCAAGATCTACCTCAACGATGAGTTGATGGGCGTCATCACCATCACCAAAGAGCAGTTGGGTAAGCCTAATCGTGTCCAGTTGCCGATCGATCCGCGCTATATCACCGATTTTAACCGCATTCGCCTGGTGTTTGTCGGCCATTACCAGAACATCTGTGAGAACCCGGCCAACAGCACGCTGTGGCTGGACGTCAGCAAATCCAGTTCGCTGAGCCTGCGTTACCAGACGCTGCCGGTGAAAAATGAGCTTTCCCACTTCCCGGAACCCTTCTTTGACAGCCGCGACGATCGGCCATTAACGCTGCCGATGGTGTTTGCCGGCCAACCCGATCTGGAACAGCAGCGGGCGGCGGGGATCCTGGCCTCCTGGTTCGGCACCCAGGCGCAGTGGCGCGGTCAGTCTTTCCCGACGCTGTTTAACCGTTTACCGAGCCAGCACGCCATTGTGTTTGCCACCAATAAACAGCGCCCGGATTTCCTGAAGGATTACCCGGAGGTCAACGGGCCGACGGTGGAGATGATTAGCCACCCGGATAACCCCTATGTGAAGCTGTTGTTGGTACAGGGCCGTGATGATAACGACCTGATCACGGCGGTGAAGGGCATCGCGCAGGGTAATATCCTGTTCCGTGGCCAGAATCTGAGCGTGGATAAGGTTGAGCAGTTGGCCGTTCGCCAGCCGTACGATGCGCCAAACTGGGTGCGTACCGATCGGGCGATGAAGTTCAGCGAACTGCAGCAATATGCTCAGCAGTTGCAGACTGACGGCGTCGAACCCGGGCCGATCTCACTGTCGATGAACCTGCCGCCGGATCTGTTCCTGATCCACAGCAACGGCATCGATATGCAGCTGAAATACCGCTACACCTCGCCGCGTATTGAGGATGGTTCTCGCCTGAGCATCAGCCTGAACAATCAGTTTGTGCAGTCCTATGCCCTGGTGCCGGAGCATGAGAAGGGCGCACAGCTGTTGCGTTTGCCGCTGGCTCAGGGATTGCTCGATTCCGACAAGGCGGTCAATATTCCGGTGCTGAAGTTGGGGGCGACCAACCAGCTGCGCTTTGACTTCGATTACACCACGCTGCTGGCCAGCGGTGCCGAAGGGCGTTGCGAAACCTATTCTTTGGTGCCGAACCATGCGGTGATCGACGGCAATTCCACCATCGATTTCTCCGGCTATCGCCACTTTATCACCATGCCCGATCTGCGCGCCTTCGCCAACGCCGGTTTCCCTTTCAGCCGTCTGGCAGATCTGTCGCAAACGCTGGTGCTGGTGAACAAACAGCCGCAGCCCGCCCAGGTGAGCGCCTTGCTCAACGCCATGGGTAACATGGGGGCGCAAACCGGCTATCCGGCGCTGGCTTTTTCGCTGTCCGATGACTGGTCGCAGGCCAAGGAAAAAGACGCCGATATCCTGTTGATCGGCACCATTCCGCCGGAGCTGCGTGATGACAAGAAAATCAACCTGCTGGTAGAAGCGACGCTGAGCTGGGTGAAAATGCCGATGCGCCAACTGCCGCTGCCGAGCATGGATGTACAGCAGGATGACGCTACGCCAGACAGCAAAACCACCATCAGCTCGGAAGGGGCGATGGCGGCGGTGGTCGGTGTGCAGTCCCCGTTCCACGATCAACGCAGCATTGTGGCCCTGCTGGCAGACAGCCCGCGGGGTTATGAACTGTTGAATAATGCACAGCTAGACAGCGGCAAGCGTGCGGCGATGTTTGGTTCGGTGGCCGTGATCCGTGAGTCCGGTGTCGATAGCTTGCGTGTGGGGGATGTTTACTACGTTGGCCATCTGCCATGGTGGGAACGTATCTGGTATGCGTTGTCGACGCATCCGCTGTTGCTGGGCGCGATAGCCGCGCTGGTGGTGGTGATGGCGGCCCTGTTGCTGCGGCGTGGTCTGAAGGCCTTTAGCCGTCGTCGTCTGTCACCGGAAGATCGGGATTAATTGCCATGATGGGGATCTGCCTGCGCCGCCTGCTGCCTGGCCTGATGCTGCTGTGTGCGTTCAGCACGGCGGCAAGCTGTGATTGGCCTGCCTGGCAGCAGTACCAACGGTTTTATCTCAGCGAGGAAGGGCGGGTGATCGATCCCAGCAGCCCGAAGCGCATCACCACGTCCGAAGGGCAGAGCTATGGGATGTTCTTCGCGCTGGTGGCCAACGATCGGCCTGCCTTCGATAAGCTGTTGGCATGGACGGAGAACAATCTCGCCTCTGGCGACCTGAGCGCACATCTGCCGGCCTGGCTGTGGGGGCAGGACGATAACAAAGCCTGGAAGGTGCTGGACAGCAACTCGGCTGCCGATGCGGATCTGTGGATCGCTTACAACCTGCTAGAGGCGGGGCGGCTGTGGCAAAGCCGCCGCTATCAAACATTGGGCACGCTGTTGTTGCAACGGATTGGCCGTGAAGAGGTGGCGAATATCCCCGGTTTGGGTCTGATGCTGCTGCCGGGCAAGATGGGTTTTGTGGCCGAGGATCGCTGGCGCTTGAACCCCAGCTATTTACCGCCGCAGTTGCTGGCCCGCTTTGCCCAATTGAACGGGCCGTGGCGAGCGATGCAGAAAACCAGCCAGCGGTTGCTGCTGGAAACGGCTCCGCAAGGATTTTCCCCAGATTGGGCCGAGTGGCAATCGGGCAAAGGTTGGCAGCCCGATCCCGTCAAACCCAATATCGGCAGCTATGACGCCATTCGTGTCTATCTCTGGGCTGGGATGTTGGCGGACGACGATCCCCATAAAGCGGCGCTGGTGAAGCAGTTCCAACCGATGATGCGCCTCACCGCCCAGCTTGGCGCGGTGCCGGAGAAGGTCGATACCGCCAGCGGGAAAACCAACGGTACGGGCCCGGTAGGCTTCTCCGCCGCACTGTTGCCGCTGCTGGCTGCACAACCCGATGCCCTGGCGGTGCAACGCCAACGTATTCAGGATAACCCTCTGGGTAATGATGCTTATTTCAGCGCCTCTTTGCTGCTGTTCGGTCAGGGATGGGATCAGCAACGCTATCGTTTCAATCGTCAGGGTGAACTTCAACCCGCCTGGGGTAGCCAATGCGCAACTTCACACTAGGCTGGCTAAGCCTGTTTCCTTTAAGCCTGGCTCTGTTGCCACAGGCGCAGAGTGCCGAGAGCGTTGCCCCGGATCAATGGCTGTTGGAGCAGGTGCGCATCGGCGAAGCCAGCAACAAAGATGAGCTGGTGCGTCAATCGCTGTATCGGCTTGAGCTGATGGACCCGAATAACCCTGACGTGATAGCCGCGCGTATGCGCTTGGCTCTGCGGCAGGGTAATCAGGTCTTGGCGCAGCAACAACTGGATAAGCTGAAGGGGGTGGCACCGCAATCCCCGGTGTTCCGCCAGGCAGAAATGAACATGCTGTTGACGCAGCCGGAAACCCGCCAGAAGCTGCAACAGGCACGCCTGATGGCGGCCGCAGGGCGCTTGCCGGAGGCAAAAGCTCAGTACGATGAACTGTTCCACGGTAATCTGCCAACGCTCGATCTGGCGGTGGAGTATTGGCGTCTGGTGGCCAGGCTACCCGGCCAGGAATTAGCAGCGACACAGCAACTACAGGCGCTGGATCGGCAATATCCCGGTAACATCACGCTGCGCATGGCGCTGGCGCGGATGCTGTTCAGCCAGGATCGCGACGCTCAGGCCTATGAGTTGTTACAGCAAGTGGCGGCCGATCCCGCAGGCCGCAGCTCTGCGGCGGATTTGTGGTTGGAACAGGTCAAAGCGTTGCCGGTCAGCCCGCAGAGCGTGGCAGCGTTGAACCGTTTCCTCGGCGTGTTTGAAAGCGGTGAGCAGGCGCTTGGCGCACAGCAGGAACTGGCCCGCCAGCGGACACTGTTGGCCGATCCGGCCTATCGCGCGCGCATGACCGGGCTGGCGCAGGTGAATAAAGGCGGCGGTCGTGCGGCAATCCCGGAACTGAAAAAAGCGTTATCGAGTGCGCCTAATGATGCCGAAGTGCTTGGCGCACTTGGCCTGGCCTATTCCCGTGCCGGCAACCGGCAGCAGGCCTTGAGCCTGTTCCAGCAGGCGCAGAAGGCGGACAAGGATAACTACGACAGCAGCAAATGGCAGAGCCTGATCAAAACCACCCGTTACTGGCTGGCGATCGATGCGGGCGACAAGGCGTTAAAGGCCAATAACCTGCCGTTGGCACAGCAACAGTACCAGCAGGCACGGCAGATTGATAACGGCGACAGCGATGCGTTGATCGGCCTGGGCGACGTTGCCGTAGCCCGTAAGGATGATGTTGCTGCCGAGCGCTATTATCAGCAGGCTCTGCGTCTGGATCCGGCCAGCGGTAGCGCGGTGCGGGGCTTGGTGAATATCTACCAGCGGCAGTCGCCACAAAAAGCGCTGGCCTACCTTAATGGTCTGCCTCGCGGGCAGCAGAATAAGCTGCGCAGCACCCTCGACGGGCTGCAACTGGATATGCTCAAACAGCAGGCCGACGAACTGGCACAGCGCCAGCAGTGGCCAGAGGCGGCGGAAAAGTACCGGCAGGCGCACCAGAAGGATCCTGATGACGTCTGGCTGACCTATCACTATGCGCAAACGTTGCGTCAGGCCGGGAAACCGCAGCAGGCCGACGTGCTGATGCGTCAACTGGCCGCGAAGAAGTCCGGCGATCCGCAGCAGGTTTACGCCTATGCGCTGTACCTGGCTGGCAGCGATCGTGATAACCAGGCGTTGGCCCAGTTGAATACATTGCCCAAAGCGCAGTGGAACGACGGGATGCGTGAAATGGCCCAGCGCTTGCAGATGCAGGCCACGCTCGATCATGCCGAACGGCTCCGAACAGCCGGTGATGAACCCGCGGCAATCGCCTATCTGCGCCAGCAGCCCCCGGCAACGCGCATCGACCTGACCTTGGCAGACTGGGCACTAGAGCGGGGAGCATATGACGAGGCACTGGCGGATTATCAGCGGGTGCGTGCGCGTGAGCCGAATAATCCGGATGCACGGTTGGGCGAAATCGAAGCCTATGTGGCGCAAGGTCAGCTGAGCGAGGCACGCCAACGGCTGCAAACGGCACCAGCGCAACCGGATGAGTCGATCAATGGCCAGCGCCGTGTTGCTAATGCCTGGACGGCTGTGGGCGAACCGCAGAAAGCGACCGATATTTTCAAACAGTTAAAAGTGGCCGCCCAGCAAGAGCCGCCGGGGCAGGCTAAAGCCTTGGTATATCGTGATGCCGCCAGGCTGGAGCAAAAGCAGTTGCAACCGCAACCGGCGCAGCAGGATTATCGCCAGGCGATGGTGGCCAGCAGCATTGCGCTAACGGTACCTGAGGATAATGACGGTTATAGCCGTCTGACCCGCAATAACGCTACGGATGACTGGCTAAAACGCGGCATTCGCTCCGATGCCGCCGATCTCTATCGCCAACAGGACGTCAGGGTCACGCTTGATCACGACTACTGGCGTTCGAGCGGCACCGGTGGCATCTCGGATTATCAGGCGCATGACACCATGTTGCAGGTGGATATGCCGCTGTATGACGGCCGGGCGTTCCTGCGTTCCGACACCGTCCAACTGAATGCGGGTAGCTTCTCGACCGATAATAATGGTAAGTACTTCGAAACCTTTGGCACCTGTAACACACAGGGTTGCCGCGGTGACGAACGGCAAAAAACCACCGGCACCAGCGTGGCGGCCGGTTGGGCCAACGACCATTGGCAAACCGATATCGGTACCACCCCGATGGGATTTGAAGTGGTGGACTGGGTTGGCGGCGTGGCCTATAGCGGTGACTGGAACCATATCGGTTGGACGCTGGGCGCCTCGCGGCGGCCGATTACCAGCTCGCTGTTGGCCTTCGGCGGGACTCGCGATCCGAACACCGGCACTACCTGGGGGGGCGTGCGTGCTACCGGTATCAACCTGAGTGCCAGCTACGATCGCGGTGAAGCCAACGGCGTGTGTGCCGATCTCAGTGCTCATCAGCTTACCGGCCATAATGTCGAGGATAACCAGCGCCAGCGCTTGATGGCCGGTTATTACTATAAGGTGATAAACGAAGATAACCGCCGCGCCACCGTTGGGCTGAGCACCATGCTCTGGCACTATCAGAAGGACTTGAGCGGTTACTCTCTTGGGCAGGGGGGTTATTACAGCCCGCAGCAATATGTTTCGCTGGCGGTGCCGGTGAACTATCGCCAGCGCACGGAAAACTGGTCGTGGGAAGTGGGGGGCTCGGTGTCGATTTCGCACTCGAAAACCAACGATGAAAAACGCTATCCCCTGCAAGGACTGATCCCAGACTCCCTGCCAGACAAGGACGCGGTGGAAAGCGGTGGCTCCTCCTCCGGCGTGGGTTATACGCTGCGAGCCCTGATCGAACGCCGCCTCAGTTCCCATTGGACGCTGGGGGCCGGCATCGATATTCAACAGGCTAAAGACTATACCCCGAGCCATGCGTTGATTTATCTGCGTTACTCGCTTGCCGGTTGGCAGGGCGATCTCGATCTGCCACCGCAGCCGCTGACGCCGTACGCCGACTTCAAGTAACGTGAAATGGTCGATTCGTGGTGTCGCCCACAGGGTAGTTTTGCTACCCTGTGGCTATTCCGGCTAGGATAATACCGAAACCCGCGCTTTTCCTGCTGCCACCAAGCGGTTGGTAAGGTAAACACGTGGGGCAATCGAGTATACTCAAGCCGCGTACCCAGCAAGCAATATTTCCCCTTACCCAGCCCCTCCTTGCAGGAACTGATACGGAGCTGCGGTCAGGCACAAGAGTTAGGTTTTAGCACATTCACTCCCTTCGCCCTGTGGGAGAGGGTTAGGGTGAGGGGCGTCATTGATTAATCTAGGAGTGCAGGTTTTTGCGGGTCAGGCGTTCATTAACGATTAAGCAGATGGCGGCGGTGTCTGGTGTGGCACTGGTGACGATCTTTATCTTCATCGTGATCCAGCTATTCCACTTTGTGCAGCAGCGCAGAGATGACTATGCCCAGCAGTTGGAGAATGTGGCCCAGGCCGTGCGTCAGCCGCTGGCAGAAGCCGTGCTGCGGATGGATGTGCCGGAAACCAAACGCGTGCTCAACTCTCTGCAGCCGGTGGGGATCCTCACCCGAGCGGATATCGTCCTGCCTAACGAGTTTCAGGCGCTACATGCCAATTTCCCGCCGGAACGCCCGGTCCCTGCGCTAGTGGCGCGTATCTTTGAGCTGCCGGTACAGATTTCGGTGCCGCTCTATTCGCTTGAACGGGTGCCTGCCAATCCTCAGCCGCTGGCCTATCTGGTGTTGCAGGCCGATTCGTACCGCATGTATCAGTTTATCCTCAGCACGCTATCGACCATGTTGTCGACCTATCTGCTGTTGGCGCTGATCCTGTCGATCGCCGTTAGCTGGTGCATGAACCGGCTGCTGGTTTATCCATTGCGAGCCATGGCGCGCGAACTGGAAAATGTCCCTCAGGAAGATCTCCCTTACCACCAACTGATGTTGCCAGCCCAACATCAGGACGATGAATTAGGCTTGCTGGTGCGCAATTACAATCGCAATCAGCAAACGCTGGCCAAGGCGCATACCGCCATGAGCCGCCTGAGTACCCATAACTCGATGACCGAATTACCCAATCCGGTGCTGTTTGCCGCGCTGCTTGAACAGCATATTGCTGCCAGTATGAGGCCAGCGCGCTTTAATCTGTTGGTCGTGGGGATCGAAACCCTGCATGAAGCCTCCGGCGCGCTGAACCCATCCATGCGTGAAGCACTGTTGCTGACGCTGGCGAAAAAACTGCGTCAGGTTATCGGTGTGGACTGCGTGCTGGCACAGCTGAGCAATGCCGAGTTTGCCATCCTGGCGAAAAATATTGAGCAGCCCATTCACGCCATGCAGTTGGCCAGAAGAGTGATGGTGGCCATCAATGCACCGCTGAACCTGCAACAGAAGATGCCGCTGCGGCCAAGCGCCAGTATCGGTATTGCCCATTATCCCAATTCGGGGGAAAGCGCGGAGCAACTGCTGCGTAGTGCCACCTCGGCCATGATGTCGGCGCATCGTGAGGGTAAAAATCAGATCCTGTTCTTCGAGCCCTGCCTGACCGAAAAAACCCAAAAGCGTCTGACGCAGGAAAGCGAGATCCTGCTGGCCATTGAGCAACGTCAGTTTGCACTATTCCTGCAACCGCAGTGGGATATGCAAACCAATCAGGTGACCGGCGCGGAAGCCCTGCTGCGTTGGCAACTGCCCGACGGACAGATTATTCTCCCGGCGGATGTGATCCCGCTGGCGGAGGAGTTGGACGTGATCGTGCCATTGGGTAACTGGGTGCTGGAAGAGTCATGTCGTATTCTGGCCGCGTGGCAATCCCAGGGCATCACGTTGCCGTTGGCGGTAAATATTTCGCCGATCCAGCTGCAGCATAAAGACTTTGTGCCTCAGTTGAAACGGCTGCTGGACGAACACCAGATCGATCCGCATAAGCTGCTGCTGGAAATCACTGAGACGGTGCGTATCCACGACCTTGATGGGGCGTTGGAACTGCTACGGGAATTGCATGATTTAGGTGTGTCGATCGCCTTGGATGACTTTGGCATGGGCTATGCCAGCCTGAATTACCTCAATCGTCTGAAATCCTTGCCAATTGATCTGATTAAAATCGACAAAAGCTTTATTGATGGGCTGCCGGAGGACGATGCGATGGTGCGGATCGTCAGCTCGATTTCCGAGGTGCTTCATCTGCCGGTAATGGCGGAAGGGGTGGAAACCACGGCGCAGCGAGACTGGCTGTTACAGCACGGCATTCGCACTGGCCAGGGCTTCCTGTTTGCCAAGCCTTTACCCCGCAAGGAGTTTGAAGCGCAGTTTGCCTCCGTTGCCAAAGCGTGACCTGTTTTACCAAGCGCTGATTTTTTATCCTCCCTCCTGGTACTTTTCAGGCGGGAGAGGCCACTTTATTTCCCTGTCAAAAACTAGTTTCTACCGCTACCTATTCTGAGTTAATGCAAAGAAAAGCTTCCGTAACGCTGGAACTTGTACACTGACTGACGCGTTTCAGCTCTTAAATTCACACCAATATGCCTGTACTACGGCAACAATTTATTTCCATGTTGTTATGGGGGTGTTATTTTCCGCGCAAGCGATAAACAGGACGGACGAGTGATTGCCCGCCTGCCGCGTTGTCCCCCCCCAAAGGATGTGCTAATGAAAACAACTATATTTAAGAGCCTCTATTTTCAGGTGTTAACAGCGATTACGCTGGGGATCCTGCTTGGCCATTTCTACCCTGAACTCGGTGCCCAGATGAAACCCCTGGGCGATGGATTTGTTAAATTAATCAAAATGATTATCGCTCCGGTGATCTTCTGTACCGTGGTGACCGGTATCGCGGGCATGGAGAGCATGAAGGCCGTGGGCCGTACCGGGGCGATAGCCCTGCTGTACTTTGAAATCGTCAGTACCATTGCGTTGCTGATCGGCCTGGTGATCGTGAACGTGGTGCAACCCGGTGCCGGGATGAACGTCGATCCGGGAACGCTGGATGCTAAAGCGGTGGCGGTCTATGCCGAGAAGGCTTCTGAGCAGGGGCTCGTGCCTTTCCTGTTGGATATTATCCCGGGAAGCGTGGTGGGTGCCTTTGCCAGCGGCAACATCTTGCAGGTGCTGCTGTTTGCGGTGCTGTTCGGTTTTGCCCTGCATCGCCTGGGTGAGAAAGGCCAGGTGATCTTTAACGTCATCGACAGCTTCTCCCGCGTGATCTTCGGCATCATCAACATGATCATGCGCCTGGCACCGCTGGGGGCCTTTGGTGCCATGGCCTTCACTATCGGTAAATACGGTGTGGGCACCCTGCTGCAACTGGGCCAACTGATTGTCTGCTTCTATGTCACCTGCTTACTGTTTGTGGTGGTGGTGTTGGGCTCGATTGCTCGCTACAACGGCTTCAGCATCTTCAAATTTATTCGCTATATCAAAGAAGAGCTGTTGATCGTACTGGGGACCTCGTCTTCCGAATCGGTGCTGCCACGCATGCTCGATAAAATGGAAAACCTGGGGTGCAAGAAATCGGTGGTGGGCCTGGTGATCCCGACGGGCTACTCGTTCAACCTTGACGGCACTTCGATCTATCTGACGATGGCGGCGGTGTTTATCGCCCAGGCCACCAACACCCATATGGACATCATGCATCAGGTGACCTTGTTGGTGGTGTTGCTACTCTCCTCGAAAGGGGCAGCAGGGGTGACCGGCAGTGGCTTTATCGTACTGGCAGCGACCATTTCGGCGGTAGGGCATTTACCGCTGGCCGGTCTGGCGCTGATCCTCGGTATCGACCGCTTTATGTCCGAAGCCCGCGCCTTGACCAACCTGGTTGGTAACGGTGTGGCGACGGTAGTGGTGGCCAAATGGTGTAATCAACTGGATGAGAAGCAGCTGCAAGACGTGCTGAATAACAGAACAGATAAGGTTGCTACTGACAAACAGCTGCCTTCTGCCTAAGTTTTTTCCTGCCCTCGACATCGGCTGCCATGGCAGCCGATGTCATTTTCCCTTGCTTCTTGTTCATTTTTTCTCCATAACACCCTACAGCTATTATTTTTCACTGTGATGAGTGACATCCGCCAAGGCGCGCGGTCTAACAGAATGGTACACTTTGCGCTTTCCGCCCTACGGTGAAACTCAGGGTGTGATCGTTGCTGTGCCACGCACAGTTCAGGCCGTACTCGTCAACATCGCGGCGAGACGATGCCTTATATTCCAATGAACGGAATATCCGTATTTGCATAAAAAATTGGCTAGTCATTAAGTAGGGGTTCACATGCAGGGCACCAGAATTCGTCTTTTAGTGGGTGGGCTGCTGTTGGTTGCGGCCAACGGCAGCGTGCACGCTGAAGCGCTACAACCTGATCCTGCCTGGCAGCAGGGGCAGCTGAATAACGGTTTTTCTTGGCAGATCCTTGATACACCACAGCGCCCGAGCGATCGCGTTGAGTTAAGGTTGATGGTCAATACCGGATCGCTGGTGGAATCTGCCCAGCAGATCGGTTTTGCCCATTTGCTGCCGCGTATTGCGATTACGCGCAGCGAGAGTTTTACCCAGCCTCAGCTCCAGTCGCTGTGGCAACAGAGCGTGGACAGTGAACGGCCATTGCCGCCAGCCATTAGCTCTTATGATTTCACCATCTACAACCTGAGCCTGCCCAATAATCGCCCCGATCTGTTGAAAGAGGCGCTGGCCTGGCTGGCAGATACCACGGGTAAGCTGGCTATCGATGAGCCAACGGTAGAAGCGGTGATGAACTCCAATATGGATCCTATCGGTATCTTCCCGCCGGATCCCAAAGACAGCTGGTGGCGTTATCGCCTGAAAGGCTCAACGCTACTGGCACACGATCCGGGCCAACCGGTCAAGCGGCCGGTCAATATCGAACAGCTGCAGAAATTTTACCAGCAATGGTATACCCCGGACGTCATGACGTTGTACGTGGTGGGTAAAGTTGATAGCCGTAGCCTGACCGAACAGATCAACAAGGCGTTCTCGCCTCTCCAAGGCAAGCGCGAAGCGCCGGCAACCATGCCAACCCTGACTCCACTGCCGCCGCAGCCGGTCAGTCTGATTAGCGATCAGGTGAAGCAGGATACGCTGTCGATCATGTGGGATACGCCATGGCATCCGATTCGCGATTCGCAAAGCCTGAGCCGTTACTGGCGCAGTGATATGGCCCGTGAAGCCCTGTTCTGGCACATTCAGCAGGTGCTGCAAAAGAGCGAGCAGAAAAACATCAAGCTGGGCTTCGACTGCCGGGTGCAGTATCAACGCGCCCAGTGTGCGATCCATCTGAATTCACCGAATGATAATCTGAACAACGGCCTGGCCTTTATTGCCCGCGAATTGGCTAATGTGCGTAACAACGGCCTGTCTCAGGATGAGTTCAATGCCTTGCTGGCACAGAAAACCGATCAGTTGAGCAAACTGTTTGCCACCTATGCCCGCACCGACACCGATGTGCTGATGAGCCAGCGTCTGCGTTCACAGCAAAGTGGCGTGGTGGATATCGCTCCGGAGCAATACCAGAAGCTGCGTCAGGCCTTCTTGTCGTCACTGACGCTGGAATCGCTGAATCAGGAACTGAAGCTGCAACTGTCGCAGGATGCCACCTTGGTGCTGTTACAGCCGAAGGGGGAGCCGGAGATGAATATGAAGCAGCTCCAGGAAACCTATAACGGGATCATGGCGCCAGCACCGGCTGTGGTGAGCGAAGAGCCAAAACCGGTGGATGCGGCTACCGCAGCACCGGAAGCCAGCGCACAGTAATCATTGCCCCTCACCCCAACCCTCTCCCACAGGGAGAGGGAGCTGCCCGGAGAGCCTAGTTAGGCCGTGCAGATTTGGAGAGTTGGGAGTAAAAAGAAAGGCAGGTATTACGCAGAGAAATCAACGAAACCAAGGTGAGTCAGCCGGTGCTCAGAAGGAACACGACATTATCAGCCTAACTCGATCGGTCCCCTTGTATGTTTAAAGACACTTTAATTACCCATCCAAAGGCGGGTAGACTTTAACCGAGTTGTACCTGATGCCACAGCCCGTTTCTCCCACAGGGAGAGGGAGCTGCCCGGAGAGCCTAGTTAGGCCGTGCAGCTTCGGAGAGTTGGGAGTAAAAAGAAAGGCAGGTATTACGCAGAGAAATCAACGAAACCAAGGTGAGTCAGCCGGTGCTCAGAAGGAACACGACATTATCAGCCTAACTCGATCGGTCCCCTCTCCCTGTGGGAGAGGGTTAGGGTGAGGGGCCTAGTTGCGATACAGTACCTTGATGATGTGATAGCCGAACTGGGTTTTCACCGGGCCATAGGGCTTGAGCAACGGGATGCTGAACACTGCCTTATCGAAGGCAGCGACCATCGTCCCCTTATTAAACTCACCCAGGGAGCCGCCGTTGCGTTTGGACGGGCAGCTCGAGTATTTGCGCGCCAGCGTGTCAAAGCTGACGCCGCGCTTGAGTTTGGCCAACAGTTCGTTGGCTAGTGTTTCGTTATCCACCAGGATGTGCAGCGCGCTAGCGGTCTTCGCCATCTTAATAATCCAATCAGTCGTGTAGAATTTGCCGCCATTATACCTGTTAAATCTGTTTGGCGCTTTCTGCTACAATCCTTCTCCCCTGCACTCCAATATTGAGCAATAAAGCGCCATGCGATTAAACCCCAGCCAACAACAAGCCGTCGAATTCGTTACCGGGCCTTGCCTGGTACTGGCCGGTGCCGGTTCCGGCAAAACGCGTGTGATCACCAATAAAATCGCCCACCTGATCCACCAATGTGGCTATCAGGCCCGGCATATTGCCGCCGTAACCTTTACCAACAAGGCGGCGCGTGAGATGAAAGAGCGTGTGGCGCAAACCATGGGGCGCAAAGAGTCGCGTGGCCTGATGATCTCCACCTTCCATACGCTGGGGCTGGAAGTGATAAAACGCGAATATGCCGCGTTGGGGATGAAGTCCAACTTCTCGCTGTTTGACGATCAAGACCAGCTCGCGTTGTTGAAAGAACTGACCGAGAAGTGGCTGGAAAACGACAAGACGCTGGTGGCACAGCTGATCTCGACCATTTCCAACTGGAAGAACGATCTGGTGGATCCGCAGCGGGCAATGGGGCTGGCGCGCTCAGAGAAGGACAAGCTGTTCGCCCACTGCTACGGGCTGTATCACGACCATATGAGAGCCTGTAACGTACTGGATTTTGACGATCTGATCCTGCTGCCCACCTTGTTGCTACAGCGTAATGAGGAGGTGCGTGAGCGCTGGCAGAACCGTATCCGCTATCTGCTGGTGGATGAATATCAGGACACCAACACCAGCCAGTACGAACTGGTGAAACTGCTGGTGGGTAACCGCGCACGCTTTACCGTGGTGGGGGATGACGATCAGTCGATCTACTCCTGGCGCGGTGCGCGTCCGCAGAACCTGGTACTGCTAAAGGAAGATTTTCCGGCGTTGCAGGTGATCAAGCTTGAGCAGAACTACCGTTCCAGCGAACGTATTCTGAAGGCCGCCAATATCCTGATTGCCAACAACCCGCACGTCTTTGAAAAACGCCTGTTCTCCGAACTGGGCTACGGCGAAGAGTTGAAGGTGGTCACGGCCAACAATGAAGATCACGAGGCCGAGCGGGTGGTGGGGGAACTGATCGCCCATCACTTTGTGAAGAAAACCAATTACGGCGACTATGCGATCCTCTATCGCGGAAACCACCAGTCGCGTGTGTTTGAAAAAATGCTGATGCAGAACCGCATTCCGTACAAGATTTCTGGCGGCACGTCGTTCTTCTCGCGCCCGGAAATCAAGGATTTGCTGGCCTATCTGCGGGTTTTGACCAACCAGGAAGACGACAGCGCCTTCCTGCGTATCGTTAATACGCCGAAGCGGGAAATCGGCCCGGCGACGCTGCAAAAGTTGGGGGAGTGGGCCAACCAGCGTAACAAGAGCCTGTTCCACGCCAGCTTCGATCTTGGACTGGGCCAGTATCTGACAGGCCGGGGGCTGGAGTCATTGCAGCGTTTCACCCATTGGATGGAAGGTATCATCCAGATGGTAGAGCGTGAGCCGGTGGCAGCGGTGCGCGATTTGATCCGCGGCATCGACTATGAAAGTTGGTTGTTTGAAACCTCGCCCAGCCCGAAAGCGGCCGAAATGCGCATGAAAAACGTCAACACGCTGTTTGGCTGGATGACCGAGATGCTGGAAGGCAGCGATCTGGACGAACCGATGACGCTGACCCAGGTGGTCACGCGCTTTACGTTGCGTGACATGATGGAGCGCGGCGAAAGCGATGAAGAGCTGGATCAGGTACAGCTGATGACTCTGCATGCTTCCAAGGGGCTGGAATTCCCCTATGTGTTCCTGGTGGGGATGGAAGAGGGGTTATTGCCGCATCAGAGCAGTATTGACGAGGATAATGTCGATGAAGAACGGCGTTTGGCCTATGTGGGGATCACCCGCGCCCAGAAAGAGCTGATTTTCACCCTGTGTCGTGAACGTCGCCAATACGGTGAGTTGGTGCGGCCTGAACCCAGCCGTTTCCTGTTGGAACTGCCGCAGGACGATCTGGCTTGGGAGACGGAACGCAAGGTGGTTAGCCCGCAGGAGCGGATGGAGAAAGGCCAAAGCCATTTGGCCAGCGTGAAGGCGATGTTGGCCAAGGCCAAGGGCGGTAGCTGAGGCAGGGACGTTTTTAAGACTGCTCTTCCAAAAACAGCGGCCAGTGGGCATAGCTCTGCCAGTGGCTTTCCTGATCCAGTGCCTCTGCGCGCAGCGGATGTCGCTCTAACCAGCCGTGCGGCAAAATCACATGCAACTCTTCATCGTTGGCACGCAGGCGTACCGCGGGCAGGGTATCGTCACGGCGGCGGCTGGCAAAGATGATGGCCAGACGCAACAGACGACACATGCGCTGTGCCACGCGGGGCGGCACGGCGTTTTGTTGGCTCAGTAGCGGCAGATCGAGGGCATTGCTCTGGTTTTGCAGCAGGGTGGCTAACAGTTTTTTCTGCGCCGGGGTAAAGCCGGGTAAATCAAGATGGCTGACCAGATAGGCGGCGTGTTGAGGAGCCTGTTTGAAATCGACGCTCAGGCCGATTTCGTGGATCAGGCAGGCCGCATGCAGTAGCTCACGACATCGCGTATCCAATTGCCATTCGTTGGTGGTTTGCAAACAGAAGTTCGCGGCCAACTGGCTGACGCGTTCGGCCTGCTCGATATCCAGCAGGTAACGGCGTTGCAGGTTACGTAACGTGCGGCTGCGGATATCCTGCTCGACCGGCAGATGTAGCATGCCATACACCAGCCCTTCGCGCAGAGCGCCACCGGCCAGCGTCATGCTTTCAATGCCTAACTCCTGGAAAATGGCCAGCAGTATCGACAGGCCGCTTGGGAACACCAAGGCACGTTCCAGCGTCAGCCCTTCGATTTCCAGCTCTTCCAGCTTGCCACACTGAATGGCGCGTTGTTTCAACTGCCGCAGCTTGGGCAGGGTAATACGTTCGTCCATCCCCTGCGCCACCATGATTTCCTGTAGCGCTTGCACGGTACCGGAGGCGCCGACGCAAATCTGCCAGCCATGTTGACGAAGTTGTGGGGCGATCGGCCGCACCATTTCACGCGCGGCCTGTTCGGCGGCTTCGAAGTTATCCCGCTCCAGATTACGATCGCTGAAGAAGCGTTCGAGCCAGGTGACACAGCCCATTGAAAGGCTATACAGCTGGGCGGCCTGCGCCCCTGTACCTACGACCAACTCCGTGCTGCCACCCCCGATATCGACCACCAGACGCCGATCCGGGCCGCCTGTGGTATGGGCAACGCCGTGGTAAATCAGGCGGGCTTCTTCTTCGCCGCTGATAACCTGAACGGGGCAGCCAAGGATAGTTTCGGCGGTTTGCAGGAACTCGGCTGCGTTATTAGCCAGGCGTAGCGTTGCGGTGGCGACGACCCGAATTTGATCGCGCGGGATATCCTGCAGGCGTTCCGAGAACAGCCGCAGACATTGCCAGCCGCGCTGCATGGCTTCCTGTGACAGGTGATTGTGCTGATCCAGCCCGGCCGCCAGGCGCACTTTGCGCTTGATGCGAGCCAGCGTCTGGATACTGCCAGCCACCTCACGTACCACCAACATATGGAAACTGTTGGAACCCAGATCGATGGCGGCATAGAGGGTGCTGGAACCTGGCATAGTCGTCTATTAGCCCGAACGTTTACGGTTGTTACGTGGCGCACCACCACGACGTGGCGCGGAAGAGTTACGGCGTGGGCCGTTGTTGCCTCGTGGGCGCACCAGGCGCTTCGGTGCTGGCAGATCGCTCAGCAGCGCATCGCTGTTGTACTTGCTCACAGGAATGCTGTGGCCGGTATAAGTCTCGATGGCGGGCAGATTAAGCGCGTACTCTTCACAGGCCAGGCTGATGGAGTGACCGCTTTCGCCCGCGCGGCCAGTACGGCCAATGCGGTGCACGTAGTCTTCGCAGTCGTCCGGCAGATCGTAGTTGAAGACGTGAGTCACCAACGGGATATGCAGGCCGCGTGCGGCGACATCGGTGGCGACCAGGATATCCAGGTTACCCTTGGTGAAATCGTCCAGAATACGCAGGCGTTTTTTCTGCGCCACGTCGCCGGTCAGCAGGCCTACGCGGTGCCCGTCGGCAGCCAGATGGCCCCAGATGTCTTCACAGCGGTGCTTGGTGTTGGCGAAGATGATGCAGCGGTCCGGCCACTCTTCCTCGATCAGCGTCTGCAGCAGGCGCATCTTTTCTTCGTTGGAAGGGTAGAACAGCTCTTCCTGAATGCGGTGGCCGGTTTTCTGTTCCGGTTCAACTTCCACATATTCGGCATTGTTCATCTGCTCAAAGGCCAGTTCGCGTACGCGATAGGACAGGGTGGCAGAGAACAACATGTTCAGGCGTTGATCGACCGCAGGCATACGGCGGAACAGCCAGCGGATATCTTTGATAAAGCCCAGATCGTACATGCGGTCGGCTTCATCGAGCACCACAACCTGGATAGCACCCAGATCGATATAATTTTGTTTGGCGTAGTCGATTAAACGGCCGGTGGTTCCCACCAGAATATCTACGCCGCTTTCCAGCACTTTCAGCTGTTTGTCATAGCCATCGCCGCCGTAGGCCAGGCCAAGCTTCAACCCGGTAGACTGCGACAGAGCTTCTGCATCGGAATGGATCTGCACCGCCAGTTCACGCGTAGGCGCCATGATCAAGGCGCGCGGCTGGTTGGTCTGGCGACCTTCTTTCGCCGGGTGGGACAGCAAATAGTGAAAAGTAGACGCTAAAAATGCCAGCGTCTTTCCGGTACCGGTTTGCGCCTGACCTGCAACGTCGCGCCCACTGAGGGTGAGCGGCAATGCTAACGCCTGGATGGGCGTGCAGTTGTGAAACCCTTTTTTCTCAAGGGCTTCAAGGACTAACGGGTGCAGGGCGAAGTCGGAAAACTTCTGTTCGGTCAAGTGTGTTTTGCTCATAGTGTGGTAGAATATCAGCTAACTATTGCTTTACGAAAGCATATCCGTTGAAATAAAAACGGTGAAATAAAATCACCTGAGTTGGTTTGATGCTACACCAACAAGGTAGACCCAATCCTGTGGAGTAGAACATGAGCGATAAAATTATTCACCTGACTGACGACAGCTTCGATTCCGATGTGCTGAAAGCCGAAGGGCCAATCCTGGTCGATTTCTGGGCTGAATGGTGTGGTCCGTGCAAGATGATTGCTCCGATCCTCGACGAGATTGCCGAAGAGTTCGCCGGCAAGTTGACCATTACCAAACTGAACATCGATCAAAACCCGGCTACCGCGCCTAAATACGGCATCCGCGGCATCCCGACGCTGTTGTTGTTCAAGAACGGTGAAGTGGCAGCGACCAAGGTCGGCGCGCTGTCCAAGGGCCAGCTCAAAGAGTTCCTGGACGCGAATCTGTAATTAGGGCGGGAAGCCCCGTGACGGGCGTCTGGAGGGGGATTTTCATTCACCGCTAGACGCCTGCCAAGAAGCGTGTTAAGTTTAACCATACTGCATTCTGAACTTGCCATAAGTATTAAATCTAAAGAGTCTGAATCTAAGCATTACTCTACGTTGAACCATCGGCACTAGCATTTTACTGTGAACCGAGCCCGTGTTTTGACGATCAAGCGGTTTTACAAAAAATCAGTTTTAAGGCACCTTCGATCTTAAACCGTCAGCGTGTGCGCCCCAGCTAAGCCATTTCTTACTGCGGCAGCCCAGCAGCCCGGCGATCGAACGTCCAGTAACAGGCACGCATACCCTATGAATTTCACGTTGTAGCTTGAAAGGTTATGGGTATAACACGCTGCCATACCATTCACGATACTAGTTCGAGACACACCCCGAGTTTAAGAACCCCCACTATGAATCTTACCGAATTAAAGAATACGCCGGTTTCTGAGCTGATTACTCTCGGCGAAAATATGGGGCTGGAAAACCTGGCCCGCCTGCGCAAACAGGACATTATCTTCTCTATACTCAAGCAACATGCGAAAAGCGGAGAAGATATCTTCGGTGATGGCGTGCTGGAGATATTGCAGGATGGATTTGGTTTCCTCCGTTCCGGAGACAGTTCCTACCTCGCAGGCCCCGACGATATCTACGTTTCTCCCAGCCAAATCCGCCGCTTCAACCTCCGCACAGGTGACACCATTTCCGGTAAGATTCGTCCGCCAAAAGAAGGCGAGCGCTATTTTGCCCTGTTGAAAGTTAACGAAGTCAACTACGACAAACCGGAAAACGCCCGTAACAAGATCCTGTTCGAAAACCTGACGCCGCTGCACGCCAACTCACGTTTGCGTATGGAGCGCGGCAACGGCTCTACCGAAGATCTGACGGCTCGCGTACTGGATCTGGCAGCGCCAATCGGTCGTGGCCAGCGTGGCCTGATTGTGGCACCGCCGAAAGCCGGTAAAACCATGCTGCTGCAAAACATTGCGCAGAGCATCGCATACAACCATCCAGACTGCGTGCTGATGGTGTTGCTGATCGACGAACGTCCGGAAGAAGTGACCGAGATGCAACGTCTGGTAAAAGGCGAAGTTATCGCTTCTACCTTCGACGAACCTGCATCCCGCCATGTACAGGTTGCCGAAATGGTGATCGAGAAGGCCAAGCGCCTGGTCGAACACAAAAAAGACGTGATCATCCTGCTGGACTCCATCACCCGTCTGGCGCGTGCCTACAACACCGTAGTACCTGCCTCAGGCAAAGTGCTGACCGGTGGTGTGGATGCGAACGCCCTGCATCGTCCGAAGCGTTTCTTCGGTGCTGCTCGTAACGTTGAGGAAGGCGGCAGCCTGACCATCATCGCTACCGCACTGGTCGATACCGGTTCGAAGATGGACGAAGTGATCTACGAAGAGTTTAAAGGTACGGGTAACATGGAACTGCATCTGGCGCGTAAAATCGCCGAGAAGCGCGTGTTCCCAGCTATCGATTACAACCGTTCCGGTACGCGTAAAGAAGAGTTGCTCACCACCTCTGAAGAACTGCAGAAGATGTGGATCCTGCGCAAGATCATTCACCCAATGGGCGAGATCGACGCGATGGAGTTCCTCATTAACAAGTTGGCGATGACCAAAACCAACGATGAATTCTTCGACATGATGAAACGCTCATAAATAAGTAAAATATTCGAGGAACGCCACGCCTAGTCGTGGCGTTTTTTGCTTTTGGCGGATACGATAAGTAACAGTAAAGGAAAGTAAGTTATTCTTGTGACTTATTGAGAACTTATCTTATTTGCGCCTGTTTTTTGCGTTAATGCGTTGAAGCAAGACACGTTTTGGGCATTGATAAGTGTCTATGTCATAGGAAATGACTGAAAGGTCGCTTGGTCATGTGGCGCGGTTTTTTACCCATGTTAAGCTGCCTCATCTTCTTCAGAGATTTGTTAACCGTGAACTTACTCACTATGAGTACTGAAATTCTTTTTGTTTTTCTGTTTTCTCTGGCTTTTTTATTTGTTGCTCGCAAGGCAGCAAAACCTATTGGTTTGGTTGATAAGCCTAATTACCGCAAACGTCATCAGGGGCTGATCCCGTTGGTGGGTGGGATTTCTGTTTACGCTGGCATCTGCTTTGCCTTCCTGATCACCGACCAGACGATTGCGCACAGCAAACTCTATCTCACCTGCGCCGGTGTCCTGGTATTCGTCGGGGCACTGGACGATCGCTTCGATATTAGCGTCAAGATCCGCGCCACCATTCAGGCACTGGTCGGCATCGCCATGATGGTGTTTGCCGGCCTTTATCTGCGCAGCCTCGGCTATGTGTTTGGTGGCTGGGAAATGCAGTTGGGGCCGTTTGGCTATTTGGTGACGCTGTTTGCCGTTTGGGCGGCGATTAACGCCTTTAACATGGTCGATGGTATCGACGGCCTGCTCGGCGGTCTCTCTTGCGTGTCGTTCGGTGCGATGGGGATCCTGCTTTATCAAGGCGGCCATAGCGAGCTTGCCTTCTGGTGTTTCGCGATGCTGGCGGCTATTGTTCCCTATATTCTGCTCAACCTCGGCATCCTTGGCCGTCGCTATAAGGTCTTTATGGGCGACGCCGGCAGTACGCTGATCGGTTTTACCGCCATCTGGCTGCTGGTGCAAAGCTCACAAGGGCCAAACCATCCGATCAAACCGGTCACCGCGCTGTGGATTATCGCCATCCCGCTGATGGATATGATTGCCATCATGTATCGCCGTCTGCGTAAGGGCATGAGCCCGTTCTCGCCAGACCGTCAACACATCCACCATTTGATTATGCGAGCGGGCTTTACGCCTCGTCAGGCTTTTGTGCTCATCACCTTGGCCGCAGCGCTGTTGGCGGCGGTTGGCGTGATAGGCGAACGTCTGACTTTCATACCTGAATGGGTTATGTTGGCATTATTCTTGCTTGCATTCTTCTTGTATGGCTATTGCATTAAACGTGCATGGCGGGTCGCGCGTTATATCAAACGTCTCAAGCGCCGCCTGCGGAATGCAACGAACAATAAGCAAGTACCTTAACCTGAGGCTTTAGGGCAGTGATGAATCCTGAAACAACGTCTGACAAGAATACCCCGGTGGTCGATAACGAACTCGATATCCGCGGTCTATGCTGCACCCTGTGGCGCGGCAAAAAATGGATTATCGGTTTCGCGGTGTTGTTTGCTGCCGTTGCGCTGATCGTTTCCTACCTGGTGAAACAGGAGTGGAGCGCCACGGCGATCACCGATAAGCCAACGGTGAATGCGCTGGGGGGATATTACTCTCAGCAGCAGTTCCTGCGTAACCTGGATCAGCGGACGCTGCCTGCGGTTGCCAGCGATCAGCCAGGCATCGCCGATGAAGCCTATAATGAATTTATCATGCAGTTGGCCGCCTATGACACGCGCCGTGATTTCTGGCTGCAAAGCGATTACTACAAGCAGCGCCAGGAAGGGGATGCCCGTGCCGATGCGGCGTTGCTTGATGACCTGATTAACAATATCCAGTTCACGCCGCGCGACGACAAAAAAGTGCTGAATGACAGTGTGAAACTGACCGCCGAGACTGCGCCAGACTCCAACCATCTGTTGCGTCAGTATGTTGCCTTTGCCAGCCACCGTGCGGCGCAGCATCTGAATGAAGAGATCCAGGGAGCCTGGTCGGCACGTACCACCTCGATGAGTGCACAGGTCAAGCGCCAGGAAGCGGTGGCCGATGCGGTTTATCAGCGTGAGCTAAAGACCGTGCAGCAGGCGCTGAAAATCGCCGAGCAGCAGGGGATTAGCCGTACGCAGACCGATACGCCAGCCGAACAGCTGCCAGACTCCGATCTGTTCCTGCTGGGTAAACCTATGCTACAGGCGCGCCTGGAGGGTTTACAGGCTTCCGGCCCGGCTTACGATGTGAGTTACGATCAGAACCGGGCCATGTTAGCAACCTTGAACGTCGGCCCGACGTTGGATGCCAAATTCCAGACCTACCGCTATTTACGTACGCCGGAAGAGCCGGTGAAACGTGATAGCCCACGCCGGGTATTCTGGCTGATTATGTGGGGCGCAATCGGTGGCCTGATTGGTGCGGGCGTTGCCTTGGTACGCCGGCCACGTAGTTAATTAATAATATAATAATTTCGCTGTTGGGCACTGAGTGCCCAACTTTGCAGGTTCGCCTGCACTTCACCGACCAAAAGAGATTCGCTGTGAAAGTGTTGACTGTTTTTGGCACCAGACCGGAAGCCATCAAAATGGCACCTCTGGTACATGCTCTGGCTCAGGATGATGCCTTTGAGTCAAGAGTCTGCGTTACGGCACAGCATCGCGAGATGCTGGATCAGGTACTGCGTTTGTTTGAAATCGTACCGGATTACGACCTGAATATTATGAAACCGGGCCAGGGGCTGAGTGAAATCACCTGCCGCATTCTGGAAGGGATCAAAGGCGTACTGGAGGACTTCAAGCCGGACGTGGTGTTGGTTCACGGTGACACGACGACCACCATGGCGACCAGCCTGGCAGCGTTTTATCAGCGTATCCCGGTGGGGCATGTGGAAGCGGGCCTGCGTACCGGTAATCTCTATTCTCCGTGGCCTGAAGAGGCCAACCGCAAGTTGACGGGGCATTTGGCGATGTATCACTTCTCGCCAACCGAAAATTCACGGCAGAACCTGTTACGTGAATCGCTGCGGGACGACCATATTTTCGTCACGGGCAATACCGTGATCGATGCGTTGCTGTGGGTGCGCGACCGCATCATGCACAACCCAGAACTGCGCACCAGCCTTGACCAGCGCTATCCTTTCCTGGATGCCAACAAAAAGCTAATCTTGGTAACCGGGCACCGCCGCGAAAGCTTCGGCGGTGGGTTCGAGCGCATCTGTAGCGCTTTGGCCGAGATTGCCCTTCAGCATCCTGAAGTGCAGGTGGTCTATCCGGTGCACCTCAATCCGAACGTCAGCGAGCCGGTCAACCGTATTTTGAAGGGGATCGATAACATCATTCTGATCGATCCGCAGGATTACCTGCCGTTTGTCTATCTGATGACGCGATCTTATCTGATCCTGACCGACTCGGGCGGCATTCAGGAAGAGGCGCCGTCGCTGGGTAAACCGGTGTTGGTGATGCGTGATACCACCGAGCGGCCAGAAGCGGTAGATGCCGGTACGGTACAGCTGGTGGGAACGGACGTAGCTAAAATTGTTGATGCGGTAACCCGGTTATTGACAGACGAAGGCGAATACCACGCCATGAGCCGGGCGCATAACCCATACGGTGACGGGCATGCCTGCCAACGTATCCTCGAAGCTTTAAAGAATCATCAGGTGACACTATGAGTTTTAACACTATTTCAGTTATTGGCCTGGGCTATATTGGTTTGCCAACGGCGGCGGCGTTTGCTTCCCGCAAGAAAAAAGTGGTGGGCGTAGATGTTAACCAGCACGCGGTAGATACCATTAACCGCGGTGCCATCCACATCGTCGAACCTGATTTGGATCGCGTAGTAAAAGAAGCGGTAGAAGGCGGCTATCTGCAGGCGGTGACTAAACCGCTGGCGGCCGATGCGTTCCTGATCGCCGTACCAACGCCGTTCAAAGGGGATCACGAACCCGATCTGGCCTATGTTGAAGCCGCCGCCAAGTCATTGGCACCGGTACTGAAAAAGGGCGACCTGGTGATCCTGGAGTCTACTTCACCGGTGGGCGCTACCGAGCAGATGGCACTCTGGTTGGCAGAGGCGCGTAGCGATCTGAGCTTCCCGCAGGATGCCGGTGAGCGGGCCGACGTGAACATTGCCTACTGTCCTGAGCGCGTGCTGCCTGGGCAGGTGATGGTTGAGCTGATCCAGAATGACCGCGTGATTGGCGGGATGACGCCAAAATGCTCCGAGCGCGCCAGCGCGCTGTACAAGATTTTCCTCGAAGGTGAGTGTGTGATCACCAACTCGCGCACCGCCGAGATGTGCAAACTGACGGAAAACAGCTTCCGCGACGTTAACATCGCGTTTGCCAACGAGCTTTCGCTGATCTGTGCCGAGCAGGGTATTAACGTGTGGGAACTGATCCGCCTGGCTAACCGCCATCCGCGTGTCAACATTCTGCAACCTGGTCCTGGTGTGGGCGGGCATTGTATCGCCGTTGATCCTTGGTTCATCGTGGCGCAGAACCCGCAACAGGCTCGTCTGATCCATACTGCGCGCCTGGTCAACGACGGCAAACCGCTCTGGGTGGTCGATCAAGTCAAGGCAGCCGTGGCAGATTGCCTGGCGGCCACCAACAAGCGCGCTTCTGAAGTGAAAATTGCCTGCTTCGGACTGGCGTTCAAACCTAATATCGACGACCTGCGTGAGAGCCCGGCGGTTGAAGTAGCCCACCTGATTGCCGATTGGCACGTGGGTGAAACCCTGGCGGTCGAGCCTAACGTTGAGCAATTGCCGAAGTCACTGGCGGGCCACGTTACGCTGAAAAAACTGCCTGAAGCCCTACAGCAGGCGGATGTGATCGTGATGCTGGTCGATCATAAAGAATTCAAGGCCATCAGGCCGGAAGAGATTAAGCAGTCCTGGATCGTGGACACCAAAGGAGTCTGGCGTTGAAACGTATTTTGGTCACCGGCGGGGCCGGATTTATCGGCTCTGCCGTGGTAAGACATATCATCGAGGGGACCCGCGATAGCGTGGTGGTGGTTGATAAGCTCACCTATGCCGGTAACCTGGAGTCGCTGGCGGGCGTGGCGGACAACGAGCGCTATGCTTTCGAGCAGGTAGATATCTGCGACCGTGCCGCACTGGACCGCGTATTTGCGCAGTACCAGCCGGATTTCGTGATGCATCTGGCGGCAGAAAGCCACGTTGACCGCTCGATCGACGGCCCGGCAGCCTTTATCGAAACCAACATAGTGGGTACTTACACCATGCTGGAGGCCGCCCGTCATTATTGGCAGGCGCTGGCGGCAGAGAAAAAGCAGGCTTTCCGCTTCCATCATATCTCTACCGATGAAGTGTACGGTGACCTGCACGGCACCGACGATCTGTTTACCGAAACTACTCCTTACGCGCCAAGCAGCCCGTATTCTGCTTCCAAGGCCTCGAGCGACCACTTGGTGCGCGCCTGGCTGCGTACCTACGGTTTCCCTACCGTCGTGACCAATTGCTCCAACAACTACGGCCCTTACCACTTCCCAGAGAAGCTGGTGCCGCTGGTGATCCTTAATGCCATTTCTGGCAAACCGCTGCCGGTTTACGGCGACGGAGCGCAGGTGCGTGACTGGCTGTTTGTGGAGGACCATGCGCGGGCGTTATATCAGGTGGTGACCGAAGGTGTGATTGGGGAAACCTATAACATCGGCGGCCACAACGAGCGCAAAAATATCGAAGTTGTACAGACCATCTGCGATCTGCTGGAAGAGCTGGCACCGCACAAACCGCAGGGCGTGGCGAAATATCGCGATCTGATCACCTACGTCAAAGATCGCCCTGGCCACGATATGCGCTATGCCATCGACGCGGGCAAAATTGAACGTGAACTGGGTTGGCGCCCACAGGAAACCTTTGAAAGCGGCATCCGCAAAACGGTTTCCTGGTATCTGAACAATGAAACCTGGTGGCGCCGCGTGCAAGACGGTTCCTATGCAGGCGAGCGTTTAGGGCTAAACCAATAATCCTATCTAGGTAAACGCACGGAAGGCTATAAGCGCCGTGCGGCTAGCGGAAGTTCAGGAGTCATGATGAAAGGTATTATTCTAGCCGGCGGGTCGGGGACGCGTTTACACCCGATCACTCGCGGCGTCTCCAAGCAGTTGCTGCCCATTTACGATAAACCGATGATTTACTATCCGCTCTCGGTGCTGATGCTGGCCGGGATCCGCGATATTCTGATTATCTCTACGCCTGAAGATCTGCCCTCGTTTCGCCGTTTGCTGGGCAGCGGTGAAGAATTTGGCATCAACCTCAGCTACGCCGAACAACCGAGCCCGGACGGGTTGGCACAGGCCTTCCTGATCGGCGAAGAGTTTATCGGCGGCGAGCCGTGCTGCCTGGTGCTGGGCGACAATATCTACTTCGGCCAGGGCTTCAGCCCGAAACTGAAAAGCGTGGTTCAGGGTCTGAAAGGTGCCACGGTATTTGGTTACCAGGTTATGGACCCAGAGCGTTTTGGCGTAGTGGAGTTCGACGATAATTTCCACGCGCTGTCGATTGAAGAAAAGCCGCTGAAGCCGAAGTCCAACTGGGCGGTCACCGGTCTCTATTTCTATGACAACCAGGTGGTGGATTTCGCCAAGCAGGTGAAGCCTTCCGAACGCGGCGAGCTGGAAATCACCAGTATCAACCAGATGTATCTGGAGCGTGGCGAACTGAGCGTCGAGCTGTTGGGGCGTGGTTTTGCCTGGCTCGATACCGGCACCCACGACAGCCTGATCGAAGCCAGTACCTTTGTGCAGACGGTAGAGAAGCGCCAGGGGTTCAAGATTGCCTGTCTGGAAGAGATCGCCTGGCGTAACGGCTGGCTGGATGATGATGGCGTAAGACGCTCGGCGCAGGCGTTAGCCAAAACCGGCTATGGCAAATACTTACTGGATTTACTGCATGTCCGTCCACGCCAATATTGAGCCTTTGGGCTGGGAAAGCGAGTATTTCCAACTCACTAGCGCCAAACTGCATTTTGACGATGCGGCTCCTGCGCTTACGGTAGCTGAACTGGATGCGTTTGCGCTGGTTCAGGCCAAGATCCCGGCCCAGCGCCTGGACTTGGCCGATGGTTTGGCTGGCGCGGGATTTCGGCTGGTAGAGGGTGAAGTGGACTTTGCCCTGGCAATTGGCACAGATTGTGCATTGAATTTACCGGCCATTCGCATCGCCCAGCCTGAAGATATTCCACTGTTGCGTTCGGTGGCGGCCAAGGTATTTGCCGCCAGCCGTTTCCGCGCGCCTTGGTATCAGCCGCAGGACAGCGGGCGTTTTTACGCCACCTGGATTGAAAAAGCGGTGCTGGGGACGTTTGACCATCAGTGCCTGCTTGTGTTGGGCAGCGATGGGGAGCCAGAAGGGTTTGTCAGCCTGCGTGATATCGGCCAGCAAGAGGCGCGTATCGGCCTGCTGGCGGCATTCCCAGGTGTACAAGGTAAAGGGACCGGTTCTCGGCTGATGACAGCCGCGATCGCCTGGTGCCAGCAGCAACGGCTGCAGCGCCTGCGGATCGCGACTCAGATAAGTAATATTGCCGCGTTACGGCTCTATCAACGGCACGGTGCCACCCTAGAAAGCACCGCGTATTGGTTCTATAGAGGTTTACATGATCCCATTTAACGCTCCACCGGTTGTTGGCACGGAACTCGATTATATGCAGGCTGCGATGAGCAGCGGCAAACTCTGTGGTGACGGTGGTTTTACCCGTCGCTGCCAGCAGTGGATGGAACAGCATTTCGGCTGTCCGAAAGTGCTGCTGACGCCGTCTTGCACCGCGTCACTGGAAATGGCCGCCATCCTGCTGGATATCCAGCCGGGTGATGAAGTGATCATGCCGAGCTACACCTTCGTATCCACCGCTAACGCCTTTGTGCTGCGCGGGGCGGTGATGGTGTTTGTCGATCTGCGTCCAGACACCATGAACATCGATGAAACCAAGATTGAAGCGGCGATCACCGATAAAACCCGTGCCATCGTGCCGGTGCATTACGCTGGCGTAGCCTGCGAAATGGACACCATCATGGCGTTGGCGAAGAAGTACAACCTGATGGTGGTAGAAGATGCTGCGCAGGGCGTGATGTCGACCTATAAAGGCAAAGCCTTGGGGACCATCGGCCATATCGGCTGCTTCAGCTTTCATGAGACCAAAAACTACACCGCTGGCGGTGAAGGTGGCGCGACGCTGATTAACGACCCGGCCCTGATCGATCGTGCCGAAGTGATCCGTGAAAAAGGCACCAACCGCAGCCAGTTCTTCCGTGGTCAGGTAGACAAATATACCTGGCGCGATATTGGTTCCAGCTATCTGATGTCAGATCTGCAAGCCGCTTATCTGTGGGCACAGTTGGAGGCCGCCGAGACGATCAACCAGCGCCGCCTGAAGCTGTGGCAGAACTATTACGATGCATTGAAACCGTTGGCAGACTCAGGGCGTATCGCCTTGCCGGTCATTCCGGCCAACTGCGTGCACAACGCCCATATGTTCTACATCAAGCTGAAAGACGTGCAGGATCGTACCGCGTTTATCGACTACCTGAAAGAAGCCGAAATAATGTCGGTGTTCCACTACATCCCACTGCACGCCTGCCCGGCCGGTGAGAAGTTTGGCCGTTTCTCCGGCGAGGACCGCTTCACCACCAAAGAGAGCGAGCGCCTGGTGCGTCTGCCGCTGTTCTTTAACATGTCAGACGTCAATCAACGTACGGTAATCAATACCATCCTGAGCTTCCTCGCCTGATATGTCTCTGGCAAAAGCATCGATTTGGACCGCGGGCTCCACGCTGATCAAGATCGGCGTGGGGTTGCTGGTGGTAAAAATGCTGGCGGTGGCCTTCGGCCCCAGCGGGGTCGGGCAGGCGGGTAACTTCCGCCAATTGCTCACCGTGTTGGGCGTGCTGTCGGGTGCCGGGATTTTTAACGGTATCACCAAGTATGTTGCGGAGTACCATCAGGATCCGCAGCGGTTGCGGATGGCGGTGGGTACCGCGTCCAGCATCGTGCTGGGTTTCTCAACCCTGCTGGCGCTGGTGTTCCTGTTTGCTGCCGAGCCGATCAGCCGTGGGCTGTTTGGCCATGCTGACTATGTGAACGTGGTGCGGGCGGTGGCGTTTATCCAGATGGGGATTGCCTACGCCAACCTGTTCCTGGCGATCCTCAAAGGTTATCGCGATGCGATGGGTAACGCGCTGGCGGTGATCGCCGGTAGCCTGATCGGCGTGGTAGCCTTTACGCTATGCTTTAAGCTGGGCGGCTATGAAGGCGCGTTGGCCGGGCTGGCTCTGGTTCCTGCCTTGGTAGTGCTGCCTGCCGGTTTCATGCTGTGGCGGCGCAAGGCGATGCCGCTGCGCTATCTGGCGCTGGCCTGGGATAAGGCGCTAGCCAGCCATCTCGGCAAGTTTACCCTGATGGCGCTGATCACCTCCGTGACCTTGCCGGTCGCCTATGTAATGATGCGTAACCTGCTGGCGGAGCATTACGGCTGGGACGAAGTGGGGATCTGGCAAGGGGTGAGCAGTATCTCTGATGCCTACCTGCAGTTTATTACCGCTTCTTTCACCGTTTATCTGCTGCCAACGCTG
Organism: Serratia sp. T13T92; assembly: GCF_047530105.1. Taxonomy (NCBI): domain Bacteria; kingdom Pseudomonadati; phylum Pseudomonadota; class Gammaproteobacteria; order Enterobacterales; family Yersiniaceae; genus Serratia; species Serratia sp. T13T92. The sequence continues at coordinate 42,779 of NZ_JBLJAK010000019.1, read as the reverse complement.
TCGCGCCTGCAAGAGAAAAGCGCCATTTCGCGGGAGATCGTGCGCTCGCTGAAGTTTGTGCTGCCTGCGGTCGCCGCTGCCAGCTTTACCGTCTGGCTGCTGCGTGACTTCGCCATCTGGCTGCTGTTCTCTGAGAAGTTCGTTGCCATGCGCGATCTGTTTGCCTGGCAACTGGTGGGGGACGTGCTGAAAGTCGGGGCCTACGTCTTCGGTTACCTGGTGATCGCCAAGGCGTCGCTCCGTTTTTATATTTTGACAGAGGTCAGCCAGTTTGCCTTGCTGACGCTGTTCTCGCACTGGCTGATCCCGCTGCATGGCGCATTAGGGGCGGCACAGGCCTATATGGCAACCTACATCGTGTATTTTGCGCTCTGTAGCTGCGTATTTATTCTTTATCGTAGACGAGTATGACCATACTAATCCACGTACTGGGATCTGATATCCCGCATCATAATCAGACGGTGCTGCGCTTCTTTAATGACGTGCTGGCCGAACGCCTGCCCGCAGAACAAGTGTGTCACTTCATGGTGGCAGCCAAAGACGTGGCCGCGTTGGGCCACTTTCCCAAACTGACCATCGAGGCTTTCCCCGGCAAAAAGAGCCTCGCAGAGGCAGTGATTGCCCGTGCCAAGGCCAACCGTGACACCCGCCTGTTCCTGCATGGCCAGTTTAACGCGGCGCTGTGGCTGGCCTTGCTGAGCGGCAAGATCAAGCCGCGCCAGGTGAGCTGGCATATCTGGGGGGCCGATCTGTATGAAAATGCCACCAGTTGGAAATATCGCCTGTTCTACGTGCTGCGCCGCATTGCCCAAGGGCGGGTTGGCCACGTATTTGCCACCCGAGGCGACCTGATCCACTACCAGCAGCGGCACGCACGCGTTCCGGCCTCGCTGCTGTATTTCCCGACGCGTATGGACCCTGCGTTGACAGGCATCGAAGTCGAAAAGGACCTGGCCGGGCCGATGACCATCCTGGTGGGCAACTCTGGTGATACCACCAACCGCCATATTGAGGCGTTGCAGGCGATCCATCAGCAATTTGGTGACAAGGTGCGGGTGATTTTGCCGATGGGCTATCCGGCCAATAACGACGCCTATATTGCCCAGGTGCGCGCGGCTGGCCTGAAGTTGTTCTCCGAGCAGAACCTGCAACTGCTGACCCAGCAGGTGGCGTTTGACGATTATCTCAATATCCTGCGTGAGTGCGATCTCGGCTACTTCATTTTCGACCGCCAGCAGGGGATCGGTACGCTGTGCCTGTTGATTCAGTTTGGCGTACCTTTTGTCCTCAGCCGCAAGAACCCGTTCTGGCAGGACCTGGCAGAGCAGCATCTGCCGGTGCTGTTCTATGGCGACTCGCTGGATGAAGCCGTGGTGCGCGAATCACAGCGCCAACTGGCAACGCTGGATAAACAGTCCATCGCCTTTTTCAATCCGAACTATGTTGATGGCTGGCAGCAGGCATTGGCGTTGGCGGCGGGAGAAAATCCATGACGCTGGCACAGTTTGGCGGGCTGTTTGTCGTCTATCTGATCGGGGCGCTGTTTGTGCTGACCCTGACCTATCAGGAGTTTCGGCGTGTCCGCTTCAACTTTAACGTCTTCTTTTCCTTGCTCTATCTGCTGACGTTTTACTTTGGCTTCCCGCTGACCTGCCTGCTGGTGTTCCAGTTTGACGTGGCCGTGGTGCCGGTTGAGTTCCTGCTGTATGCCATTCTTTCTGCCACCGCCTTCTACGCGATTTACTACGTCAGCTACAAGACGCGGTTGCGTAAGCGTAGCAGCCAGCCGCATAAGCCAGTGTTCACCATGAACCGGGTAGAGACGCATATCACCTGGATATTGCTGGCGCTGGTGGCGATCGGCACCGTGGGCATCTTCTTTATGCAGAACGGCTTCCTGCTGTTCAAGCTCAACTCCTACAGCCAAATCTTCTCCAGCGATGTGTCAGGGGTGGCGCTCAAGCGCTTCTTCTACTTCTTTATCCCGGCGATGCTGGTGGTCTATTTCCTGAAGCAGGATTTGCGTGCCTGGTTCTTCTTCCTGGCGGCCACGGTGGCGTTCGGCATTCTGACCTACGTGATCGTGGGCGGTACCCGTGCCAACATCATCATCGCTTTCGCACTATTCTTGTTTATCGGCATTGTGCGCGGTTGGATCTCGCTGTGGATGCTGGTGGCCGCCGGGGTGTTCGGCATTGTCGGCATGTTCTGGCTGGCGCTGAAACGCTATAGCCTGGATGTCAGCGGCCCGGAAGCGTTCTACACTTTCCTGTATCTGACCCGTGATACCTTCTCTCCGTGGGAGAACCTGGGGCTGCTGCTGCAAAATTACGACAAGATCGATTTCCAGGGGCTGGCCCCGATCGTGCGTGATTTCTATGTCTTTATCCCTGCCTGGTTGTGGCCGGGGCGGCCGGATCTGGTGCTGAATACCGCCAACTACTTTACCTGGGAAGTGCTGGACAACCATTCCGGGCTGGCGATTTCCCCAACGCTGATTGGTTCGCTGGTGGTGATGGGCGGGGTGCTGTTTATCCCGCTGGGCGCCATTGTGGTGGGCCTGATCATCAAGTGGTTCGACTGGCTGTATGAGCTGGGCAAAAGTGAACAGAACCGCTTTAAGGCGGCGATATTGCAAGGGTTCTGCTTTGGTGCGGTGTTTAATATCATCGTGCTGGCGCGTGAGGGGGTAGATTCCTTTGTCTCACGCGTGGTGTTCTTCTGCATCATTTTTGGTGCCTGCCTGGTATTGGCAAAATTACTGTACTGGCTGTTTGATGCTGCCGGGCTTATCAAGACTCGAATTATGCGCAAGCGCGCGTTGGCTCCCGTAGCCAACTCCCTTGTGCCAAGGTAATAGTGACAATGGAAGCAAACATTTCGGTTCCCAAGTATGAGCTGCGCGGTTTCAGCCTGTGGGGCTTTCGCAACATGGCGCAGTGTATGGATTTTCTGTTCGACGGTGGCAGGGTCAAGCAAGGCACCCTGGTGGCGATGAACGCCGAGAAAATCCTCAATGCGGAAACCGATCCGGCGCTGCATGCCCTGTTGGATGAGGCTGAGTACAAATATGCCGATGGCATCAGCATGGTGCGCTCCATCCGCCGCAAGTATCCTGGCGCGGAGGTGTCGCGCGTGGCCGGGGCCGATCTGTGGGAAGCCATGATGCAGCGCGCGGGTCAGGAAGGCACGCCGGTGTTTCTGGTTGGCGGTAAGCCTTCGGTGCTGGCAGAGACCGAGCAGAAGCTGCGTAGTCAGTGGAATGTGAATCTGGTAGGCAGCCAGGATGGCTACTTCAAACCGGAACAGCGGGATGCCTTGTTTGAACGCATTCGCGCCAGCGGCGCGGCTATCGTGACCGTGGCAATGGGATCGCCAAAGCAGGAAATCCTGATGCGGGATTGCCGCAAGGTGCATCCACAGGCGCTGTATATGGGGGTTGGCGGCACCTATGACGTGTTTACCGGTCATGTGAAGCGCGCGCCCAAGGTGTGGCAGAATCTGGGCCTGGAGTGGCTCTACCGCCTGCTCAGCCAGCCGAGCCGTATACGCCGCCAGCTTCGGCTACTCAAGTTCGTCGGTTATTACTATACCGGCAAGATGTGATCCTTCGGCTGGAGCAGCCCCTCTGTTGCTCCAGCGTCTGTTTTGCGCAAATAATCTCCCTATCGGCCATAACGTGGTCAAAGCTATAACCTCGGTTAATCATTCCCTCGTCACTTATTCCATAAGGTTTTAATTTGCGGTTTGCTTATGACGGCAAAATGCGAAACCATAGCGCCCGAAAATTTCCCCAGGCCGCAGCGGCACTTCTCCGCAATTAAATGGTGCGGATGACTGCTTAAGTTCCGTTTTGCCCGGCGGGGGATGAATTACACTCAACTTGTCTAAAACAATAATGACCGGCACCGATCGGCAGGCAGACAACATCATAAAAAATATGACTGAGGATTTATGGCAAGTAAAGAAAAGCCACCGGGTTTACATCGCGGGTTAGAAGCGCGACATATAGAGCTGATCGCCCTGGGTGGCACGATCGGCGTAGGTCTGTTTATGGGATCGGCCAGTACGTTGAAATGGGCAGGGCCTTCGGTGCTGCTGGCCTATATCATCGCCGGCCTGTTTGTATTCTTCATCATGCGTTCAATGGGGGAGATGCTGTTCCTGGAGCCGGTGGCGGGCTCTTTCGCCGTCTATGCGCACAAATACATGAACCCCTTTTTCGGCTATCTCACCGCCTGGGGCTACTGGTTTATGTGGCTTGCCGTGGGGATATCGGAAATCACGGCTATTGGCGTCTATGTACAGTTCTGGTTCCCAGAGATACCGCAGTGGCTGCCTGCGTTAATTGCGGTCGCCATGGTCGCGTTAGCCAACCTGGCGGCGGTGCGCCTGTACGGTGAGCTGGAGTTCTGGTTTGCCATGATCAAGGTCACCACCATTATCGTGATGATCCTGGTGGGCTTGGGGGTGATCTTCTTCGGCTTCGGTAACGGCGGGCAGCCGACGGGCTTTGCCAACTTGACGGCTCATGGCGGCTTCTTTGCCGGTGGCTGGAAAGGCTTCCTGTTTGCCCTGTGTATCGTGGTGGCTTCTTACCAAGGGGTTGAACTGGTCGGCATTACCGCCGGGGAAGCCAAAAACCCGCAGGTGACGCTCAAACGTGCGATCAACAACATCCTGTGGCGCATCCTGATTTTCTATGTCGGTGCCATCTTCGTGATTGTCACCATCTTCCCGTGGAACGGTATCGGCACCGCAGGCAGCCCGTTTGTGCTGACCTTTGCCAAGATTGGTATCGTCGCCGCCGCAGGTATCATCAACTTTGTGGTGTTGACCGCCGCGCTCTCCGGTTGCAACAGCGGCATGTATAGTGGCGGCCGCATGCTGTATGCCCTGGCCAAGAACCGCCAACTGCCTGCGGCATTGACCAGGCTTTCTGCCAGCGGCGTACCGGTCAACTGTATTGTCATTACCATTATCTGCCTGTTGGTGGGATCGGCGCTGAACTACGTTATTCCCAATCCTCAGCAGGTGTTCGTCTATGTCTATAGCGCCAGCGTGCTGCCGGGCATGATGCCGTGGTTTGTGGTGCTGATCAGCCAGATCTACTTCCGCCGTGCCCATAAAGAAGCGATGAAGACTCACAGCTTCAAGTCATTTATGTTCCCTTACATGAACTATCTGACCATCGCTTTCCTGATTTGTGTGCTGGTTGGCATGGGGATCAATCCGGATACGCGGATTTCGTTGGTGGTGGGGATGATTTTCCTGGCTGCGGTGAGCCTGTGCTACTTTGTATTCGGTATGCATAAAGTCCATCATCAGCCTGAAAAGCGGACAGAAAGTCAGCGCTAAGCTTAAGAAAAGGGCCTTGTCGGGCCCTTTCTGCTGCAAGAGTGAGCAAAGGGTCAGCGAACTCAACATTTCTTAGAAAAAGCACTAGACAGGATGGGCATAAAACCGTAGTATCCCCACCCGCAACGGCGCTACGCGCCCGTAGCTCAGCTGGATAGAGCGCTGCCCTCCGGAGGCAGAGGTCTCAGGTTCGAATCCTGTCGGGCGCGCCATTAATTTTGTGCGCAGGAGCTGCGGTGGTATGATTACCGCGTGAAGTAAGCAGTAGATAAAGTAGTTATGGTGGCTATAGCTCAGTTGGTAGAGCCCTGGATTGTGATTCCAGTTGTCGTGGGTTCGAGCCCCATTAGCCACCCCACTTTACCTAGGGTAAAGTAAAAGAATTGAAAGCTGTTTTGTGACAGTGCGAAGGTGGCGGAATTGGTAGACGCGCTAGCTTCAGGTGTTAGTGTTCTTACGGACGTGAGGGTTCAAGTCCCTCTCTTCGCACCACACACAAAATGTCTGATAAATTTAATATTTACATAGACATAGGCTGGAAAGTTCGGTAGTATCAGCAACAAGAAATCGGCGAGTAGCGCAGCTTGGTAGCGCAACTGGTTTGGGACCAGTGGGTCGGAGGTTCGAATCCTCTCTCGCCGACCAATTTCAAGAAAGCCCGCTTTAAAAGCGGGCTTTTTTACGTCTATTGTAGGGGCGCTGCATGCCGCGCCCGTTCAGCAACCCGTTCAGCAATGAGCGGGTTTTTTGCTTTTTATACTGGCGGAAAGGGTGGGCGTCCGATACCTGAGATATCGTGCTGGCCCCTCACCCTAACCCTCTCCCACAGGGAGAGGGGACCGATCGAGCTCGTTGATTTCTCTGCGTATTACCCGGACTTTCTTCTTATCACTTTCCGAAGCGGTACGATCGAGTTCGTTGATTCTCTGTGTAATACCTTGCCTTTCTCCTTCTTACATCACTTTCCGAAGCCGCACGAGCTAATCAAGGGCTCAGGGCAGCCCCCTCGCCCTTTGGGAGAGGGTGAGGGGAAGCAGACAACTTTAGAGCTAGCCTTACAAGGGAATGATCAGAAGGAAGCAGAGATAAGCGCTGGAAAAATGGCAGGGTGCAAAAATGGAGGATAAACAACGCAACGACTTCTGGAGCATATCGGCATCATGCCGTTCTTGCCCCAGATAACAGTCGTTTTATTTCAGGCAGGCGTTACGTCGGCAATCAGAGATTGATGGTGCCGAATGAGAAGTCTACGTTGTTGAAAGCGGTGATGATTTTGTTGATCAGTTTCATAGTGGCAGTTCCCAGAGAGTGATTAATAGTGTGATTCACGTCACACAAACAGGCTACACCCGGCCGGCAAATCGATCAAGTATTTTGTGATGCATATCACAAAAATATTAAACCGACGTTTTATTTTACCGTGAGTCGTTTTATCGAGCGGCTTTATCTTGGCAAACCCTACGAAATTTCAACCTGTCTCCTTTTGTCCTTTATGGGCATGCCTGTTGTCGTCAGTTTGAGACATTTAACCTAATGATTTTAATCAATAAAAAAGACTTCTCATTAACCCGTCGTTTTAAGGCGACAGGATCCGTAGAGGGGTAAATAGCGGCGAACAGGCGGGGAAAATCAGAGGAGTTAATGAAGATAATTTTAAATCGTTTAAATTCAATATGATGATTTTATTTTTTGCTTGTTGGCACTCAGTAGTCAAAAGTTGGCACGCCAAGTGCAATATCTCTATCGTAGATGCTCATTCCACTTCTTATGTTCGCCTTAGGCCTCATAAACCCAGGAATGATGCAGAGCCGATTTTAGGGTGCCTATTGCCCACCTGAACGATGAAAGGGTTGCTTGCAACGGCTTCATCACACTCCGGGCAAAACGTTGAGTGAGGCACCACCCCAGTTGTCCTAGACCTGATTGCTTCTTTTATACACTTGTCTCGCGGCAAGTGTTTTTTTTTGCCCAAAGGAAAGTTTCAGGCAAAAAAAGGGCCCAGCACGGCATGCTGAGCCCTGACAAGCCAACCGGGGAGGTTACTCGCCGTTTTGCTTAAGCGTTAACATCAGCCCTTCACGGCGCATCTGTGTGGCTTCGTCGCTGCGGTGCAGCTTATCCAACGCATCTGCCAACCAGGCGTAGTCGTAGGCATCTGGCCGCTGTTGCAGTGCTGCATGGAACGCATCACTGGCTTGCTGCCATTCACCGTGCTTCATCAGTAACTGACCCAGCGTGCTGTTAAGCAACGGCGTCGCGCCATGCTGCTTGATCTGTTGGCGTAACGCTTTTTCCAACTGTTCCGGGTTGCCAGACTTGATACGTGGGATCAACAACACCAACCGTTCGTCGTATTGGCGCTTCAGACCGTCCAGCACAATGCTTTGTGCCAGTTCATGGTCATTACACTCAATAAGATGTTCCACCATCGCTACCTGTAGCGGGATTTCGTGGCGGATTTTACGGCTCTGATCTTTCCACCAGCGCTTCAACCCTTCACTGCCTTCATCGGCCATGGCCTGGTTCATCAGGCCGATATAGGCCTGCTGCTGTAAAGCCTGTAGCTCTTCTTCGCTGTGCAGGTTGATTTTGCTCATCGAAGGCAGAATTTCCAGCAGTGAGGCATAAGCTCCGGTGCGCAGATAGGCCTGCTCCGCCAGCCGCAGCACTTCCGGGTGACGCGGTGCCTGGTTCAGCAAGCTATCGACGCCGTGCCGTGCCGCATGGGCTTCACCCTGCGCCAACTGAATACGCACGCGGGTAATGTCTACCGGCAACTGATCGGTATCGGCAGCTTCGGCGGCACGCTCCAGATACTGGTTGGTGCGGAAGCCATCGCCACGCTGCTGCGCAGCTTCTGCTGCCAGCAGGTAGTTCACCACCGGTTGCTCGGCATGATCGGCATTGCGGGTCAGCAGTTTCTCTACCTGCTTGTAATCCCCTTCCGCCAGTTTGATCAGCGCCGCTTTGGTTTGCTTACGGGCGCGGCTACGTTTGCGGCCAAGGAACCAGCCACGGGTGCGCGCGCCAGTGCGGAAGATGCGGCGCAGGATCCATTCGATGACAAACAGTACCAGGAACAGCAGTACTGCCATAATCACCAGACCGGTCACGCTGGTTTCGACGTTGTAATTGTCGGTCTGGATCAGCACATAGCCTTGGTGCCCGGCCAGCATCGGCCCCAGCACCAGGCTGGCAATCAGCACCAGAAACAGGAATAACACGCGTAACATGGCTTATCCCTCCTGGTGAGTGGCAGGGGCCTGGGCCAACAGATTACGTACCCGGGTCTGCATCAGTTTTTCCAGCATCGGCTGGCTTTTCAGCTGGCCCGGAACGTCCATGGAGATCGATTGCTGGCTCAGGTTGTCCAACTCTTCCAGGAATGCCTTGGTAGCCGGATCGGTGGTATCGAAGTAGGCGCGTACCCAGGTCGAAACCGTTTCCAGCGACTGTTTATACACTTCGTTCTGATGACGAGGGATAGCCTGTGCGGCAACCAGCAGGCGCGAACGGATATTCTCACGCAGGTAGACATCCTGATTCGGCGCCAGCAGCGGTTCGGCACTGCTATCGCGACGGCGGACGGTAATAAAGTCCGCCATAAAGTTGTGCCAGCTCTTGGTCAGGTTTTGACGCCATTCGCTCAACGAACTGGACAGCTCGCCGTCGTCTTCATCCATTGGCCGTTCGTCACGGTTGTTATCCGCCAGACGCAGGTCGTCGACCTGATTGGACAGCTGGTTGACCTTCAGGATGATGCCGTCAAAATCTATCTGCGCCACGGCGGAGAGGGTGCCGACATCTTCGGTGATGGCGCGGCGAATATCGATCAGGCTCGGATCGTTCATTTCTGCCAGGCTGGCGTCGGCGCTTTTCAGCAGCGCAGCCGCGGTGGTGACATCCTGATCGCTCCACAGCTTGCGGCCTGCCATTTTTACCAGAAAGTCCGCCTGTGCCAGCAGCCAGGTTTTGGCATCGCTGCCGGAAATGGTGGCAACCTTATCCTGCAGTTCATTGAGCTGACGCACCAGCGAGATTTGCTCGCGATCGGTGGCCTCCAGCGTTTTCCCCTGCTGTTGCAGCAAGCCTTCCAGCGCGCTCTTTTCCTGCTGCTGGCTCTGCTTAAGCTCTGCCAACTGTTGCTGCAAGGCCTGGTTGGCGGCGATCAATGTCTGAGCCTGCTGGTGCGTGTGATAATAGCCGCCAGCACCCAGAGCGATGACCAGCACGATGGCAATCGCACCCAATACCGGGCCGGTGTTCTTACCTTTCCGGTGGTCAGCGGCTGGCTGCTGGGGGCTCTCAACCGCTGGGTTTGATTCTTCAACCGCGGCGGATGGAGTGTTTTGTTCCGTCATAGTGGCACATCCCATAGTCAGGTTATTGTAGCGCGCGGATCAGCGCGTCATTATCTGCGTTTTCAGCTACCCGAATCGTGCTCCAACCCAGCTCCTGGGCAAGGGTAGCAAGACGTTCACTGACGACTATCAGGCGGCAACGTAACAGCCACGAAGAGCGATAGTAATCAGGAACTAAAGTATAGAGCTGTTGTAACATTTCGCCGCTGGTCACTACCAGCGTATTGATACCGGCACGTTGCCAGTGGGCGCTTTGCTCACTGCCATCATAATGCACCGGGCTGCGTTGATAACATTCATAATAGCTTACCGCTGCCCCTCGCTCAGCCAGCGTCTCGCCTAGCAGCTCGCGGCCGCCGTTGCCCCGCATGATCAACGCCCGTTTACCGGAGAGCTGTTGCAACGCGGGCAGCAGCAAAAGCATTTCGCTGATTTCACGTTCACGCGGATAGTCTACCGGCAGGCTGCTGATACGATGCATTGCCAGTGCGGTGGTGCGGCCAATAGCATAATAGGACAACTGGCCAGACCATTGAAGCCCGGCACGATTGATGACCGAACTGGCATAGCTGACGGCGTGCTGCGACAGGGCAAACACCAGATCGCCCGCCTGCAACTCTGCCAGCCCCTGAGGTAAGCGGACAAGATCGTTACCGGGGGCGAAGTCGATCAGCGGCGCGTGAAAGGCAACCCGGCCAAGTGCGCGCAGGCGGCTCACCAGTTGCTCCCCGGCGGGAGAAGGGCGGGTTACCAGAATAGTCATGCAGGAGGATTTCCCTGATAAACGTCATGCAGGATCTCACGGGCACCGGCAGCCAACAGTTCTTCTGCCAGTTCTACACCCATTTGCTCAGCTTGTGCCGATGGGCCACGGCGTTCACCGCAGACCATCTGGCTGCCGTCGGGGGCACCTACCAGCGCACGTAACCACAGTTCATCACCTACCAGTTCGGCATAGCTGCCGATGGGAACCTGGCAGCCCCCTTCCAGCCGGGTGTTCATCGCCCGTTCGGCGCGGACACGAATTTCGGTTTCGCGATGGTTGAGAGGGGCCAGCAAAGCGCGGGTGACGTCATCGTCAAGGCGGCATTCGATACCGACCGCGCCCTGGCCGACGGCGGGCAAGGATTCTTCGGCGCTCAGCGGGCAGCGGATACGCTGTTCCAGGCCCAGACGTTTTAACCCGGCCACGGCCAGAATAATGGCGTCGTAATCGCCGTTATCCAGCTTACCCAACCTTGTGCCGACGTTGCCCCGTAAATCGCGCACGATCAGGTCCGGGCGACGGCGACGCAGCTGGCATTGGCGGCGCAGGCTAGAGGTGCCGACCACGCTGCCTTGCGGCAGTTGATCGAGCGAGGCAAAGTGATTGGAGACGAAAGCGTCACGCGGGTCGTCACGCTCACAGATGGTGACCAGCCCCAAGCCTGCGGGGAAGTCGACGGGGACGTCTTTCATCGAGTGCACGGCAATGTCTGCCCGGCCTTCCAGCAGAGCCAGCTCAAGTTCTTTGACGAACAGGCCCTTACCGCCAACCTTGGCCAGCGGCGTATCCAGAATGATGTCGCCGCGCGTGACCATAGGCACCAGTTCCACCTGCAGGCCCGGATGGCTAGCCATCAGACGCTGCTGAACATAGTGTGCTTGCCATAGGGCAAGTGGGCTCTGACGGGTGGCAATTCGAATAATTTTGTCTAACATGCTGGTTACCGTTTTTATAATTCGCCGTCCATCCTACCACTGAGGATCAAAACTGTCAGTGCAAGAAGCCACAGGCGGAGAAAGGACAACGGAATCAAAGGGGCGTGAGGGAAAGTTGGCGGCAGTTCACACTGCGGGTAAATCATTTATAGAAGCGCTAGGATAAGTGTGTCGCTTTACCTCCTTTACGGTCAATCAGCAAGGTGTTAGATTGATCACGTTTCCAGCAATAAGTCGTCAAAAATTCTTCTAAACTAAAGACGCAGCGGGAATACGGGTTTTTTTCAAGCATCGGGATAATCAGGCGAGACGTCTTGTACCTCTACATCGAGACACTGAAACAAAGACTGGATGCGATCAACCAACTACGTGTCGATCGTGCCCTGGCGGCCATGAAGCCCGCGTTCCAACGGGTCTACAGTCTGCTGCCTACCTTATTGCACCACCATCATCCACTGATGCCGGGCTACCTCAACGGTAACGTTCCCCATGGCATCTGTATCTACACGCCTGATGAAACCCAACAAGCTTATCTCAATGATTTAGAAGACAAATGGGGCAGCCCGTTTGAAAAAATGGCCACGGGCGAACTGCCGATTACGGCGCTTTATTCCATGGGCAGCACCTCCTCGATCGGCCAGAGCTGCACCTCGGATCTGGATATCTGGGTTTGCCACCAATCCTGGTTAGACAACGAAGAGCGCAGCCGCCTGCAGCAAAAATGCAGCCTGCTGGAGAAATGGGCGGCCTCGATGGGGGTGGAAGTCAGCTTCTTCCTGATCGACGAAAACCGCTTCCGCCATAATGAAAGCGGCAGCCTGGGCGGTGAAGACTGCGGCTCAACCCAACATATTCTGTTGCTTGATGAGTTCTACCGCACGGCCGTGCGCCTGGCAGGGAAACGTATCCTGTGGAACATGGTGCCGGGCGAAGAGGAAGCGCATTACGATGAATATGTGCTTTCGCTCTATTCCCAGGGGGTATTAACCCCAAATGAGTGGCTGGATCTCGGCGGATTGAGCACGCTCTCTGCCGAAGAGTACTTCGGTGCCAGCCTATGGCAGCTGTATAAGAGCATCGATTCGCCTTACAAGGCGGTGCTGAAAACGCTGCTGCTCGAAGCCTATTCATGGGAATACCCGAAAACTCAGTTGCTGGCGATGGGGATCAAGCATCGTCTGCACCAGGGGGAGATCGTCTGCTTTGGCCTTGATGCCTATTGCATGATGCTGGAGCGCGTTACCCACTACCTGACTGAAATCAACGATACCACCCGCCTTGACCTGGTTCGCCGCTGCTTCTATCTGAAGGTCTGCGAGAAGCTGTCGCAGTCCAACAACGCCACTATCGGTTGGCGGCGGGAAATCCTCAGCCAACTGGTCAGTGAGTGGGGCTGGGACGAAGAGCGGTTGGAGATCCTCGATAACCGGGCTAACTGGAAGATCGAACGGGTGCGCGAAGCCCATAACGAACTGCTGGATGCGATGATGCAAAGCTATCGCAACCTGATCCGTTTTGCTCGCCGCAACAATCTCAGCGTCAGTGCCAGCCCGCAGGATATCGGGGTGTTGACCCGCAAACTGTACGCGGCCTTTGAGGCACTGCCGGGTAAGGTGACGCTGGTGAACCCGCAAATTTCACCAGACCTGTCAGAAAACGACCTGACCTTTATTCACGTGCCGATTGGCCGCGCCAACCGCACCGGCTGGTACCTGTATAACCAGGCACCGGAGATGAGCTCGATCGTCAGCCATCAACCGCTGGAATATAACCGCTATCTCAACAAGCTGGTGGCCTGGGCCTATTTCAATGGCCTGCTCACTTCACGCACCCGCTTGCATATCAAGAGCGGCAATATCTGCGATACCGCCAAGCTGCAGGAACTGGTTACCGACGTTTCGCACCATTTCCCGCTGCGCTTGGCCGCTCCGACGCCGAAAGCGCTCTACAGCCCGTGCGAAATCCGCCATCTGGCGATTATCGTCAACCTGGAAAACGACCCGACGGCGGCCTTCCGTAATCAGGTGGTGCATTTCGATTTCCGCAAGCTGGACGTGTTCAGCTTTGGCCAGCAGCAACAATGCCTGGTTGGCAGTATCGATCTGCTGTATCGCAACTCATGGAACGAAGTGCGCACCCTGCATTTCAGCGGCGAGCAGTCGGTACTTGAAGCGTTGAAGACCATTCTGGGCAAGATGCATCAGGATGCTGCACCGCCGGAATCGGTGGAGGTGTTCTGTTACAGCCAGCACCTGCGTGGCCTGATCCGTACCCGCATTCAACAGCTGGTTTCCGAGTGTATCGAGCTGCGTCTTTCCAGCACTCGCCTGGAGCCGGGCCGGTTTAAAGCGGTGCGTGTGGCCGGGCAAACCTGGGGCCTGTTCTTCGAACGCCTGAGCGTGTCGGTGCAGAAGCTGGAAAACGCCGTGGAGTTCTATGGGGCAATCTCCAACAACAAACTGCATGGCCTGTCGATCAAGGTGGAAACCGATCAGGTGCATTTGCCACCGGTGGTTGACGGTTTTGCCAGTGAGGGGATTATCCAGTTCTTCTTTGAAGACACTACGGATGATAAAGGCTTCAACATTTACATTCTGGATGAGTCGAACCGGGTTGAGGTGTATCACCATTGTGAAGGGAGCAAAGAGGAGTTGGTGCGCGATGTCAGCCGCTTCTATTCCTCCTCACACGATCGCTTTACCTACGGCTCCAGCTTTATCAACTTCAACCTGCCACAGTTCTATCAGATTGTGCATATCGATGGCCGTACCCAGGTGATCCCATTCCGCAGCAATGCGCTGTCGAACCTGTGTATCACGGTCGCCGACGGCAATGCCGCACAGCCTCTGAAGCAACAGTTCCAACTGCATTGATGCTTGAGGGCGCAGTTGCTTGCGCCCCTCTGCAAAACTCAACTAAAGCTGACCGTCTCGCCGGACTGTGTGCTGGCCGCTTCACTCAGCAACTCATAAAATTCCCGGCCGCTGCGATCGCACTGCCAGCTCTCGTCACGATAGGTAAAGTGATAGCCACCGGCCTTGGTGGCCAGCCACACCTGGTGCAACGGCTCCTGACGGTTGATCACAATCTTGCTGCCGTTTTCGAAGCTTAGCGTCATCACCCCGCCGTTGGTTTCGTAATCGATATCCGCATCACCGTCAAAATCGTCCAGGGTCTGTTCAATATTCAGCATCAGTTGGTCGGCCAACTGGTGAAACTCGCTATCGTTCATAATCGATTCCTATTGCTTTTCATGATCCACCTGCGATTATAGTGAGCTTGGACGCATGAATTACAGGCATTAATGCAAATGAAAAAACAACTACGCTATGCGCTGATGGTCGTTTTGCTGGTCGGGCTCTCTGGCTGTGGCCTGAAGGGCCCGCTGTATTTTCCACCGAAGGACAAACCGGCAGAGCAACCGGTAACCAGTGCTGGTACCGTTAGCAAGAACCAACAAGAACCCGCTGGCACTCAGCAGCAACCGTCGATGAGCAATCAGTAATGAGCCTTTATGGTGGTTGATGCCACCATAAATATCAGACGGTACGTCGTCCAGATAGCGGAGTATGATATGCAGTTCTCCAAAATGCACGGTTTAGGCAACGACTTTATGGTGGTCGATGCCGTTACACAGAACGTCTATTTTTCACCTGAGCTGATCCGCCGCCTGGCCGACCGGCATTTGGGCGTGGGTTTTGACCAGATGCTGGTGGTAGAACCGCCGTACGATCCCGAACTCGATTTCCATTACCGCATTTTCAATGCTGACGGTAGTGAAGTGGCCCAGTGTGGCAACGGCGCCCGCTGTTTTGCCCGCTTTGTGCGCTTGAAAGGCTTGACCAATAAACGTGATATCCGCGTCAGCACCCAGACCGGGCGCATGATCCTGAGCGTCACCGATGATGACCTGGTGTGCGTCAATATGGGGGAACCGAATTTTGATCCGCAGATCGTGCCGTTTCGCGCCACCAAAGCGGAAAAGACCTACATTATGCGCGCGGCGGAACATACGGTGCTGTGCGGTGTGGTCTCGATGGGTAACCCACACTGTGTGTTGCAGGTGGACGACGTGAAAACCGCCAAGGTGGAGCTGCTGGGGCCGGTACTGGAAGGGCACGATCGCTTCCCGGAACGCGCCAACATCGGCTTTATGCAGGTGGTGAGCCGTGAGCACATCAAACTGCGGGTTTATGAGCGTGGTGCCGGTGAAACTCAGGCCTGTGGCAGTGGTGCCTGTGCCGCCGTGGCGGTGGGCATTCAGCAAGAGCTGTTGGCGGAAGAGGTGCATGTCGAACTGCCCGGCGGTAGCCTGCATATCCGCTGGAAAGGGCCAGGAGAGCCGTTATTTATGACCGGCCCGGCCACCCATGTTTATGACGGATTTATTCACTTATGAAGCAGGTTGACGATCGGATAGCCACGGGCGTTGAGCTTGATGATGACTCGGTGATGCAATTTCTGATGCAGAATCCGGACTTCTTTATGCGCAATGCACGGCTGGTGGAACAGATGCGAGTGCCTCACCCGGTGCGGGGCACGGTATCGTTGGTGGAGTGGCATCTGGCGCGTCAGCGCAACCAAATCACCCAGTTGGAAGAAGAGATCACCTTGCTGATGGAGCAGGCCAGTGCCAACGAATCGCTGTTTGGCAGCCTGCTGCATCTACAGGCCGACCTGGCCACCGCCAGCAGCCTGCAGGATATGCTCAACCGCTTGCAGCGTTGGGCGCGCGGGTTTGGGCTGGCAGGGGCGAATATCCGCCTGTTTGCCGATCGCTGGAATATTGGCGCGCCGTCGGATTTCACCCACCTTGGCCTGACACGCTCGGCGTTTGAGCCGCTGCGAATTCAACGCCTGGGCGATCGCTATCACTACCTCGGCAACCTTAATGGCCCCGAGCTGCTGCTGTTGCTGCCGCAGGCCAAACAGGTTGGCTCCGTGGCGCTGTCATTGCTGGGGGAGCATGGCGATCTCGGCATGGTGATCTTCAGCAGCCGCGATACTCAACATTATCAACAGGGGATGGGCACCGTGATGCTCGGCCAATTGGCGCGTATGTTGCCAAAACTGTTGGAACGCTGGATAGAACGCGCATGACCGGCGTAGCGGCCAACCTGCAACCGCCGGTGGACGCTTTCCTGCGTTATTTAAAGGTGGAGCGGCAACTCAGCCCACTGACTCAGATCAGCTATTCGCGCCAGTTGCAGGCGTTGATCGCCATGGCAAGCGAGCTGGGCGTCAGCGAATGGCCGATGCTGGATGCCGCCAGAGTGCGTCAGCTGGCAGCCCGCAGTAAGCGCGCCGGGTTACAGTCTTCCAGCCTGGCGCTGCGCCTCTCTGCATTGCGCAGTTTTCTGGACTGGCTGGTCGGCCAGGGCGTGATAAGCGCTAACCCCGCCAAAGGCATCCGCACACCGCGTAGTGGCCGTCATTTACCGAAGAATATCGACGTCGATGAAATGAACCAACTGCTGAACATCGATCTCAACGATCCGCTGGCGGTTCGCGATCGTGCGATGCTGGAAGTGATGTACGGGGCCGGGCTGCGTCTGGCTGAACTGGTGGGGCTGGATTGCCGCCATGTCGATCTGGGCGGCGGTGAGATCTGGGTGCTGGGAAAAGGCAGCAAAGAACGTAAATTGCCGATAGGCCGTACGGCGGTCACCTGGCTGGAACACTGGCTGGCGCTGCGCGATCTGTTTGCGCCGCAGGATGATGCCATGTTCCTCTCCAATCAAGGCAAGCGCATCTCGGCGCGCAACGTACAAAAACGTTTTGCCGAGTGGGGCGTCAAGCAGGGCGTCAACAGCCATATCCATCCGCACAAGCTGCGCCACTCCTTTGCCACCCATATGCTGGAATCGAGCGGCGATCTGCGCGCGGTGCAGGAGCTGTTGGGGCACGCCAACCTGACCACCACGCAAATTTATACCCACCTCGACTTTCAACATCTGGCGAACGTGTACGATGCCGCGCATCCACGCGCCAAACGAGGGAAATCCTGATGCATTTTTACCGTCCGTTACGCCCACTGGCCGCGCTGACTTTCGATCTGGACGATACGCTGTATGACAACCGTCCGGTGATCAAGCAGACCGAGCATGAGTCGGTGGCCTTTTTGCAGAACTACCATCCGGGATTGAGCCATTTTCAGTCGGCGGACTTCCACCGTTTGCGGCAGGAACTGCGTGAACAGGATCCGGAGATTTACCACGACGTTACCCAATGGCGCTGGCGGGCGGTCCACCTGGCGCTGAGCCGTCAGGGGCTGCGCGATGCTGAAGCGTCCATCGGTGCCGATGCCGCCATGCAGAACTTTGCCCTGTGGCGTAGCCGGATCGATGTGCCGGAAGCCACTCACGCTACCTTGCGGGCGCTGGGGCAACGTTATCCGCTGGTGGCGATCACTAATGGCAATGCCGATCCGGCCCAGTGCGGGTTGGAGCAATACTTCCAGTTTGTGCTGCGCTCCGGGCCAGATGGTCGCGCCAAGCCGTATCAGGATATGTATCAACTGGCGGTCGAAAGGTTGGGCGTAGCGCCAGAACAAATCCTGCACGTCGGGGATGACCTGACCACCGACGTTGCCGGGGCGCTACGTTCGGGCCTGCAGGCCTGCTGGATCAACGACCGTCAGCGGAGCCTGATGCAGGTAGCTGACAGCCGCCTGCTACCTCATATTGAGATTTCGCAGTTGGCATCGCTGACAGCATTGTTATAATCCCAGCAGAACTCTGTATAAATTCCCAGTGGAAAGCGCGTGGAAGCGGGTTTTCCCTTTACCAATCAATGGTGCCTATGGACGTTTCCGACCTGCTCGACAGCATGAATGATAAACAACGTGAAGCCGTGGCTGCGCCACGCAGCAACCTGTTGGTGCTGGCCGGTGCAGGCAGCGGCAAGACCCGGGTGCTGGTGCATCGCATTGCCTGGCTACTGGCGGTAGAGAACTGTTCGCCGTACTCCATCATGGCGGTGACTTTCACCAACAAGGCGGCGGCAGAGATGCGCCACCGTATCGAACACCTGATTGGTACCAGCCAGGGCGGGATGTGGATCGGCACCTTCCACGGCTTGGCACACCGCCTGCTGCGCGCTCATCATATGGACGCCAACCTGCCGCAGGACTTCCAGATCCTGGATAGTGAAGATCAACTGCGCCTGCTGAAACGCATCGTGCGGGCGCTGAACATTGACGAGAAGCAATGGCCGCCGCGCCAGGCGATGTGGTACATCAACGGCAAGAAAGATGATGGCCTACGCCCGCAGCATATCGAAAGCTATGGCAACCCGGTGGAAGCCACCTGGCTGCGGATCTATCAGGCTTATCAGGAGGCTTGCGATCGTGCAGGGCTGGTCGATTTTGCCGAATTGCTGCTGCGCGCCCATGAGCTGTGGCTGAACAAGCCGCATATCCTCAATCATTATCGTGAGCGCTTCACCAATATCCTGGTGGACGAATTCCAGGACACCAACCGCATCCAGTACGCCTGGATCCACATGCTGGCCGGGGGCAAGGCCAACGTGATGATCGTGGGGGATGATGACCAGTCGATCTACGGCTGGCGTGGTGCGCAGGTGGAAAACATCCAGCGTTTCCTGAAGGATTTCCCCGGTGCAGAAACGGTGCGTCTGGAGCAGAACTATCGCTCGACCAGCACCATCCTGAAGGCTGCCAACACCTTGATCGCCAATAACGACGGGCGCATGGGCAAAAACCTGTGGACCGAAGGGGCCGAAGGCGAGCCGATCTCGATTTACTGCGCGTTCAACGAGCTGGATGAAGCCCGCTTTGTGGTTAACCGCATCAAGGCTTGGCAAGACAACGGCGGCGCGTTGAACGACTGTGCCATCCTGTATCGCAGCAACGCCCAATCGCGCGTGCTGGAAGAGGCCTTGTTGCAAACTGCCATGCCATACCGTATTTACGGCGGCATGCGCTTCTTCGAACGCCAGGAGATCAAGGATGCCCTGGCCTATCTGCGACTGATCGCCAACCGTAACGATGATGCGGCCTTTGAGCGCGTTGTGAATACCCCAACGCGCGGCATTGGCGATCGCACCCTCGATGTGGTGCGCCAGGCGGCACGAGACCGTCAACTGACGCTGTGGCAGGCTACCCGTGCGCTGCTGCAAGATAAGGTGCTGGCGGGCCGTGCAGCGTCCTCCCTGCAGCGTTTTCTGGAGCTGGTGGACTCACTGGCCCACGAAACCGCCGAAATGCCGTTGCATGTGCAAACCGACCGGGTGATCCGCGATTCCGGGCTGTTTATCATGTATGAGCAGGAAAAGGGCGAGAAGGGCCAGGCGCGTATCGAAAACCTTGAGGAACTGGTCACGGCCACGCGCCAATACAGCTACCAGGATGAAGATCAGGATCTGATGCCGTTGCAGGCCTTCCTGTCCCATGCCGCGTTGGAAGCGGGGGAAGGGCAGGCAGATGCCTATCAGGACGCGGTGCAACTGATGACCCTGCACTCGGCCAAAGGGTTGGAGTTCCGCCAGGTGTTTATCGTCGGCATGGAAGAGGGTATGTTCCCAAGCCAGATGTCGCTGGACGAAGGTGGCCGCCTGGAAGAGGAGCGCCGTCTGGCTTATGTTGGCCTGACCCGTGCAATGCAAAAATTGACGCTGACCTATGCGGAAACCCGCCGCCTGTATGGCAAAGAGGTGTATCACCGGCCATCACGCTTTATCGGTGAGATCCCGGAAGACTGTGTGGAAGAGGTGCGCCTGCGGGCCAGCGTCTCCCGCTCGGTAAGCCACCGCCGGATGGGGACGCCGATCAGTGAAAACGACACTGGTTACAAGCTTGGGCAGCGCGTGCGCCATGCCAAGTTTGGCGAGGGCACCATCGTCAACCTGGAAGGCAGCGGTGAGCACAGCCGGTTGCAGATCGCGTTTCAGGGTGAAGGCATCAAGTGGCTGGTAGCAGCCTACGCCAAGCTGGAAACGGTGTAACGGAGTTCGTGCCGGTGGGTGATAAATAGCGTTTAGTCTGGCTTTCTGCATCGCTATTACCCCTCACCCTAACCCTCTCCCAAAGGGCGAGGGGACCGATCGAGTTAGCTATCAATTACCGAAACTTACCTGAACACGGTACTGGAATTACGGCGCCGTACTAGCTCCCTCTCCTTTTTGGGGAGAGGGTTGGGGTGAGGGGCACAAAGAACACCGGGCTTATTGAGCGAAACGATCGCCCACTTTGGCAGTGGCATACCAGCGCATCACCGCTTCGATCCCCTCGCCACCTTCTGGTGGAGCCCAATGCATACAGTCTTCTTCGCCGAGCGCCTGATAAGGGCCCTGCTTCACTTCAAACACCACGCCACCCGGATCGACAGACAGCACGGCATGCCAGGTAAACGCCGGCATCTCCAGCACCTTGGTTTCTTCGCCTAGCAGGGTACGTTGGGTGACCACGCCTTCGTCATTGAACTGCAGCACCACGAAACGGCCACGCAGCGGGGTGAGTAACTCCCAGGTCTGCGGGTGGCGGTGTGGGCGAATATAGGTGCCAGGCTCCATGGCAATTGCCAGGCGTTGCACCGGATCGCTCAACTCTTCATGTAAGGTACGGTGGGCACGTAGGCGTGGCAGTGTCGCTGCCTGTTCGCTCATGGTCGTCAAGTCGTGGGCGGTAATCTGTTTCATGTCGTTAATCCGCAATATTTCTGTGCGCTAATCTTAGCAAGATTCGTGGCTGCGGTCAGAGATCGCGACGCGGTTTTCCTTCAGGCGTGGTCAAGGTTGCGGGAGTGTTACAAACCGGCCGCGAGCGTGCTGAATTGTTGCGCGATTATCCACCCTAACCGGTTGACAGGCTTTTTCTTCTCGGCGTAACATGCGCGCACGAATATCAATGAGGACACACGCCTTGGACACACCCAGTAGATACTGGCTCACAGACCTGGACACCAGGTACAACTTCTAAGGCTATCCCATTGCGCTGATACCCTTCGTGGTTGTCGGCGACCCTCCCCAGCGTCGCTCCGAGTCAGATCTCTTCATGGTCTGGAACGAGCCGGTATTGCATACTTCCCTCGCTTTCTGTGCTTCAATGCGTTGTCTACCCCGTTACCATTAGGGAGTTTTGGCACATGCTAAGCGCTTTTAAATTAGATAACAGCCGCTTATCCCGTCTGGAGTTGGATGACTCAGATGATTTGACCTCGTCGCTGTGGGTTGACCTGGTTGAGCCGGAGGAGGGCGAACGCGAGCGCGTGCAAAATGAGTTGGGCCAAAGCCTGGCGACACGCCCCGAACTGGATGATATCGAAGCCTCGGCCCGTTTTTTCGAAGATGATGACGGCCTGCATATCCACTCCTTTTTCTACTACGAAGACGCCGAAGATCATGCGGGCAACTCTACCGTGGCATTCACCATCCGCGATGGCCGCCTGTATACCCTGCGTGAACGCGAACTGCCCGCTTTCCGGCTTTACCGGATGCGTGCGCGCAGTATAAGAATGGTGGACGGCAACGCCTACGAGCTGCTGCTGGATCTGTTTGAAACCAAAATTGAGCAGTTGGCCGACGAGATTGAAAACGTCTACAGCGATCTGGAAAAGCTCAGCAGGGTGATTATGGAAGGGCACCAGGGCGACGAATATGATGAAGCGCTTTCCACGCTGGCGGAACTGGAAGATATCGGCTGGAAGGTACGCCTGTGTCTGATGGATACCCAACGCGCGCTGAATTTCCTGGTGCGCAAGGCGCGTTTGCCAACCAGCCAGTTGGAACAGGCGCGGGAAGTGCTGCGCGATATCGAATCCCTGCTGCCGCATAACGAATCGCTGTTCCAGAAGGTCAACTTCCTGATGCAGGCGGCGATGGGCTTTATCAACATTGAACAGAACCGCATCATCAAGATCTTCTCGGTGGTATCGGTGGTGTTCCTGCCGCCGACGCTGGTGGCTTCAAGCTATGGGATGAACTTTGAGTTTATGCCTGAGCTGCGTTGGTCCTTCGGCTACCCGGGGGCGATTGCACTGATGATCGTGGCGGGGCTGGCACCTTATCTCTACTTCAAACGCAAGAACTGGCTTTAAATCCGGCTCTCGTACGCTTCGGGTGGTGGTCTACACCACCGCCCCATTTTATCTTCAATGATCCCTTCTCCGCCCGTTAAACCGGGGTAGAATATCCCCACTGCTTATCGGCTCGTAAGGCATGCGTCTTAATGGAGAAGTTCCCGCGCGTCATTCAATGGCTGAGCCTGCTGCTGGCTTCGCTGGTGTTGGGGTTTAGTCTACAGGCCTTTCATGTTCCTGCCGCCTTGCTGCTGGGGCCGATGATTGTCGGCGTCGCGATGGGGCTGCTTGGCGCTTCGGTGCGCATCCCTGGCCCCTTATTTATTGCGGCACAGGCGATCCTGGGCTGCATGATCGCCCAGAGCCTTTCGCCCAATATTCTTACCCCCTTGCTGGATGACTGGCCGCTGGTGTTGCTGGTGCTGATCGCGACGCTGTTGGCGAGCGGCGTTTCCGGCTGGTGCCTGGTGCGTTTCAGTGGTCTGCCCGGCCCTACCGGTGCCTGGGGATCTTCCCCTGGCGGCGCATCAGCGATGGTGGCGATGGCGGGAGATTTCGGTGCAGATGTGCGGCTGGTGGCGTTTATGCAGTATCTGCGCGTGCTGTTTGTCGCGACGGCGGCAGCGGTCGTGGCGCGTATCGGCCTGGGAGATGAAGCTGGGCATGGGAGCGCCGCTCT
Organism: Serratia sp. T13T92; assembly: GCF_047530105.1. NCBI lineage: Bacteria > Pseudomonadati > Pseudomonadota > Gammaproteobacteria > Enterobacterales > Yersiniaceae > Serratia > Serratia sp. T13T92. Next base: position 19,644 of record NZ_JBLJAK010000019.1, on the reverse strand, counting down.
GGAGTGGTTCCCCGCCCTCGACTGGCGCTTTGCCGGTACTTTGGCCGTGGCCTTTATCGGCTCCTGGTTAGGACCGCGCCTGCGCATTCCTTCCGGAGCGCTGATGTTGCCAATGATCGCGGGGGCAGCATTACATTCCACTGGCACCATGGCGTTACAGGTGCCTGAATGGCTGCTGGCGTTGGCCTACACGTTGATTGGCTGGAGCGTCGGGCTGCGTTTTACCCGGGCCATCTTCCTGCTGGCATTGCGCACCTTGCCGCAGATGGTGGTATCGATTGTTGCGCTAATGCTGTTTTGCGGCGGGCTGGGGTGGATGTTGACCCAGTTCCTGCCGGTCGATCTGCTGACGGCCTATCTGGCCACCAGCCCCGGCGGATTGGATACCGTGGCGATCATCGCCGCAGGCAGCCGGGTCGATATGACCTTTGTGATGGCGATGCAGACGCTGCGGCTGTTTACTATTTTGCTGACCGGCCCGGCGATGGCCAGATTCATCTCTAACCACGCCCAGCCTGTGCAATCAACGTAGCTTTCGTTGCTGGTATAAGGCATCCAACAGGAACAACACCAACGCCGCCCAGATAAAGCCAAAGGTCACCAGCTTATCCTGGCCGATGGTCTCACCGTAGAAGGTGACTGCCAGCAGGAACATCAACGTTGGCCCGAGGTATTGGAAGAACCCGAGCGTTGACAGGCGCAGGCGGGTGGCCGCTGCGGTAAAGAACAGCAGTGGAACCGTGGTGACCACCCCGGCGGCAACCAGCAGTAAATTCAGCGACCAGGGGTTGGCGCTCAGATGGCTGGTTGGGCTATCGGCAATCAGGAACAGGTAGATGGCGGCCACCGGCAGCAGCCATAGGGTTTCGATCAACATGCCGGTTTGTGCATCAATGGCAATCTTCTTGCGCAGCAGGCCGTAGAAGGCAAAGCTGAAGGCCAGGCCAAGCCCGATGATCGGCAGCGAACCAAACTGCCACAGCTGCACCAACACCCCGGTAAAGGCCAAGGCTACGGCCACCCACTGCATACGGCGGAAACGCTCACCCAGGAACAGCATCCCCAGCAGCACGTTCACCAGCGGATTGATGAAATAGCCCAGGCTGGCCTCCAGCATGTGGTGGTTATTCACCGCCCAGATAAACAGCAGCCAGTTCCCTCCCACCAACAGCGCGGTGACGGCCAGCAGCAGTAGCCGCTTGCGGTTTTTACAGGCGGCCCGCACCTGCGGCCAGTTGCGGCCCAATGACACCAGCCCCAGCATAAAGAAGAACGACCAGATCACCCGGTGGGTGAGGATTTCATCGGCAGGGACTTGTTGGATCAGCTTGAAATAGGCGGGGGCGATACCCCAAATAAAATAGGCGGCCAGAGCAAAGAAAATGCCCTGCCGCGTTTGTTGTGCGTCCATGACGGTTACCGGGTGGGAAAAGGAGATGCGGTGATTTTACTGAAGATAACCGGCCGTGTCCCACAATTGTGTGGTTTAGGGATCACAACCGGCTGGCACGCTTAGCCCACCAGGTAGGTGGCGGTGGCGCTGGCGATGTGTAAGCCATCGTGGTTGTGCAGCTCAACGCGAGCTACCGCCACTTTATTACCGCTGCGCAGTACGCTGGCGGAAGCAACAAAATGCTCGCCGCGGCCTGGGCGCAGATAGTCGACGCGCAGATCGATTGTCCCCATGCGCGATAAACGGGACGCCAGCTCTTCTTCGATCAGCGGGTCCTGACGCATCAGCACGCTGCCCACGCACGCTAGCCCGGCGGCAACATCCAGTACGGAGGCGATCACGCCGCCATGCAGGATTTTCTGGGCGGCATTACCCACCAGCTTAGGTTGATTGGTAAAGCTCAATTCAACGTAGTCGTCCTCAAAGCGGCGTAGCTCCAGCCCCAATTCACGGTTAAATGGCATGTGATAGACGAAGATTTCGCCTATCTTCTGGCGGGCGGCTTCGAGGGTCAAAGTTGTGTGTGACATAGTTCCTTTCTTCATTTGAGTTCGGCCAGCCGATGTACTGGTCAGTCCAGGTTAATGACTTGTGGATTTTATGCTTATCTTTTGTTGCTTTCCAGGCCAGGCAGATAAATGTATTCACTAGTGCGGTAAAACCAGCAATGTGTGTAAAATAGCCTGCTTTTATTTCCGGGTTTTTCCTTATCTTTCGAGAGTGAAAAAATTATGCGCGTTCTGTCTGGGATTGTGATGGCGATGCTGTTTGCGCCAGTAGTGGTGCAGGCCGATGAGGCCACCGAGCAAAAAAATCTGAATAAACCGGCGGTTCGTGGCAGCATCATCGGCAACATGCTGCAACACTATGATAATCCGTTCACTCTGTATCCGTATGAAACGAACTACCTGATTTATACCGATACCAGCGATCTGAACAAAGAAGCGATTAAATCCTATAACTGGGCGGAAAATGCTCGTAAGGATGAGGTGAAGTTCCAGCTCAGCCTGGCCTTCCCGATCTGGCGTGGTATTGCCGGTGAGAACTCGGTTTTGGGGGCATCTTACACCCAGCGGTCCTGGTGGCAGTTCTCTAACCACGACGAATCCTCACCGTTCCGTGAAACCAACTACGAACCGCAAATTTTTGTCGGCTGGGCTACGGCGTATAAGTTTGCCGGCTGGACGCTGCGTGATATCGAAGTGGGTCTGAATCATGAGTCCAACGGCCGTGAAGATCCTACCTCACGCAGCTGGAACCGTGGCTATGCACGCCTGATGGCGCAGAACGGCGACTGGCAGGTCGAGGTCAAACCCTGGTTCCGCTTCTCGGAAAGCGACAGCAACGACGATAACCCAGATATCACCAAGTATATGGGCTATTACCGCCTGACGGTGGGCTATGCCTTGGGGGAAAGCGTGTTCAGTGCCGAAGGCCAATACAACTGGAATAGCGGTTATGGCGGCGCGCAGGTGGGCTGGAGCTACCCAATTACCAGCCATGTGCGTTTCTATACCCAGGTGTTCAGCGGCTATGGCGAATCGATGATTGATTACAACTTCAAGCAGACACGGCTGGGTGTTGGTGTCATGCTTAACGACATTATGTAGTTTAGGTAATAACGGTGTCAGTCAGGCACCGTGATAGCGATAAATGGGGAAGTGTGTGTCAACCGCAGCAGTGATAAACAGAGAGTTGCTGGCAGAGCAGGTATTACGCGATACCTTCGGCTACCAGCAGTTCCGTCCGGGTCAACAAACGATTATCAACGCAATTATCGGCGGCCAGGATTGCCTGGTGGTGATGCCGACCGGCGGGGGTAAATCGCTGTGCTATCAAATCCCGGCGCTGGTGATGGATGGACTGACGCTGGTGGTATCCCCACTGATTTCCTTGATGAAAGATCAGGTCGATCAGCTCTTGGCCTATGGCGTTTCCGCCGCCTGCTATAACTCGACGCAAACGCGCGAGCAGCAGCTGGAGGTGATGGCGGGCTGTCGCAGCGGCCAGATCAAGATGCTGTATATCGCCCCCGAACGGCTGATGATGGACAGCTTCCTCGAACTGTTGGATCACTGTCCGCCGGTGATGCTGGCGGTGGATGAGGCACACTGTATTTCCCAGTGGGGCCACGATTTCCGCCCGGAATACCGCGCCCTGGGCCAGTTGAAGCAACGTTTCCCGACCATGCCGGTAGTGGCATTGACGGCCACCGCTGATGAAGCCACGCGGGGGGATATCGTTCGCCTGTTGGCGCTAGACGAGCCGCTGATCCAGATCAGCAGCTTCGACCGCCCCAATATCCGCTACACGCTGGTGGAGAAGTTTAAGCCGCTCGACCAACTTTGGCGCTTCGTGCAGGATCAGCGCGGCAAAAGCGGCATTATTTACTGCAACAGCCGCGCCAAGGTCGAAGACACCACCGCACGTCTGCAAAGCCGTGGGCTGAGCGTTGGGGCTTATCACGCCGGACTGGATAACGAACGCCGCTCTCAGGTGCAGGAGGCTTTCCAGCGTGATGATTTGCAAGTGGTGGTAGCTACCGTGGCCTTCGGCATGGGCATCAACAAACCCAACGTGCGTTTTGTGGTGCACTTCGATATTCCGCGCAACATAGAGTCCTATTATCAGGAGACTGGCCGAGCAGGGCGTGATGGCCTGCCAGCGGAAGCGATCTTGCTCTATGACCCGGCTGATATGGCCTGGTTACGCCGCTGCCTGGAAGAGAAACCGGCGGGGCAGCAGTTGGATATCGAACGCCATAAGCTCAACGCCATGGGGGCATTTGCCGAAGCGCAAACCTGCCGCCGCCTGGTGCTGCTGAACTACTTCGGTGAAGGTAAGCAGCAGGCCTGTGGCAACTGCGATATCTGCCTTGACCCGCCCAAGCGTTATGACGGCTTGGAGGATGCCCGCAAGGCACTGTCGGCGATTGGCCGCGTTGGGCAACGTTTCGGCATTGGCTATGTGGTGGAGGTGCTGCGCGGCTCCAATAACCAGCGTATCCGCGAGTTTGGTCATGAAAAGCTGCCGGTGTACGGCATTGGCCGCGATCAGACCACCGAACACTGGACCAGCGTGCTGCGCCAACTGATCCATCTGGGCTTTATCACCCAGAACATAGCGATGCATTCGGCACTGCAACTGACCGAGGCCGCGCGCCCGGTGCTGCGTGGCGAAGTGGTGTTACAGCTGGCGGTGCCGCGTATTCAGAGCTTCAAGGTACGCAGCAGCGCCAATCAGAAATCCTACGGCGGCAATTACGATCGCAAGCTGTTTGCCAAACTGCGCAAGCTGCGTAAATCGATTGCCGACGAAGAGAACATCCCCCCGTACGTGGTGTTCAACGACGCAACGCTGCTGGAGATGGCCGAACAGATGCCGATCAGGGCCAGCGAGTTGTTGAGCGTCAACGGCGTGGGGCAGCGTAAGCTGGAACGTTTTGGTGCGCCATTTATGGCGCTGATCCGCGCTCACCTCGACGGTGACGACGAATAAGGATAATCACTCATGCTGATGTTGTTTTTAACGGTGGCGATGGTGCATTTGATTGCGCTGATGAGCCCAGGGCCGGACTTCTTTTTTGTCTCGCAAACCGCAGCCAGCCGCTCCCGTCGCGAGGCGATGATGGGCGTGGTGGGGATCTCCCTTGGCGTAATGGTCTGGGCCGGTGTGGCGCTGCTGGGGTTGAACCTGATCCTGCAAAAGATGGCCTGGCTGCACCAGATTATCATGGTGGGCGGTGGCCTGTATCTGTGCTGGATGGGCTGGCAACTGCTGCGTTCCGCCCGTAGCCAGAATGCGCAAACTGCTCCGGCAGAAGAGGTGAAGGTGGCGTTACCCAAGCCGGGCCGCAGCTTTATCCGTGGCTTGCTCACCAACCTTTCCAATCCCAAGGCCGTTATCTACTTTGGTAGCGTGTTCTCGCTGTTTGTCGGCGAGGATGTAGGTGCCGGAGCGCGCTGGGGATTGTTCGCCCTGATCACCGGTGAAACCTTTATCTGGTTCACCCTAGTGGCGATCATCTTTGCGTTACCCGCTATGCGCCGGGGCTATCAGCGGATGGCGAAATGGATCGATGGCCTGGCCGGGGTGTTGTTCACCGGTTTTGGCCTGCATCTGATCTTCACGCGTTAATGATTACCGGGCCGACCCCTGCGGCCCGGTAGATCATGCCTTTCTAGCCGTTGCCAGTAATCCCGCCACCAGAATAAACAGCGAGCCAAAAATCCGGTTCAGCAACTGCATTTGTCGCGGGGTCTTTAACCAACCGGCAATGCGCGTGGCCAGCGTGGCATAGCCAATCATCACCAGGATATCGATTACCACCGTGGTGACGCCGAGAATGACATACTGCTCGGCCTGGGGCTGGTTAGGCATGATAAACTGCGGGAACAGGGCTGCCAGAAACACGATGCTCTTGGGGTTGGTCAGATTTACCAGGACGGCGCGGCGAAACAGACGGCGTCGTGGCATGGTGCCTGCCAAAGTGTGCAGATCCAACGCACCTGCGGCGCGCCATTGCTGGATACCCAGCCACACCAGATAGGCCGCACCAAACCATTTCAGTAATTCAAAGGCCAGCAGCGACTGGGAAACCACCGCTCCGAGGCCAATACCCACCAGCACGATATGGATGCTCAGGCCAACCTGCAGACCCGCAATCGACGCTGCCGCTCCACGATAGCCGTGGCTGATGCCGGTACTCATGGTGTTGATGGCACCGGAACCGGGGGAAAGACTGAGGATAAGGGTTGTCAGCAGATAGGTTAACCACCAGTCTAAGGTCATCGCAATGCTCCCTGAATACACCAATTTGTCACCAATTTGTGCCACAATACGCTAGTATGATTTCCCGTGCCAGAGATCACATTTACCTCTCTGAACATCCCGTTAAAAGGTAGGCCATGTCGTCATTCACCCTTGATCCCGCGCAATGGTTAAACCGTGAAAAGCAGTTTTCTGCCTTCGCGACTGGGCCACTGCTGGATTTTTGGCGGCGACGTGAGGAAGGGGAGTTCACCGGCGTCGGGGGCGTACCGATCCGCTTTGTGCGTTTTTCTTCCCCGCTGCACCAGCGGGTAGTGGTGATCAGCCCGGGGCGCATCGAAAGCTATATCAAGTACCCGGAAGTGGCGTACGATCTGTTTCACTGCGGTTATGACGTGATGATCATCGATCATCGTGGTCAAGGGTTGTCCGGTCGGATGCTGGCAGATACGCACCGGGGGCATGTGGTAAACTTTGCCGACTACGTGGACGATTTTGCCCAGTTTTACCATCAGCAGGTCAAACCCTTGGGTTACCGGCAGCACGTCGCGCTGGCACACTCTATGGGGGGCGCGATACTGGCGCAGTTTTTGGCACGTGAGCCACAGTCGTTTGCCGCCGTAGCACTCTGCGCGCCGATGTTGGGCATTTATCTGCCGATGCCGGGCTGGATGGCCAACGGTATTTTGAATTGGACGGAAAAGCGCCCAGGGCTGCGTGACTATTATGCGGTTGGTACCGGGCAGTGGCGGCCATTGCCCTATGTGGTCAATACGCTGACCCACAGCCGCGAGCGTTATCGCCGCAACCTGCGTTATTACGCCGATCATCCCGAGCTGCGGGTAGGTGGGCCAACCTATCACTGGGTCAAAGAAAGTATTCAGGCCGGGCAGCAGATCATTGCCCAGGCTGCTAACATCACTACGCCGATTTTATTATTGCAGGCCGGTGAGGATCGGGTGGTAGACAACCGTTCCCAGCGCGCTTTTTGTCAGGCACTGTCAGACGCGGGACACCCTTGTGAAGGGGGAAAACCGTGGGTTATCAAAGGCGCTCGCCATGAGATCCTGTTCGAACGGGACGCGATGCGCGCCGAGGCACTGAACGCAATCCTGCGATTCTTTGCTCAGCACTTAGGTGGTACTGCTGCCGCCGAAAATTCCACTAGAGGTTAGAACATATCGCTATGTATCACGTCGTTGCTTCCGATTTAGATGGCACTCTGCTGTCCCCTGAGCACACCCTGACACCGTACGCCAAAGAAACGCTGCAGCTGCTGACGCAGCAGGGCGTGCACTTTGTTTTCGCTACCGGCCGCCACCATATCGACGTTTCCCAGATCCGCGATAATCTCGGTATCAGTGCTTTTATGATCACCTCCAACGGTGCGCGGGTACATAACACCGCCGGTGAGCTGATCTTCAGCCACAACCTGGATGAGGATATCGCCCGCGATCTGTACAACATGATGCACGATAACCAGGATATCCTGACCAACGTCTACCGCAACGACGACTGGTTCATGAACCGTGAAAGTCCGGAGCAGGAAGAGTTTTTCCAGGAATCGATCTTTAAATATGAGCTGTTTGAGCCGGGCTTGCTGGAAACCGATGGCGTGTGCAAGGTGTATTTCACCTGCGACGATCATGAAAAACTACTGCCGCTGGAAGATGCTATCAATGCGCGCTGGGGCGATCGGGTCAACGTCAGCTTCTCGTTCCCAACCTGCCTGGAGGTGATGGCAGGTGGCGTCTCGAAAGGCCATGCGTTGGAAGAAGTAGCCAAGATCATCGGCTATTCGCTCAAAGAGTGCATCGCCTTTGGCGACGGCATGAACGATTTGGAAATGCTGTCGATGGCGGGGAAAGGCTGCATCATGCAGGATGCCCAGCAACGTCTGAAAGACAAGTTGCCGGAGCTGGAAGTGATTGGCTCCAACGTTGACGACGCCGTGCCTCATTACCTGCGTAAAATGTACTCGATTTAACTGATTGGGGCGCAGTCTTCACCGGCTGCGCCCGCCGAGCGACTCAGCTTACATTCCATCAACAGCAGGCATTCCATGCCACACCATGATTTACCGTTGGGTTCAGTGCTATGCACTTGAATCGAAATAGGAAGGCAAATGCTCGCCAGACGTAGTGCACCGTCAGGTGAACGACGTTTACAGTCTCCAAGGGGGTAGCCTAAGTGAACGTTTTCTCTAGCCCGAATTAAATCATCTGGCTGAAGTTCATTTGAGCCATCAGTTTGTAATTGTCAGCATAATCTACCGGGATCGCCACCACCACCGGCCCCTGAATTTCCATAGCCTTACGCAACATGGGCCGCAAATCCTCCACTGATTGCACCGCAAATCCGACCGCACCGCATGCCTCTGCATAGGCTTTGAAATCAATCGGGCCAAACTCTACACCAGACTTGCGTTGATATTTACTCACCTCCTGCATCTCCACCATGTTGTAGGCATTATCCACCCAAATCACATGCACAATATTGGCTTTCAGCCGCACGGCGGTTTCCAACTCCATGCTCGACTGCATAAATCCCCCATCACCGGAGATGGATAACACTTTGTCTCCCGGCCGGACTAAAGCCGCACCAATGGCCCACGGCAGGGCAACCCCCATGGTCTGCTGACCATTGGAGATCAGGAGTTGGCGGGCGCGGAAGCTATACAAATAGCGAGCGATCCAGATATGGAAGCTCCCCATATCCACACATAGCGTCACGTCATCGCTGACGATATCCTGCAGTTCCTTGACGATGCGCAACGGATGAATCGGCATGCCGCCACGGCCTGCAGCACGCTCTGCCAGCTCTGCGCGCTGCAGGCCGAGATCGGATAAGATCAGTTCCACCTCGGCAGGCATACTGATCACATTGCTGAAACCTTCGGTCAGCAAATCGATAGTGGCGTTGATATTGCCGATCAGCTCCACATCTGGGCGGTAACAGGTATCAATTTCGGCCGGTTGTACATCGATATGTACCAGCGTCAAACGCCTTTGGCTGTTCCACATGCAGGGGTCGTATTCGATCGGGCTATAACCCACACTGACCACCAGATCGGCCTTTTGCAACAGTTGGTCGGCAGGCTGATTGTTGAATAACCCGACGCGGCCAGCAAAGCGGGAAAAATCATTAACATCAATCACTCCGGCAGCCTGATAGGTTCCTACCACCGGCATATGCGTACGCTGTAACAAATGGCGTATTGCGGCACTGTTTTCTGGGCGGCTGGCTTGCAGCCCCAGCAACAGTACCGGACATTTCGCCTGCTGGATCAGTTTAAGCGCTTCGTGTATGTCTTCAGTTGAAGCGGCCCCCAGACGGGGTGAGCGGCCTCCGGTCAGCACCGGTGCTGTAACCGGTTCATTGATGATATCCATCGGCAAGCTGATAAACGCAGCCCCAGGACGGCCAAATTCAGCACTGCGAAACGCATTGGCCATTACTTCTGAAATGGCGGAGCCGGTATGTACCTCTGCACAATATTTGGTGACTGGCCGGAACATGCTGACGGTATCCATGCTCTGGTGTGTTTGTTTCAGATTGTCGGCACGTTTCACCGCCCCGCCCAAGGCCACCACCGCATCCCCTTCAGAGGTAGCGGTGGCCAGCCCGGTGATCAGATTAGAACTGCCCGGCCCGGAGGTCACCAACGCGACTCCTGCCTTACCGGTCAAGCGGCCAACTGCCGCCGCCATAAATGCCGCGTTGGCTTCGTGACGTACCACCACGGTTTTTATCTCAGGTTCATCTTCCAACGCATCGAATACGCGATCTATTTTAGCCCCGGGAATACCAAATACCTGTTTCACACCCTGTGCGTGCAGATTTTTAACCACCAAATCTGCACCACACCGCCAGTGATTGTCTGAACCAACCATAATCCACCTCCTGAAAAAACGACGCCGATTAACCTTCGGCAGAACGAATGGCGCAATCCAAATCCTCTGGACAGAGGTCGGCGCACAGGAAATCCGCATCGTGCGGCAATTGAAGATTGAGACGAGCGATCACGCCAAACTGCAGACGGCCATGATCGAGCTGATAATCCAATACATGACCCCCACCGATGCGATCGTCGGTGATAAAGTGTTCGTGGTAACCCGCAACACTGATGCCCTGCATATAATCAGGTGAGCGGAACCCAACCAATGTGCCGCTGCGTTGCTGAAATGCAAAAGTCGGCTGCGCTTCGATCGCTTCCAGCATCGGTTTGTAGGGCCGCTCTTGCCGCGGTACGGTCCGAGTTTCCACATGGCTGAACAGACCATCAACCCGTAGCGCACAGAACAGATTAGGTGAAGCTACCTGCTGGTCGATGTACCGGTGCAGGTCGGCTTTGCAGATCGGTTTTTCAATCTTTAGCGTCACGCTAGGCTGAAAAAAAGTGACCACCGCGAACGGTGTTCTTTGTTGCAGACTGGCCGCACGGGCGCTGCCATCTGCACGCAACTGATGAACTTCCCGATCAAAAGCGATCAGTTCGCCATCAAGATGGTTGAAGGTCCCCAGACCGAAGTTACCGTGTTTGAGCAACTCGGCGATAGTGACATCCCCTTCGTAAACACCATCAAGCAAGGCGCTCATCAATGAGGTCTGATAAATTTCCCCCTGGCCACAATCCAGCGCTTGCTTGGCAAAACCTTGCGCCAGCTGCTGCGCACATGAACAACCATGATTTTCATTCATTACCACCTCCTCCACCCGCACGGCACCTAAGGTGCGATGCGTTTAAATGCTCAAGAACATGAGCAAACCTGCCGCTGCTAAAGTGCTCACTTAGAACCCTTCAGCTGGCAACGGCAAAAAACAGTGATACAAACAGGCAACGCTTCGGACTCAACCAGAGCCTAGGTAAAACAAAGACCTTCTAATGATTTTAACCGCGACACACCACGTTTACGGTTAATCTGGTATTAATCTGAAAGCGAATGAATCAGATGAATTCACTATCTAATATCAAATTAGAAGTTATATAAAAATAAATTAAGGTTTTTTATCTTGATAATTGAATGTCTTTAGCGCTATATCGCTGCTTCACTCTGGAGGTAGAGTAGCGCTAACTCAGCCGGTAGAGAACCGAGTATTCATAAGTAATGCTTTTGCATATAATGCAAAGATGAATGAAGCACGCTATGCCGAACATTTGCCGATCTTTCTTGATGTTGCCCAATTGGGTAGCTTTTCTGCCGCCGCACGCAAACTGGGTATGGTGCCTTCTTCATTGGTGCGGCACATCGATACGCTGGAAGGTGAACTTGGCGTCATGCTGTTTGTGCGCTCAACTCGCGGCCTGGTGCTGACCGATGCTGGTGAAATGCTGAGAAAGCGCGCCTCACTGTTGCTGACGCAAATCATCGACATCCGCGCCGAACTGGCAGCACAAAACGAGACTCCGCAAGGCGTGCTGCGTATCAGTTGCTTGCCCACCTTCGGTAAAACCTATCTGTTGCCGCTGTTACCGGTGCTAATCCAGCGTTATCCAAGGCTGGTAGTTGAGTTGGATCTCACCGAACGCCAGACCGATCCGAAACAAGAAATGCTGGACGCCGCCATCCGTATCGGCGAGCAGAAAGACAGTTCACTGTACGCAAACCGCATTGCCACACAGCGCTGGTTCATGTGCGCCAGCCCGGACTATATCGTTCGCAATGGGAAACCGGCCAACCTACAGGAGTTACGTGATCACCAGTTGATCGCCCGCTATCATAAACAGCAACCCGCTTGCTGGGCGCAAATCCTCAGTGAACCTCTGATGAATCAGTGCAAGATGGTGCTGCGCTGTGATGATTTCTCGGCACAGCGCCAAGCGGCATTACTCGGATTAGGCATCACTTTCTTGCCTAACTGGGTGGTGGGGCCGGATATTCAGGCAGGAAGTTTGTTGCCCCTGCTGGCAGATCCACGCGGCGAGGAACAAGGGATCTATCTATTGCGCCCAGCAGCCAGAATCTCGGCCAAATTGAGCGTTTTTATGAGTTTGCTCACTGAGCATATTGGTCAACCTCCAAGCTGGCAATGAAGTGGCTCGATCGAGCTTTTCAATCCCGGTTCAGCCTCTGGCATAGGCATTTATGTGGTTGCTTTGCTGTTACGGCAGACTTGGTTCTGATCCCCACCAGGTAACCCGGTGGGGAGTTGTCGTTACTTATGTTGCCCCTGCTTTTGCAGGAACTGGACGCCCTTGTCCGGGAAGTCGGTAAACACGCCGTCAACGCCCGCCTGATTGTAAATTGCGTCGAACAGCTGGTTCACGTCGGTGACGTATTTCGGCAGCTTATCGGCACGGATGGTGTAAGGGTGCACCGCCATATTGCTGGCATGAGCGTCTTTGACCATATCGGTCAACACGATCTGGTTCGGTTTGGACTTCTCTTCGACGATCAGCATGTGATAGTCAGGCCCGATGCCGTCGGCATACTGGGCGATCTTTTTCATCGCGCCCGGTTTGAACATCCAGTCGTAGTCATAGTTGACCCACTTGCCGTCGGCCTTCTGCTCGTAGGTTTCGTTCCAATCGGTGTAGGCAATCAACTGCACCAGCTTCAGATCCATCCCCATCTTGGGTTCCAACTGATCCTTGATGCGTTTCAGCTCGTTGGCATCAAAACACTGCAGGTAGACGTTGTCGCTCTTGCTGGTGTAACCGTATTGCTTGAGGACTTCCAGCACCTTGGTGGAGATGTCTTTTCCTTCCTGCTGATGGAACCAGGGGGCCTTGATTTCCGGGTAGAGGCCGATGTTCTTGCCGGTTGAATGATTGAGACCTTGCACGAACTCGATCTCTTCCTGGAAGGTGTGGACGCGGAAGTCGGATTTGCCCATCGGGAAGCGGCCAGGGTAGCTTTGCACCTGCTTACCGTCTTTGATATCAAAGCCTTCGGTGAACTTCAGCGATTTGATCTCAGGCAGCGTAAAGTCGATGGCGTAGTAGCGGCCATCTTTACGCGCCCGGTCCGGGAAACGTTCGGCAACGTCGGTGACGCGATCCAGATAGTGGTCGTGCAACACCACCAGCTCGTTATCTTTGGTCATCACCAGATCTTGCTCAAGGAAGTCGGCCCCTTGCGCGTAGGCCATCGCCTTGGCCGGTAACGTATGCTCCGGCAGGTAGCCGCTGGCACCGCGGTGTGCGATAACCACTTTATCCGCAGCCTGTGCGGCACTAAGCATTGAAGTGGCAAGAATGATCCCTGTCAGCAGGGCTTTGGTTTGAGTCCGCATTCTGTGTTGCTCCATGTTGTAGAGGTAAGAAAAAGGCCGCACAGCGCGGCCTTTTTACCCGTCGTCTTTCAAGCTGCAGCGTTGTTACCCGCACTATCTCACCCCAGTCACTGTACCCAAAAGTAAGCTCCTGGGGATGAGATAGCTTGGCGCCTAGCTGCAGCTCGAAATCCATAGGGTAAATATTATGCAGAAACGTAATGACGATTAACCGCGTTTGGCCGCGATTTCTGCGTGGTGTTTCTTCTCGCTGAACATGGTCAGTATCAGCAGGATCACCGCACCAATGCTGCCACCGATCATCACCATAAAGCCGCCGTCCCAACCGAAGTAGTCAACGGTATAGCCGACGATGGCGCTGGCTGCGACCGAGCCGCCCAGGTAACCGAACAGACCGGTAAAGCCTGCGGCGGTACCTGCCGCTTTCTTCGGTGCCAGTTCCAGCGCGTGCAGGCCGATCAGCATGACCGGGCCATAGATCAGGAAGCCGATGGTGATCATACAGGCCATATCGATGCCAGGGTTACCCACCGGGTTCAGCCAGTAAACGATGGTGGCGATGGTGACCAGAACCATGAAGAACACCCCGGTGGCACCACGGTTGCCTTTGAACACCTTGTCCGACATCCAGCCGCACAGCAGGGTGCCTGGGATACCGGCGTATTCGTACAGGAAGTAGGCCCAGGAGGACTTATCCAGAGCGAAGTGTTTCACTTCTTTCAGGTAGGTTGGTGACCAGTCCAGGATGCCGTAGCGCAGCAGATACACGAACACGTTGGCGATCGCGATGTACCACAGCAGTTTGTTTGGCAGTACGTACTGCATGAAGATCTGCTTGGCTGTCAGCTCTTCTTCTGCTTCTTCGCTGTAATCATCCGGATAGTCGTTTTTGTATTCTTCAATCGGTGGCAGACCAACAGATTGCGGGGTGTCACGCATCAAGGCGAAGGCGATCAGGGCCACCAGGATCGCACCGAAGGCAGGCATATACAGCGCCGCATGCCAGTCGTTAAACCAGGCCATACCCAGCAGGAACAGCAGTGGAGGCAGGCCACCACCGACGTTGTGCGCACAGTTCCATACCGAAACGATACCGCCACGCTCTTTCTGTGACCACCAGTGCACCATGGTACGGCCACAAGGCGGCCAACCCATACCTTGGAACCAACCACACAGGAACAGCAGCACGAACATCACGGCAATGCTGGAGGTAGCCCAAGGCACAAAGCCCATAAACAGCATGACGGCAGCAGCCAGGATCAGGCCGGCGGGTAGGAATACACGCGGGTTGGAACGGTCAGAAACCGAACCCATAATGAACTTGGAGAAACCGTAGGCGATGGAAATCCCTGACAGCGCAAAGCCCAGGTCGCCACGGCTGAAGCCCTGATCGATCAGGTACGGCATCGCCAGAGTGAAGTTTTTACGCACCAGATAGTAGGCGGCGTAACCGAAAAAGATCCCCATAAAAATCTGCCAGCGCAGCTTACGGTAGAGCGGGTCTACCTTGTCGACTGGCACACGAGAAATGTGTGCGGCTGGCTTAAAAATACTCAACATGAGCGCCTCCGATGGCTTTATCTGTTTATTGCCTCAACAGGAAACGGCTGTCCTGAAGATGAGCTTGCGGATACCTGAAGTGTTGTTAAATGTTCCATAACGAGCGCAATGCTAGAGAAAACCCCCCGGTCACACCGTGATGGATGGCTCATTTGTTACACTTTTATGAAACTGTGGCGAATTTTGAGTGATCGGTTAACATTTTGGAATGGCTAAATAGCACAAATACGTGATATTGGTCACATTCATGGCTTTTTATGGCCATATTATTTTCGTTTCCTGTTCGTTATTGTTCCTTATCAAACAAAAACCCTACTGACTGTGGCTAAATAAAACCATAACTACAGGCTCAGGGGGCGTGATGAGCAACAACTCACCAATCACCGAAACGGACGTGATCATCATTGGCGGCGGCGCTACCGGCGCGGGGATTGCCCGTGACTGTGCGCGGCGCGGTCTGCGTTGCGTTTTACTGGAAAGGCATGACATCGCCACTGGCGCTACTGGCCGCAACCATGGGTTGTTGCACAGCGGAGCGCGCTATTCGGTCACCGACGGCGAATCGGCACGCGAATGTATTGAAGAAAACCGCATCCTCAAGCGTATTGCCCACCACTGCATAGAGCGTACCGACGGCCTGTTCATTACCTTGCCTCAGGACTCGTTAGCCTTTCAGCAGCAGTTTATTACCGCTTGTCGCAGCGCTGGCATTGAGGCCGAAGCCATTGACCCCGCGCAGGCATTACGCCTGGAGCCTGCGGCTAACCCCTCCCTGATCGGCGCGGTGCGGGTGCCGGATGGCACCGTCGATCCTTTCCGCTTAACGGCGGCCAACATGCTTGATGCGCGTGAACATGGCGCACAAATCCTCACCTATCATCAGGTTACCGGTTTGTTGCGTACTGGCGATCGCGTGACGGGCGTGCGCGTTTTCGATCACAAGGCCGCGCAGCAGTACGATATTCATGCTCAGGTGGTGGTCAACGCCGCCGGGATCTGGGGCCAGCAAATTGCCGAGTATGCCGATCTGCGCATCCGTATGTTCCCTGCTAAAGGGGCGTTGCTGATCCTGGGCCATCGCATCAATAACATGGTGATTAACCGCTGCCGCAAACCAGCGGATGCTGACATTCTGGTGCCTGGAGACACCATCTCGCTGATTGGCACCACCTCTACCCACATCGATTACGACCAGATCGACAACATGGTCGTGACGCCACAGGAAGTGGATATATTAATCCGCGAAGGCACGCTGCTGGCGCCGAAATTGGCGCAAACGCGCATTCTGCGTGCCTATGCGGGCGTGCGGCCACTGGTCGCCAGCGACGACGACCCTTCTGGGCGCAACGTCAGCCGCGGCATCGTGCTGCTCGACCATGCGGCACGCGATGGGTTGGAGGGCTTTATCACCATTACCGGCGGCAAGCTGATGACTTACCGGCTGATGGCCGAATGGGCCACCGATCTGGTCTGCGCCAAACTGGGCATCGACAGCCCTTGCACCACGGCGGAAGCGGCGTTGCCCGGTTCCCGTCAGAGCGCCGAAGAAACGGTGCGCAGCGTGGTTTCACTGCCTGCCAGCATCCGGGGTTCGGCGGTGTACCGTCATGGAGATCGCGCCAGCCTGGTCCCTTCTGGCAACCGGCTGGACAACAGCCTGGTGTGCGAGTGTGAAGCAGTGACTGCCGGTGAGGTACGTTATGCGGTGGATTCTCTGACCGTCAACAATCTGGTCGATCTGCGCCGCCGTACCCGCGTTGGGATGGGGACCTGCCAGGGTGAGCTGTGTGCCTGCCGTGCAGCAGGCTTGTTGACGCGGTTTAACGTGGTGACGCCGCAGCAATCCATCACCCAACTGTCCCATTTCCTCAATGAACGCTGGAAAGGCGTGCGACCTATCGCCTGGGGCGATGCCCTGCGGGAGAGCGAATTCACCAGTTGGGTATATCAAGGGTTATGTGGGTTAGATGCGCAAGGCGACCCTAAGCAGGAGGCGGATGATGCAATTTGATGCGGTGGTGATTGGTGGTGGCTTGGCCGGGTTGAGCTGTGCTATCCGTTTAGCCGAGCATGGCAAACGCTGCGCGGTGGTCAGTTCCGGCCAAAGCGCGCTCTATTTTTCTTCCGGCTCACTCGATCTGCTGGCCCATCTGCCCGATGGTTCGCCGGTGGCGTCGCCTCTGTCTGCCTTGTCCGAACTGGCGCAACAGGCTCCACAGCATCCGTATAGCCTGATGGGGGCCGCACAGGTGGCCGCGCTGGCAACGCAAGCCGAGCAATTGTTACAGCGTTGCGGGTGGCAGATGCAGGGTGATAGCAGCCAAAACCATCTACGCGTGACCCCGCTTGGGACCCGCCGTGCCACCTGGCTCAGCCCCCAGGCGATCCCTATTTCTCCCTTGGGCAGCAAGTTGCCGTGGCAGAATATCGCCGTGCTTGGGATTGAAGGCTTTCTGGATTTCCAACCGCAGATGGCGGCCAGCTCATTGATGCAAGAACAGGGCCTCAAGGCAGAAGTGGCATTTTTACATCTGCCTGTATTGGATCGCTTACGTAATAATCCCAGTGAGTTCCGCGCGGTGAATATCGCCCGCGTACTGGATCTGCCAGAACATCTGGCCCTGCTGGCGGAAGAGATCACACGCCAGGCAGGTGAGGCAGAGGCCATCTTGCTGCCAGCCTGCCTGGGGCTAGAGGATGATGAACCGTTGATGACGTTGCGCCGGTTGGTCGGTAAGCCTGTTTATCTGTTACCCACGCTGCCACCTTCCGTGCTCGGCATGCGGCTGCATCAGGCATTGCGCCAGCGCTTGCAGCAGCTGGGTGGGGTATTTATGCCGGGGGATAGCGTGTTGCGTGCCAGCTTCGACGGGCAGCGCGTCACCGGTCTGTATACCCGTAACCACACCGATATTCCGCTGCGGGCACAGCAGGTGATACTGGCCAGCGGCAGCTTCTTCAGCAACGGCCTGGTGGCCGCTTTTGACGGCATTCGTGAGCCGGTATTTGGCCTCGACGTGTACAGCAAAACCGAACGCGCCGACTGGAGCGATGCCAATCTGTTTGCTCCGCAGCCGTACCTGCAATTTGGGGTTCAGACCGATACCGCACTGCGGGCGTTAAAACAGGGGGAGGCGATGACCAATCTGTATGCTATCGGTGCCGTGGTTGGCGGTTACGATCCGTTGCAGCAGGGCTGTGGTGCCGGGGTTTCGCTGCTCGGTGCGCTGCACGTGGCCCAACAGATCCTGGCCCAGGAGGTTTCAGCATGAGCCTGTTACCAGACAACAGCTTCGAGAGCTGCATCAAATGTACCGTCTGCACCACCTATTGCCCGGTCGCCAAGGCCAACCCGCTCTATCCGGGGCCAAAGCAGGCCGGGCCGGATGGGGAGCGCCTGCGGCTGAAAGATCCGGCGCTTTACGACGAAGCGCTGAAGTATTGCACTAACTGCAAGCGCTGTGAGGTGGCTTGCCCTTCCGACGTTAAAATCGGCGATATTATCCAACGCGCACGGGCCAATTTCAGCCAAAGCAAACCGACGCTGCGCGATGCCATCCTCAGCCACACTGACATCATGGGCACGCTCTCGACGCCGTTTGCGCCGATCGTCAATGCCACTACCGGCCTGAAGCCGGTGCGCAAGCTGTTGGATAAGGCGCTGAAGATCGACCATCGGCGTGAGCTGCCGAAATACTCGTTTGGCACCTTCCGCCGTTGGTACCGCCAGCAGGCGGAACAGCAGCAGCGCTATGCCGAGCAGGTGGCGTTTTTCCACGGTTGCTTTGTTAATTACAACCATCCGCAGCTTGGCAAAGACCTGATCAAGGTGTTTAACGCCATGGATATCGGCGTGCAACTGCTCAAGCGTGAGAAATGCTGCGGCGTACCGCTGATCGCCAACGGCTTTATTGCGCAGGCGAAGAAGCAGGCCAAAGTGAATGCGGAATCGCTGCATGATGCTGTCCTGACTAAAGGCATACCGGTGGTGGCTACTTCGTCGAGTTGCACGTTTACCCTGCGTGATGAGTATCCGCATTTGCTGGACGTGGACACCTCGGCGGTACGTGAACGAGTTGAGCTGGCTACGCGTTATCTCTATCGTCTGATCAGCCAAGGGCGCACCTTGCCGCTCAAACAGACGCCGCTGCGGGTGGCTTACCACACGCCGTGTCATATGGAGAAAATGGGCTGGACGGCCTATACGCTGGAGCTATTGCGGCAGATCCCAGGGCTGGAACTGGTGGTGCTGGATTCGCAGTGCTGCGGTATCGCCGGAACTTACGGCTTCAAGTCGGAAAACTATGAAACCTCACAAGGCATTGGTGCCTCGCTATTTCGCCAGATTGAAGCCAGCGGAGTGGATATGGTGATCACCGACTGTGAAACCTGCAAATGGCAGATCGAGATGTCCACCAGCAAGCGCTGTGAACATCCGATCACCCTGTTAGCACAGGCATTGGCGTAACGCATTAAAATGGGCCAGCATGCTGGCCCACTCAGATTGATGACAAAGTCCTGGCCGTGAGGCCAGGACTTTGATCTAATAAGGTCAGTGCAAAAAACGGACTGACTGCCATGCTCAAAGAACCTTCTCCCCATCAGTACCAGTTTGAAACCATTAC
>NZ_JBLJAK010000018.1:0-106106 GCF_047530105.1 Serratia sp. T13T92 | reverse complement strand
AGGAGCCCCATAGAGGCCCTCAGAAAAAGCAAAAAGCAGTGTGGTGGGAAAATATCGCGATCGCGACCTACGGTCGCTAAAAACAACGAACCCCATCAAAATAATGGGGTTCGTCATCAGTCTGAGGCGCCTTTAGGCGCCTTTTTCGCATGTGCGCTCCCCACAACAGTGCCATCTCCTTCACCACATACGCAAAGAAGGGTCGTGTGGGTGAGAACCTGCGTTCAGGTTCGAGTCTCGCTTGCGAGACAACGGCGGCGGCCGGTCATCCTGCACGACCCACCGTACCGGTGTCTAATGTCCGCACCCTACTACTCTTTTGACCTACCCGGCCCCCCCCTTCAACCCACGGTGATATCTCCCTCACCCTAACCCTCTCCCCAAGGAGAGGGAACAGTCGGTGCCACCAGCAATATCGCCATTAACCTAACTATCGACGAACGCAAACAGCCAATCATCCTGCACGCCCCACCGTACCGGTGCCTAATGCAAGCACCCCACTCTTTTGACCTACCCGGCGATCGCCCCCTCAGCCCGCGGTGATATCTCCCTCACCCTAGCCCTCTCCCCAAGGAGAGGGAACAGTCTGTGCCACCAGCAATATCGCCATTAACCTAACTATCGACGAACGCAAACAGCCAGTCATCCTGCAAAACTAACTTCCTCCAAAAACAAAAAAGGGGGCCGAATAATCAGCCCCCTCTTCAAATCAACCGCTCACCCCAAACTCAAGCCGCCAACGTCGCCCCACCATCAATCACAATATCCTGCATCGTGATATGGTTAGCCCGGTCAGACGCCAGGAACAGAATCGCATCGGCAATTTCCTGCGGCTGGGCAATCTTGCCCAACGGGATACCCAACTTAAACTGGTCGGGGAAACCCTTGATCATATTGCTTTCGCCGTGTTCGTCCTGCCACATCCCGCGCAGCATCGGGGTATTGGTCGAACCGGGGGAAACCAGGTTACTGCGTACGCCATAAGGCGCCATTTCCAGCCCCACAGTTTGACACAGGCTGCGCATCGCGGCCTTGGAGGCGCAGTAGGCCGCCATGCCAACACGTGGCACATGGGCCGCGTTAGAGGCAATGCTCACAATGGCCCCCTGCTTCTGACGGCGGAATACCGGCAAGGTATGACGGAACAGGTTAAAGGCACCACCGGCGTTCACCGCCATGCAGGCAAGCCAGTCCGCATTGCTGGTTTCATCGGTCAGCCCCATGCGCAGAACGCCAGCCCCATTGACCAACACGTCCAACCGCTCATGTTCTGCCAATAGTCGCTGGCAAACGCTATCTACCGCAGCAGCATCGGTGATATCCAGCACTTCGGTACGAAATGAATAGTCCAGATCGCCAAAATGCAGATCGAAGCCGATAACCTCGGCTCCACTCTGTGCAAATGCCAATGCGGTTTGATAACCAATCCCCGCTCCAGCACCGGTCACCCAAACGCGTTTACCGCTAAATTCCTGTTCTTTGGTCATCAGGATTTCCTCTCGGAAAGCAACGCCCACCAGCTATCGATCGTGGGTGATTTGGCCAGTGCAATAAAATCGATATCTTCACGAATTTTACGCCAGCGGGTTGCCAACTCCATGATACGCACCGAGTCCAAGCCGTAATCGATCAGGTTTTCATCATTGCCGATGTCTTCGCTATCTTCATCAAGCAACGGGATAATTTGCTGGCGCAGCGCATCAATGCTGGCAATACCGGGTAGCAGATCGGCGGTGGTCACCACGCGGCCACAGCGCCCAGCGGTGTAACGCAGAGCCATCAGGTGTTCCTCGCGGGAGAAGTCTGCCAGGCCATCGGCCACCATAAACGGCTTGATGTTACGCATAAAGGCGTCGATAGCCGTGGTCATGCAACCGATATGCGCGTAGACGCCGCAAATAATCAGCTGATCGCGCCCACTTTCTTGCAGGATCTCTTGCAACGGCGAGCGGTGGA
Source organism: Serratia sp. T13T92 (assembly GCF_047530105.1). Taxonomy (NCBI): domain Bacteria; kingdom Pseudomonadati; phylum Pseudomonadota; class Gammaproteobacteria; order Enterobacterales; family Yersiniaceae; genus Serratia; species Serratia sp. T13T92. The sequence continues at coordinate 104,150 of NZ_JBLJAK010000018.1, read as the reverse complement.
ACGCGCTGTAACGCCACTTAACCAGCACCGTGTCGTCAGCTTCCGGTGCCAATTCGCTGACTACCGCCTGCTGCTCAGGATGCTTGTTCAGCCCCGGCCCCCACATATCATTCAGCAAGGCACGGTCTTCATCGCTTTGCTGATTAGGCTGCGCGGTATAAAACACCGGGATGCCCTGTTGCTTGCAGTAGCGGCGCAGAGCGGCGATGTTCTCGACCACCTGTTTGATCAACGGGCTATCTTCGCCCCAGAAATTGAGGAAATATTGCTGCATGTCGTGGATCAGCAGTGCTGCGCGCTGTGGCTCGAAGGCCCAGTTAACCTTGTTAACCGGCAGTTCGCTCGGCGTTGGCAACGCATAATCGTTAAGTTTAGGGATCGCCATGACTTATTCTCCTTTGGCCTGAGCCAGTTGTTGCGCTTCCAGGCGTTCACGCAGCAGTTTTTTATCGACTTTACCGACCGGGGTTAACGGTAGTGACTCCACCTGAATAAAGCGGTCGGGCAATTTAAATTCGGCCACGCCCTGCTCACGCAGATGGCGGCGCAGCACCACGGGTTTGATGGCCTCGTGCGCGATGATAAAGGCGCAGCTTTTTTCCCCCATCAGATCGTCCGGCATCGACACCAGCGCGGCGTTAATCACCGCAAGGTGGCGCAGCAGCAGATTTTCAATTTCTTCTGCGGCAATCTTTTCGCCACCGCGGTTGATTTGGTCTTTCTGCCGCCCTTGCACCTGCACATAACCGTCCGCCGTCAGGCTGATCAGATCGCCGGAACAGTAGAAACCGTTCTCGTCAAAGGCTTCGGCATTATGCTCAGGGCTTTGGTAATAGCCGCGGAAGGTGTATGGCCCACGGGTCATCAGGCGGCCCGTTTCCCCTACCGGCAGCGGATTGCCTTGTTCATCTGCCACCCACAGCTCATCGTCCGGGCACATAGGCGTGCCTTGGGTGGTGAGAATGTGTTGGTCGTCGTCATCCAGCAATGTGTAGTTCACCAGCCCTTCGGCCATGCCAAACACCTGCTGCAACTGGCAGCCGATCTCATTGCGTATGCGGGCTGCCAGGGTTTCCCCCAATTTGGCTCCGCCGACCTGCAGCAGCGCCAGGCTGGCTAACGGCTGATTGCTGCCCCACTCTTCGATCGCCTGTAACCACAGGGTAACCGCAGGCGGCACCAACGCGGTGACCGTGATCTGATGCTGTTCGATCAGTTTGAAGCATTGGGCAGCCGCAGGATCGCTGGCAAATACCACCAGCCCGGCACCGTAAAACCCCCCCAACACGCCCGGAGAACTCATTGGATAGTTGTGGGCCACCGGCAACGCACACAGATAGCGGGTAGCACTGTCAAAACGGCAAATCTCCACGCTGCGGCGGATGCTGTAGTAATAATCGTTATGAGTGCGCGGGATCAGCTTCGGCGTGCCGGTGCTGCCACCGGAAAGCTGGAAAAACGCTACCTGATCGGCAGCCGTTGGCCTCGGTTCAAAAGCACCGAGTTCCTCTTCCAGCCAAGCCGCCAACGCCTGTTCACCTTCGGCCTGATTACGCAGCCCAACCACCCGTAGCGAAGGATGCTGTTCTCTGAACGTATCCAGGAACTGATCCTGAGCAAACAGGGCGTGATCGCGATCGGCAATCAGCAGCGCAGGCTTGATTTGGCTGGCATAGGCGTTCAGTTCACTACGTTGATGGCTGAACAGGGCATTCACCGGCACCACGCCGATTTTTAACAGAGCAAAGAACACCACATAGAATTCAACCACGTTGCCAAGTTGAACCAACGCGGTATCGCCCGATTGCAGTCCGCGCCGTAACAAGGCGGCACCTAGACGGTCGGAAAGCTGTTCCAGCTGGCGATAGCTTAAGCTGCGTTGCGGGTCGATCATGGCAATAGCATCGTTATCTGCCTGACGGGACAAGATGTCGGTCAAAGGCCGATCGATCCAATAGCCGCGTTCGCGGTAACGGCGCGCGAACTCTTCAGGCCAGGGGGTAAAAGCAATAGTCATGGGGGACTCTCTATCCTTGATTAAGGCCAAACGCACGCAGAATGGTGCTGAGTTTGGTACCGGTTTCGTGCCATTCGGACTGCGGGGAAGAGTCCTGCACGATGCCCGCACCGGCAAACAGGCGTACCTGATTACCCTTGACGGTGCCGCAACGTATGGTAACGACCCATTCTCCGTTGCCCTCGGCGTCACACCATCCGACGATGCCACCAAACAGCTGCCGGTCAAACGGCTCAAGCTGTTCGATAAGATCGCGCGCTGCCAGCGTTGGGGTACCGCATAATGCCGGCGTCGGGTGCAACAGGCAGGCCAGCGACAGGGCATTCTCTGCCCGATCGGCCACTTCACCGTCGATTGGCGTCGAAAGATGCCATAACGTAGTGGTGCTGAGCAGCTCCGGGATAGCGGGAATATTTAAATGACTGCAACGCCCAACCAGGACCTGGCGCATGCCTTCGGTCACGATCTGGTGCTCATAACGGTCTTTGCCTGACACCAACAGCTGTTCGCTGACGGCCCGATCCCGCTGCGGATCGCTTTCGCGCCGTGCCGATCCCGCCAGCGGATTGGAATGGAACTGGTCGCCAAATTTACGCAGCAGCAGCTCTGGGCTGGCTCCCACCAATGCCCCCTCTGCCAGCGGCACGTGGAAATGGAAGCCGTGCGGATTCTGGGCAATGATGCGCGCCATCAGCGCTGCGTGGTCTACCGGCTTGCTGGTTTCAATGTCCAACAGGCGGGCGAGCACCACCTTATCCAATCGATCACCGCTAGTTGCCTGTACGGCATCGCTAACCATCTGCATAAACTGCGGCTGCGCTGGCAATTCGGTTTGCCGGACAATCTCAGGGATCGGTCCAGCAGCAGGCGCCAAACTGGACTGTAGGGATTCGCGATCGAACCATTGCGTCTGTTGCGGGATAAACAGTGACGAGGGTTGACGAGTATCGAAAGGGATCGCGCCACACAGCAGCGGATCCTTGATGCCTGCCTTGCGGGCCTGCGCAAAGGCCTGCTGTATCGCCTGCTGGAATTGGCCCTGCAGGTCATCGCCATCAACCGCTGGCATGGTGATGCGGGCAAAGCATCCCTGGGTGCTCAGACTGCGAAAAGGCGAGGTAAAAAAGAAACCTGAAGTCGGGGATATTGTGGCGGCCTGTGCCAGATCTACACCCTGTTGCAGGTCCTTTTGCGCAGCGCCCTTAACGGCTACGTCCATAGGTACTTCCTCTTGTTTCATTAACAATAACCAATATAATAATGATTATCATTTGTATTGCATCCGCGATAAAGTACCTGCCAGAACTAACCATGTCAATAAACGTAACCTCTTCTGCTAACCCACATTAACGGTTAAACTTGGTGGTTTCTGACCAATGAATGATAATCATTCGGATTAAAAGGATCTCACCGATGTCAATTCCCCTGCGGCTCAGCCTGGCGCTGTTTGGCCTGCTGGCGTTGAGCGTGGCCCAAGCCGAGACTCAAGCCTGGCCGCGCAGTATTGAAACCTCGCACGGCGTTATCACCCTTAACCAACCCCCACAGCGCATCGTTTCCACCAGCGTGACGGTTACCGGGACACTGCTGGCGATCGACGCCCCAGTGATTGCCAGCGGAGCCACCAGCCCAAACAACCGGCTATCGGATCGGCAGGGCTTTTTCCACCAGTGGGGAGAGATTGCGGCCAAACGCGGAGTGAAGCGGTTATATATTGGTGAACCCAACGCCGAGGCGATCGCCGGTGAGGCACCAGACCTGATTGTGATGTCCGCTACCGGGGCCGACTCCGCGGTGCGCCTGTACGATCAACTGTCAGCAATCGCTCCGGTGCTGGTAGTGAACTACGACGATAAAAGCTGGCAGGAACTGGCCAACATACTCGGCGTAGCGACCGGCCATGAAGCACAGGCGGAGAAGATCGTCAGTGAGTTTGATCGCCGTGAGAAAACGCTGAAACAGCAGATGACATTGCCACCCCAACCCATAACGGCACTGGTGTTTCGCAGCGATGGCAAGAATGCCAACCTGTGGACCGCCGACTCATCCCAAGGGCAACTGCTGCAACAGCTAGGCTTTACCCTGGCCACTTTGCCGCCAAAGCTCAACGCCAGCACCAGCCAAGGGGCGCGTAAAGACATCGTGCAGCTCGGCGGTGAAAACCTGGCGGAAGGCTTGAATGGGCAAACGCTGCTGTTATTCGCCAACGATGAAAGTGATGCACAGCGGCTGATGAGCAACAGTTTCCTGGCTCATCTGCCAGCGGTGGAGAATAAGCGGGTTTACCCATTGGGGAACGACACCTTCCGCCTGGATTATTACAGCGCCAGCAACTTGCTGACGCGTCTGGAAAAGCTGTTTATTTCTCCGTAGTCGCGGTGGCGGGTTGGAGTTTCTCACTCTGCCCGCCCATGCTCACGTTGCGTAGGCCACGCATGGCAAACGCCAGCACCACTGCCAGCAGCGCTGCACCAAAACCGAAGCTGGTAGAGCTCATCGCTGGCAGCATAAATGCCCCCATCGCACCAAGCAGCAAAGCACCAAGCGCATCCCCCACTACGTTCTGCGCGGTCCACAGGCCGTTAATCCGGCCTAGAAACGCGTCCGGCGTAAGGTTCTGTATCAGGCCATATTGCAGCAGCGAGTTCAGCGCGCTGAGGTAGCCAAACACCACCAGGCATAACAGCGCCATGCCGTACCAAGGCATCAGGCCAAACAACCCCACGGCCACGAAAGCCGCTATCGCCGTGATCAACATCATCCAGCCCGGCCGCGCCACCTGAGCCACTCGGCCACTGGTAAATGCGCCAATCGCCGCCCCTAATGGCACCGCCGCATACATGATCCCCAGGCTCTGGGTAGTGACCTGCCACATACCGGAGATGGCCGGATATAACACTCGCACCGCGCTGGCCATGGTCATCAACGCACCAATCAGCGCTACCATGCCAATCACCTTGTTCTGGAACAGGAAGGTGAAGCCGCCGATCAGCGCCCTCAATGGATGTTCACGAGGCTGTGGCGGCGGTGGCAACTGAGGCAATTTTAATAGCGGGATCAAGGTGATCAACGTCCCCAAGGCCGCCAGCGCATAGTTCCAGCTGATACCTGCCCCGGCGATCACCAACCCGCCGATAGCGGGAGACAGGATCGACCCAAAGCGTACGGTCAGCATGCTGATGGCCCCGGCCTGCACGATATTCTCACGGCCAACGATCGCCGGTGTCGCCGCCAGCAACGCCGTCACGCCTACCGCACCAAAAAATCCGTCCCATACCGCTAGCAGATAAATCGCCGTTAGCGAAGGTGCTGGCAGCGCAGCATTGAGGCACAACCCCAGAAAGCCCACACCGCAGGTTGAGCGCGCAAACAGGATCAACCGACGGCGTTCATAGCGATCGGCCAGCACCCCGCCCATCAGCAAACCGGCAAACATTCCGCTGCCCGCCAGGGTCACCGACAACCCGACCAACAGGGTTGAGCCGGTTAACGCCTGGATCTGCACCGGAATGGCGATCGCCATCAAGCCCAATGCCAGGATCGAAATAAAACGGGCGCAGAATACGGCACGAAAAGCGGGGTTGGTCCTAAGCAGGCTAAAATCGAGCAAAATAGAGGGTTTATTCATTTTGTTATCACCACAACTTATATCCTTGATCTTCCACAAACAACGACACGATATTCGAGAGGCTCAGCGCTAGTGCTGGTTAGGCTGCCATGCTACCATAGATAAATACAATCAATAATGATAATAGATATCATTGATATTCAGTTAATAATGGGCTGTCATGTTCCGGCTTACACCTAATTGCTCTCCTCCGCTTCCTGACCGCAGGGGCATTCTGTTTCTGGGGTTATCCCGCTCCTTCTGGCAACGCCTGTTTGGCCTGCTGTGCGCCTTTGCCGTGCTGCTGCTGGTGATGATGCTCAGCCTATCGCTGGGGGCTAAATCCATTCCTTTCAGTAACGTCGTCGCCGCGCTGAGCGGCCAATGCAGCGGCGCAGACTGCGTCATCATTACCGAAGCACGTCTGCCACGCACGCTTATCGGCGTATTGGCTGGCATCGCGCTTGGGCTGGCTGGCGCGCTGATGCAAACCCTCACCCGCAACCCGCTGGCAGACCCTGGTATCTTGGGGGTTAACTCCGGGGCAGGTTTCGCCGTGGTGTTGGGCATTACCTTCTTTGATGCGACCAACGTCAGCCAATATCTGTGGTTCGCCTTTGCCGGTGCGCTGTTTGCCTCGCTGTTGGTGGCGCTGGTGGGCGCAATGGGCGGCAGCCGCGTTAATCCTGTACGCCTGACGCTGGCCGGGGTGGCGCTGGCCGCCGTGCTGGAAGGGATGACCACCGGCATCGCTCTGCTCAATCCTTTGGTGTTCGATCAACTGCGTTTTTGGCAGGCTGGCACACTGGACATTCAGAATATGGCGGTAGTGCGCAGCGTCGCATTGCCAATCCTGCTGGGCACGTTGATCACCTTGTGGCTTAGCAAGGCGTTGAACAGCTTGAGCATGGGGAGTGAGCTTGCAGCGGCGCTCGGCACCGGAATTATTCGCACCCAACTGCTTGGCCTGTTAGCTATTACGCTGCTCTGTGGCGGAGCTACCGCCGCCGTTGGCCCTATCGCCTTTGTCGGGCTGATGATGCCCCACATTGCCCGGCGGCTGGCGGGGTCAGAACTCAACTGGATGCTGCCCTGGACGCTGGTTTTAACGCCTATTCTGCTACTGAGCGCTGATTTACTGGGGCGCTTTCTGGTCGCGGGGGAACTGCGGGTCTCCATCGTACTTTCCCTGATCGGCGCGCCGATGTTGATTATGTTGGTGCGCCAGCGCCGTATGTTCCGGCGGGGAGGATAAGATGAGCCTGTTGGTTTCCCGCCAGATCCTCGCCAAAAAGCCGTTTCGGCTGGCGCGTCCGTTGGCAACTGCCCTGCTGTTGTTATTCGCCTGCCTTGCGCTGGCGGTTTATGCCCTCGGTTCTGGTACCTTGCAGCTCAGCGCGGCGCAGGTGATCGACGCGTTACGCGGCGAAGGCCCGGCCAATCTTGCGGTGATCGTCACCCAGTGGCGTTTGCCACGTGTGGCCATGGCTTTACTGTTGGGGGCAGCGCTCGGCCTCAGCGGTGCGATTTTCCAGTCACTATTGCGTAACCCGCTCGGCAGCCCTGACGTGATTGGTTTCAATACGGGAGCCTATAGCGGAGTGCTGGTCGCCATCGTGCTGTTTAACAGCAGCGTTATCGGCATTACCTCTGGGGCGTTGGCCGGTGGCCTGCTTACCGCCGGGGTGGTTTATCTGTTGGCCTGGAGCAACGGGGTAGAAACCTTCCGCCTGATTATTGTCGGGATTGCCGTTCGTGCCCTGCTGTTGGCCGCCAATACCTGGATGATCGTCAGCGCCTCATTGGAAGCGTCCATGACCGCCGGGCTGTGGAACGCCGGTTCTCTCAACGGCATCACCTGGGCGAAAAGCCTGCCGGTGCTGGCGGTGCTGCTGCTGGCATTACTGGTATTGCTGACGTTGACAAGGCGTATGCGGTTGTTGGAAATGGGGGATGACACCGCCTGCGCACTCGGCGTTGGGGTTGAACGCTCCCGGCTGTTGTTGTTGTTGGTCGGCGTGATACTAACCGCTGCCGCCACCGCCGTGGCCGGGCCGATTTCCTTTATTGCCCTGGTCGCCCCGCAAATTGCCCGCCGCCTGTGCGCCAACCAGTATGTCTTACTGCTCACCGCGCTGACCGGTGCCCTATTATTGCTGGCGGCCGATGTGGCAGCGCAGCGCCTGTTTATGCCTTATCAGTTGCCGGTCGGCGTGTTGACCGTCAGCATCGGTGGCATCTATCTGATTTGGTTACTTATCCGTGAGTCACGAAAAAAATGAATGCTGAAACCCCGTTAACCGCACCATTGCGTGCCGAAAACCTGACGCTGAGCTACGACAAGAAAATCGTCGCACGCGATCTTTCAGTGTCTATTCCTCACGGCGAACTGACGGTCATTATCGGGCCAAACGCCTGTGGTAAGTCCACGCTGCTGCGCACCCTCAGCCGCCTGATGCAACCGCAGGCGGGTTCAGTGTGGCTGAACGGCCGACAAATCCGCGAATATCCCACCAAGGAAGTCGCACGCCAACTGGGCCTGTTACCGCAAAGTTCGATTGCCCCAGGCGATATCACGGTGTTCGATCTGGTTGCCCGTGGCCGCTACCCTCATCAGAGCCTGTTCAGCCGCTGGCGCGACGAAGATCAGCAGGCAGTGGAACAGGCCATGCGCTCAACCGGCGTGGCACAGTTGGCCGATCAACCCGTCGATACCCTTTCCGGTGGCCAACGCCAGCGGGTGTGGATCGCCATGGTGTTGGCCCAGCAAACGCCGCTGCTGCTGCTGGATGAACCGACCACCTGGCTGGACATCACTCACCAAATCGATCTGCTGGAACTGCTGCGCCAGTTGAACCGGGTGAATCATTACACGCTGGTAGTGGTGCTGCACGATCTCAACCATGCCTGCCGCTATGCCACCCATCTGATCGCCATGCGCGACGGCAAAGTGGTGGCAGAGGGCGCGCCAAAAGACATTGTTACGCCGGAATTGATCGAGGAAGTTTACGGGCTGAAGTGCGTGATCATCGACGATCCGGTCTCGCATACGCCGCTAGTGGTGCCATTGGGGAAATAGCAGACAGCAAACTCACAATGAAAAATCAGGCCACCGGCTGATAGCCGATGGCTCTACTGAGACTTCATCACCGTGAGCGCGCCAGCCGTCTAACTAACTATGGCCGTGCAAGGTTGAAAAACCTTTACGCAGGCGGCCACCGTCGAACTCCATTTACTTGGCAGGCGCGACATCCAATACCGTTACGTTATAGACCATGGTCGATCCCGGCAGGATATCAGGGGGCAGACCTTTATCGCCGTAAGCCAAGCTTGGCGGTACGACCATCGTGATACTGCCGTGATTTTGTAGCTTCGAGATCGCCGTTCTGAATATCGGTGGATAGCTGCTCAGTAACTGGGTGACCGAGGTGCCTGCCGCCTGCATATCCTTGATGACTTTACCGTTGATCAGGCTCTCTTTTACCGCCACGCTGACCATGTTGTTTGCGCCAAGAGCCCCCTTTCCGGTCTTATCGATCCGGTAAAAGTAGCCTAAAGCCTCTTTTTTCACCTGTTTTTGCTTGGCAAACTGCTCGATGTAACTTGCGCCTGCCTTTTCGGTGTCCAACTTTTGCTGCTGTGCATTACGTTGCACCAACTTTTCGCTGGCATCCAACGCCTTGTCGATCTGCTCCGGTTGCAGCTTGAGCTTGCCCGCGAAGGTATCTTGCACCCCCGCCAGCGCCAGACGGCTGTCCACTTCAACCCCCTGAGCCGCCCGCTGTTTGAGCAAGGCCAGCATGTCTTCTGCCAGTGAACTGCCGATGGCATAATCACGGATCTCAAGCTCTGACTTCGGCTCTATGATTTCTCGAGGCTGCGTAGCCAACTGTTGCTGCAGCCGGCTGTTTTCCGCCTGTTGCTGTTCGTTGGCTACTTTCAGCATCGTCAGTTGGTTGTGCAGGCTTTCATCCAGCGCAAGCTGCAAGATGGGTTTAGCTTCAGCTTTCGCAGATAACTCGGCCAACGCCTTTTTCGCTTGCTCGGCCTGTTGACGGCTGTCGTTCAACTCTGCCTGCAACGCCTTGTTTTCCTGGCTATTATCGGTGTGTGCTTTGGCCAGGGCAGCCAACTGCTTCTGCAACGCCGAGCTCTGTTGGCGGCTTTGGTCCAGCGCCTGCTGTAGCCTACCGTTTTCGTTGGAGTTCTCACCTTTAGCCGTCGCCGCAGCCACCATATCCTGCTGCATCTGATCCGTCGCCTGCAAATTCTCCTGCAGGGTCTTTTTCAACTGGCTAACCTCGGCACGAGCATCCGCATCCTGCTGTGCTGCCTGACGCAGTTGCTGCAGCTCTTGGTCACGTTGAGCAAGGGCAGCATTCAACTGTTTGATTTGCGCTTGCAGGGGAGATGACTCGCGGGTCTTGGTATTGGTGGAAGGTTTACTCACTTTCCTTTCTGCAGGAGGGCTGATCTCATTCAGTTGTGAAGGGCTCAACAGCAACAACGCCGGAGCCTCACTCTCTTGGCTGGTGATCGCTTCCAAGGCCTGGATGGTACTGGCCCTGTTATCCTTGAGTTGCTCTGCACCCAATGCGCAGCCCACCGGCAACGTCAGGCTCAAGGCCAAACCATACTTTAACCCCAACTTCATTTCACGCTCTCCATTTTGCGGATCAGTCCGTTAAGCAAGTCTTGCCCGATCTGTGTACACAGCTGATTGGTTTTATATTTATACAGTGCGTCTACCGTATTTTTGGTCAATGCGTTCACATCACCACGTACCCCGCTGTAAAACGAGGCGTTGGCCAGCAGACTGTCAAAATTGGCCTTCCTGACTGCATAGGTCCGAGGACTAACGGTTTGCAACGCGGCAAGATCGCTCTGACACCTGCTTATAGGCGTCGGTTCTTGCGGGGATGACGGAGTCTCAACGACAACAGGCGTAGGCTCCGCAGTCGGTGTGACAGACGAGGTGACCGGGCGTTCATTCGCGCAGCCAGCCATCAGCAGGACATTGCTGATGATCAGACAGGCAAGCAGTGGCTGCCGGTATCCACGGGTTTTCTGTAGCTGTTTCAAATTTTATTCCTTCCTGACTGGATAATGTCCGTCACCGCTGCCCGTACGCACGCGGATCGCCTCCATTGGCGGGCAATATTGCTATTGCCCGGTTGGGATGATAAGACAGGTCATACTTGGTGGCAACAGCAACAGGGCAAGTGCCGCGTTAGATCTCCTGCCACCTATCGCAGACACTCCGCCAGGAAATGTTTTTTCAGCGAGAACGGCTCACTGTCGTTTTTAACCTGCAGTTTGCACATGGCATTACGGCTACAGTGCCCGCAACACCCGGTTTAACAAGGGTCCCAACACCTTGAACGAAGCCGGTGAAACGATATCCACATGCGCACAATCCAGCTCAAACACCTGCAACGCATCGACATATTCCGCCCAGGTCTGCTGCACATCCATGCCTGCTTGCAAGGTGCGCTTGGCCACAAATAGCGTCGCTTGTCCCTGGAAATGTGCCGTATGGGTATGTGACAACAGCCTGACCGAATCCGCGTAGTTGGCTTCGATATTGTCAAACATCGCGACACGCGCCCCGCCCAGCGCCGGATCGAGCGTATCTTCTGATACCGCCAGGAACTGCTCACGCTCGCGCTGCACCTCTTTGAGCACGTTGTCGTCCAGCATCACGTCCCAGTTCTGGGTTTCCGGCGGATAGGTATCCAGCAAGCCAAGGAAAGCCACCTCCTCCCCACGCGCCTGCAAACGCGCTGCGATACCTTGCGCCAACGTTCCCCCCAGGGAATAACCGATAAAGTGATACGGGCCGTGTGGCTGTACCTGTAATACCGTGGCCAGATGCGCATCGCAGACTTGATCCATATCCTCACCCAACGCCAATGGGCCATCCGGGCGTGGAGACTGAATGCCCACCAGCGACCAATGCTGATCGATATAACGCGGCAGCACGCTGAATTGCCAGGAGAAACCGGAAGCCGGGTGCAGGCAGAACAGCGTTGGGCCTTCGGTAACGCGCAGCGGCAACACGCTGTCGAAACCGCATTGGTCGGCCTCTTCCTGCGTGCGTTCTTCCGCCAGTAGCTGTGCCAGTTGCTCCACTTTCGAAGCGACCATCACCTGACCGACCGATACCGCTTTACCCAGATCGCGCCGCAACTCGGCGGCCAGACGCATCGCCAGCAATGAATGCCCGCCCAGGGCAAAGAAATCGTCATCGGCAAATACCTGCTCGCGCTGGAGCAAACGGGCAAAAACTGCGGCAATCTCGCTTTCCAACCCGGGTTCCGGCTCGCGTCCGGCCTTTCCAGCACCGGTTTGCGGCTGTGGTAAGGCTTTGCGATCGAGCTTGCCGTTGGCGCTAAGAGGCAACTCGGCCATTTCAACCAGGGCGATCGGCACCATATGCTGCGGCAAGCGATCGGCTAGCGCAGCACGTAGGGCTTCGCTATCCAGATGTACGCCGGGCTGTGGAACCAGATAGCCCACCAGTTGCCGGGCATCGCCGCCCATTGCATCAACGACCGTGCCCTCCAATACCAAGGCATGAGCCACCGCCTGACGTACGCCCGGCAGTGACAGCAGGGCGTGGTCGATCTCACTGAGTTCAATCCGCTGACCGCGAATTTTCAGCTGATCGTCGCTGCGCCCCAGATATTCTACCGCACCGTCTGGCAGCCAGCGGGCAACATCACCGGTGCGATACATCCGGCCACCGTTGCCCTGCGGATCGGCGACGAAGCGGCTGGCGGTCAGATCCGGCCTGGCCAGATAACCATGAGCCAGTTGCACGCCGGTCAGATATAAATCGCCTGCTACACCCGGTGGCACTGGGCGTAAGCGCGCGTCGAGAATACGTAAACCGGTATTCCACACCGGCAATCCGATGGGGACGTTAGCTCCGGTAACCGCTGCAAGGGCGTCACCAAAGGCCGGATGCCAGGTCACGTCCACCGCCGCCTCGGTAGGGCCGTAGAGGTTATGCAACGGCACCTGAGTGCGGCTCTGCCACAGGCGGCACAGCTCTGCCGGTAATGCTTCACCGCTACAGAACACCTGACGCAGTGGCTGGCAATGGGCGATGGCGGTTGTGCTGTCCAAAGCACCGACAAAGGCCGCCAGCATCGAAGGAACAAAGTGCATGGTAGTGACGTTATACCGATCGATTAGCGTTTGCAGTTGCTGAGGATCGCGGTGAGCCTCCGGCGGTGCCATCACCAACTGCGCACCCACCATCAGTGGCCAGAAGAATTCCCACACCGAGACGTCAAAGCTGCACGGCGTTTTTTGCAGCACCACATCGTCTGCCGCCAGCGGATACTGATGCTGCATCCACAGTAAACGGTTAACGATGGCCTGATGCCCAACCAGCACGCCCTTCGGCCGCCCGGTTGAGCCGGATGTGAAGATGATATAGGCCGGATGATGCGGCGTCGGGCCTTGGATCGCGCTCGATGCAGCAGCGGAGGCTACCAGTGGCGCATCGTATAACAGCACTTCCCCCTGCCCCACAAAACGCGCCTGCTGGGAGGCATCGGTGATAATCAGGCGTGGGGCCGCGTCTTCCAGCATCATGCTGAGGCGCTCATCTGGATAGCCGGTATCCAGTGGCAAATAGGCCGCTCCCGCTTCCACTATTGCCATTAACGCCAGCGACAGGAAGACCGAGCGCGGCAATGCCACCGCCACGATGTCGCCCGGTTGCACCCCCTGAGCCACCAAATGTTGGGCCAGGGCGATCACCTGTTCGCGAGTTTCGCGGTAGTTGAACCGGTAGTGTTCATCGGCCAGCGCCAGGGCATTCGGGGTTTTATTCGCCTGCTCAGCCAGCAGACCACTAAGGGTCTGTGCTGCTACCGGGTAAGCGGTGTCGTTCACTTTGGCCAGCAAGGCGTGATCTTTTTCACTCAGCAAATCGGCTTCGCTTACCGGCAATGTCGGTTGGCTCGCAAACTGCCGCAGCAACAGTGGCAAGCGCTGTAAATGCTCCGTCAGTTCGGCTAACGAATAACGCTCGGCATTGGCCAAGAGCTCAATCTTCAGCGTGCCAGCCTCGTCGATAAACAAGGCGATTTCCAAATCACGCACCGGGCCAGAAGCCAGATCGTGGGTGATCCCTTTGATACCGGCAAAATCGAGCTGGTAATCGAACATCTTGAAGTTGAAGACGGTGCCATACAGCGGCTGGCTGTCGCCAATACGCCCCAAATCGCGCTGTACCTGTTCGGCATCATAGCGCTGATGGCGGCGGGCAAACTTCAGTTCACGGCTGATTTGCGCGGCGATATCGGCCAGCGTTGCCTGCGGCGCGACGTGCATTTCCACCGGCAGCACGTTAATCACCGGCCCGGTGGCACAAAGCGCAGCCGAACCCATGCGGCGCATAAAAATAAACCCGGCGCTGTAGTGGGTTTGCCCTGTCAGACGAGCCACCCACACGGCCACCAGCGCCATCGCCATATCGGCTGCGCTGAGCTGCTGTTGCTGGCCCAGGCTGACCAGTGGCGCAAGATCCTGCGCGGCACAGAACTGCGCCAAGCGGTGAATACGCGTCGAGGGTGCTTGCCCGGCTAACGGTTGCGGGCATAGGGTGGCTGGCGTGGGCAACTGCCGTGCCTTGTTCAACCAAAAATCGGCATCACGCTGATAACCTGGAGATTGCTGGTATTGCTGATATTCCGCCACCACATCGCTAAAAGGCGTGAACGGCGTCGGTTCCGGCTGCTCTTGCTGATATAGGCGGGTATAAATATTGGCGATACGGCGAGCGATGGCGGTAAAGCTGAAACCATCGACCACCAGATGGTGGTAACGCTGATACCAGAACCAGCGATCGTCGGGCAAACGCATCAGGATATGGCGATACAGCGGTTTGCCGCTGCTCACTCGCAATTCGGCACCAAGGTCGATCTGCATCAGCGCGTGGGCCGCCGCCTCTGCATCCGCCGAGTCGCTTAAATCAATCCATTCCGGCGCAGCCAACGGCATCGCGGCGTCGTAATACTGCATCGGCACACCGTCACGCTCAACGAAACGCAGCCTTAAGGTATCCACTTCAGCCAGGCCTAGTGAGATCGCCTGTAGCAGGTGGTCTTTATCCAGCAGGCCGTTCAGTTCGATATAATGGGCGACCGCATAGGCATTGCCGTAAGGTGAAATTTGATCGGCAACCCAAATACCGGGCTGCGCGGCCACCAATGGCAATTCAACGGTAACCTGTTGCCCGGTGGGTAAAATAGAGGTTTCTGACACGACGTTCGCTCCTGTTGTCGGTTCTTGCTGCTGCGTCTCCATCACGCCTTACGCAGTGATGCGGGCCGCATATCCTGCCAATTCTGTTCTAGCCAGTGCACACAGTGCTCCCGGGAAGCCGGGCCAAAAACGCTGACCCAACCGGCCGGTATGGCGCTGAAATCCGGCCACAGGCTGTAAAGCAGTTCTTCATTACGCAGGACGTAGCAAATTTGCTGCTCGTCATCGAACGGGTTTAAGGTTTCCATTACTTGCTCCTTAAGCATGAAAAGGGTTGGCGGATGGCTTCAATTCGGCACGGCAGTTGGCCAGCTCCGACCAATGCGCCTGCAGACCATCGAGTAAACCACCACGCCAGCACAACACATCGTGCCCGCCCTCCACCAGCCGATATTGCACCTGATGCCCGGTTTCACTTAACAGGGCCGCCATACGGTCATTCACCCGGTGGACCAGCTTTTCATGCGCCCCGGCCTCTAAAAACACCTTCAGCTTGCCGCACGCGCCCAACTGCCCGTCTTCTACCTGGCGGATTAACCAGCAGGCATCCTCGGGCACGGTGGGCAATTGCAACATATCGCGGCGGGGCCACCAGAACGAGCCGGACTGGCTGATGGTGGCACCAAAATATTCCGGCCAGCGCAGGCCAGCATAGAGCGACCCCAAGCCACCAAAGCTTTGCCCAGCTACCACGGTGTTGGCAGCCTCACGGCTGTGCGGTGCCCAGTCGGCCAATTGCGGTAATAACTCTTCCTGTAGGGCCAACCAAAACTCATCGTTGCAGGTCAGTTCCCGTGCGCGGTGTTGCTGGTCGATCACGTCGATCAGCAGATAGACCGCCTCCGGCAGTTGGCCAGTACGCGTCAGTTGCATCAGCGGATCCCAGACCGGCATCTGATTGGCCCAGAATTGGCCGTCCAGCAAAATAGCCAATGGCCGCGCCGCCGGGTTACTTTCACCGGTGGAGTAGATCCAGACGTGGCGGGAGGTTCCCAGTCGCTGGCTATGCCAGGTATGCCGTTGCAGTTTGGCAGGAGGTGCAGGCGTACAGCGGCCGCTGGTCACGGCATAGTTGTCAAAGTCCCGCCAGGCTGGTTGTTGGGGAGCCTGTGGCATATGCAGGCCGGAAAGCGTGTGCCCCCCGACTCCAGGCCAGGCGCGGTAAGGATTAAGCAGATCGTGAGTTGCGCGGGCAAACACCTGATGCCACCAGTGGCGAATAGAAAGCATGTTGGCGTGGGAATTGTCCCCCTGCGGTTCGAAGGGACGATCCTCCATGCAGGGGATAAAACAGTAGCTGCCGCGCCAGTCGCCTTGCAGCTCGGTTTGCCAATACCAGACGTCCGAGCCAGCAAGCCGTTGCAGGCTCTGCGGGGGCGATGCTTGATGATGATCGGTAAGGCAATTGATATGGATCCAGACACGTTGATAAGCCGAGGTCAGTTCACCGCCCTGAGGGTCGCGCCACAAGAACGTCACCTTCCATCGCCCATTATCCTGCAGTTCCACCAAGGGGGTGCCACGCCGGGCGATATCCAGCCACCAACCGTGGCTCCCTGCATGCTTGCTCGCCAATAACGTACTGCTTGCTGGTTGTTGTTCAGTTTTCAAAACGCCCACTCATTGTGTTGTTGGCAAGGCACGCCGTGCGACTCACCGGTTCCCAAATGCCAAACGGCACAAGGAATACTATTGATAATTATTTGCATTTGCAATAGTGTATACAAGCTCGAAATAGAGCGGGCATTCTTCAACAGGGATGGATGCCGAATTATTGAGCGGGATCTTGCTGCCAGTCAGCCTGGCCTCTGGGTTTCGTTACTATTTTCGACTACACAATAAAACTACAACAAACCGTTCCGTTACCGGTTGTCACACAGCGCCGCATCAGGAAGGGTTGTTAGGTAGGAACCTCAAAATGAATCGGAAGTTATCTCGTTATTCTTTAGCCACACTCATCGGGTTAGGATTGGGCACGTCTGCATTTTCCGTTACGGTCAATGCCGAGCAAACGGCCACCCCCTCAGACAGCGCCGCGCTGGCTGAGAAAAGTAAAAAAGAATCCGCCTCTGAAGATGTCATCGTCGTCACCGCCGCCAAACAAAACCTTCAAGCGCCCGGCGTTTCCACCATCACTGCCGAAGAAATCAAAAGACGCCCGCCCGCTCGTGATATCAATGAGCTGATCCGTACCATGCCGGGGGTCAACCTGACCGGTAACTCCACCAGCGGCCAGCGGGGCAACAACCGCCAACTCGATATTCGTGGCATGGGGCCAGAAAATACCCTGATCCTGATCGACGGCAAGCCGGCCAGCAGCCGTAACTCGGTGCGCCAAGGCTGGCGCGGTGAGCGTGATACCCGTGGCGATACCGCCTGGGTGCCGCCGGAGATGATCGAGCGTATCGAAGTGCTGCGTGGCCCAGCGGCTGCCCGCTACGGTAACGGCGCGGCAGGTGGCGTGGTCAACATCATCACCAAAAAAGCTGGCCAGGACCTGCACGGTACACTGAACGGTTATTTCAACGTACCGCAGCATAAGGATGAAGGCGCCACCAAGCGTACCGATTTCAGCCTTTCCGGCCCGTTAAGCGATCAGTTGAGCTTCCGTCTGTTTGGTGGCTACAGCAAAACGCAGGCCGACGCCTGGGATATCAACCAGGGGCATCAGTCCGAACGTACCGGCACCTATGCCAATACTCTGCCTGCCGGTCGTGAAGGGGTGGTCGACAAAAATATCGATGCCTTGCTGAGCTGGGAATTCGCCCACCTGCAGACCTTGGATTTCCAGTACGCCTATGGCCGCCAGGGCAACCTGTACGCCGGGGATACCCAAAACACCAACACCAATGCGCTGGTGCAGAGCAACTACGGTAAAGAAACCAACCGTATGTATCGTGAAACCTATGCGGTCAATTATCGTGGCGCATGGGATAGCGGCGTCAGCACCAACAACTACGTCCAGTTTGAACGCACGCGCAATACCCGTTTAGCCGAAGGGTTGGCCGGGGGCCTGGAAGGGATCTTCGCCAGCGACAGTTACAACACCACCCGTCTGGACGATTTCCTGGCCCACAGTGAAGTCAGCATTCCGTTCGATATGTGGGTGCCGCAAACCGCCACGCTGGGTACCGAGTGGAACCAGCAGAAGATGAAAGATCCTTCTTCGACCACCCAGTCGCTGACCGGTACGAATACCGGGGGAGCGATCCCTGGTACCGATAGTAGCAACCGCAGCCCGTACTCCTCCGCGGATATCTTCTCGCTGTTTGCCGAAGATAATATCGAGCTGACTGATACCACAATGCTGACTCCAGGCCTGCGTTACGATCATCACTCCACGGCCGGCAACAACTGGAGCCCGTCACTCAACCTGTCACAGGAATTGGGCGATCTGTTTACCCTGAAAATGGGTATTGCTCGCGCCTATAAGGCACCCAACCTGTTCCAGAGCAACGGCGATTATATTCTCTACAGCAAAGGCCAGGGCTGTGCCGCCAGCGCGACGGGGACTGGCTGCTATCTGATGGGTAATGACGATCTTAAGGCCGAGAACAGCATTAACAAAGAGATCGGTCTGGAATTCCACCATGAAGGCTGGCTGGCAGGCATCACCTACTTCCGTAACGATTACCGCAACAAGATCGAAGCGGGCTATTCGCCAATGGCCTCTAACTCCAGTAAAACCGATATCTATCGCTGGGAGAACGTGCCTAAAGCGGTGATCCAGGGTCTGGAAGGTACGTTGAACGTGCCGGTGAGCGAAACGGTAGCCTGGAACAACAACGCCACCTACATGATTGAGAACGAAAATAAAACCACCGGTGATTACCTGTCGATTATTCCCAAGTTCACCATCAACTCAACCTTGAGCTGGCAGGCCACGCAGGATCTTTCTTTGCAAACCACCGCGACCTGGTACGGCCGTCAAAAGCCGAAGAAATACAACTACCGTGGGGAGCCAACCACTGGGCCGGAAACTCGTGAGGTCAGCCCTTACGCGATCTTTGGCCTGAGCGGCACCTACGCGTTGACTAAAAATGTCAGCGTGACGACGGGGATCGAGAACCTGTTCGACAAACGCCAGTTCCGTTCCGGTAACTCGCAAAACGTGGGTAACCCAGTCACCGGGGCAGTCAATATCTATGGTGCCGGGGCAGCAACCTATAACGAACCGGGTCGGACTTACTTTATGAGCCTGAACACCCAGTTCTGATCATGGCTTTGACCTAACCTCAAACGGCTTGATCTCGGGCGCAGCATGCAGCGCCCCTACAATTGGGGCTGGTGGGTTTATCAGCAATCTCAGCGCGGCGCTTATGCCGCGCTTTTTTTTGCCATTTTCGCCATCACGCCGCCGCCCGTTTCGGGTTACAGTAGCGGAAACAAATGAGCATTGATGGCACTATTGATGACACCTCAGCAACAAATTATTGATTGGTTACGCCAAGATAACGAACGTATGCAGGTATTAGCCACCGCCCGGCGGCTCGGGCTGAACGATTGGTGCCTGGGTGCGGGCTTCGTGCGTAATCTGGTGTGGGACCGGCTGCATGGTTTTACGGCCAGCACACCGCTCAACGATATCGATGTGATCCATTTCGACTCGCGCCATAGCGATGCCGAGCGCGACCAGATGCTGGAGTCGCGTCTGTTGGAATGGTCGACACAACCCTGGTCGGTAAAGAATCAGGCACGTATGCACCTGCGTAGTCACCGCGCGCCCTATCGCGACAGCGAAGACGCCATCAGCTATTGGACGGAGATCGAAACCGCCGTGGGTGCCAGATTGCAAGCCGATGGCAGCATCCAGCTCGTCGCCCCTTTTGGCCTACAGGCGCTGTTCAACCACAGCATCACCTTCAACCCCAAGAGCAACAACCTGGCCGCTTTCGAACAGCGCGTGGTGGAGAAACAGTGGCTCGAACTCTGGCCACAGCTAAAGCTGACGCCAAGGTAAAGTTTTGCCGCGATTTGCCGATACCTCTGACAAGCTACCTGGGAGGATCGCATGTCGACCAACATTACCATGATTGTGCCCATCAAGAACCCGATTGCCGGAGTCCGCGAGGTGTTCACCGCCACCGGTAAAGGCGGGGCTGCACTGATGTCGGCACCGGTTAACAATACCCCTGAAGGGGGGAAGGCCAAGGAAACCGAGACTGATACACCGGTGGCGCCAAAAGATAGCAGCGCGGCCTCACGTATTTCAGCGCTATTTAAGCAGATCCAGAATCTGCAGCAAAAGCTCGTTGAGCTGCAAAACTCGGATGGCGATGCCAAACAGATCGAGCAGCAAAAACAGCTGATCATGAGCCAGATCCAAATGCTCCAGGCTGAGATCGCGCGCATTCAGAAACAAGAAATGGAAAAGCAGCAGGAAGAGCAGATGGCCAAGGCCATGAGCGGTGATGGCGTCAACCGCCCGACCGCCGCCAACGCCGTGGACGTTTATATCTAGACGATGAAGGGCGTAACATGGCGTTACGCCCATCGACTCAGCTTTTCTTCAGGGGTTTGATCAGGTGATCCAGCCCTTCGATTTTAATCGCCAACGTCATTTCCATCAGCATTCCCAGTCTGCCATTGGGGAATTCGCCCTTACGGGCGAACCACAGCAGATACTCTTCCGGCAGGTCGATCAGCACCCTGCCCTGGTATTTGCCAAAGGGCATCACGGTGTTGGCGATTTCGATCAGGTTCTCTTTTTCCATCAGGCCCCCAGCAGGCGGATCATCTCCGCCTCGTCGATCACCTCGATCCCCAGTTCCTGTGCCTTGACCAGCTTAGAGCCAGCGGCTTCACCGGCGATCACCAGATCGGTTTTCTTGGATACGCTGCCGCTGACCTTGGCCCCCAGCGCGGTCAGCCGATCTTTGGCTTCATCGCGGGAAAGTTGGCTAAGAGACCCGGTCAGTACCACGGTTTTACCGGCAAACGGGCTGTCGATCTCTTCGGCGACCACGACGAGCGGAGCAGGCCAGTTAATGCCGATTTCCGGGCTGATCAGCTCGGCGATAACCTGTTGGTTATGTGCTTCAGCAAAGAAGTTAACCACGTGGCTGGCTACCACTTCGCCCACGTCCGGCACCTGTTTTAACGCGTCCAGATCGGCCTCTCGCAGCTTCTCCAACGAGCCAAAATGCGCCGCCAGACCGGCTGCCGTGGCCTCTCCTACCTCACGAATACCCAGCGCATACAGGAAGCGCGCAAAGGTGGTCTGTTTGGCGGTGGTCAAGGCATTGACCAGATTCTGTGCCGATTTTGGCCCCATGCGATCCAGCCCGGTGAGAATACCGGCGGAAAGACGGAACAGGTCGGCTGGCGTTTTGACATATTCTTTATCGACCAGCTGTTCGATGATTTTATCGCCCATGCCGTCAACGTCCATCGCCCGGCGGGAAACAAAGTGCTTCAGCGCCTCTTTACGCTGGGCACCACAGATCAGCCCGCCGGTACAGCGCGCAATGGCTTCGCCTTCCACCCGCTCCACATCGGAACCACAAACCGGGCAATGCAGTGGGAATACCACTTCACGCGCGTCCTGCGGGCGTCGATCTTCGATCACCCCGACCACTTTGGGGATCACATCCCCGGCACGGCGCACGATCACCGTGTCGCCTATGCGCAGGCCAAGGCGTTCGATTTCATCGGCATTATGCAGCGTGGCATTACTGACGATCACCCCGGCCACCAATACTGGCTCAAGACGTGCGACCGGCGTAATCGCACCGGTACGCCCGACCTGGAACTCCACTTCCCGCACCACGGTGATCTGCTCTTGTGCCGGGAATTTGAACGCCGTAGCCCAACGCGGTGCGCGAGCAACAAAGCCCAGAGATTCTTGCAGATCGATATCGTCGATCTTCACCACCACGCCGTCGATATCAAAGCCAAGATTGATGCGGTCCTGCTCGACCTGGCGGTAAAACGCCAGCACCTCATCGCTACCGGTGCAGAGCTTGACGCGATCGCTCACCGGCAAGCCCCAGGCTTTGAACTGCATCAGGCGTTGCCAATGGCTGCGTGGCAATTCGCCCCCTTCCAGCAGGCCAACACCGTAGCAGAAGAAGGTCAGCGGGCGCTTGGCCGTGATACGCGGATCAAGCTGACGCAGCGAGCCCGCCGCCGCGTTACGCGGGTTGGCGAAGATTTTGCCGTCTTTGCGGCGCGCCTCTTCGTTCATCTGCTCAAAGCCGGCATGCGGCATAAAGACTTCGCCACGCACTTCCACCCGGCGCGGAATATTTTCACCGGTCAGGCGCAGCGGGATGGCACGGATAGTGCGCACATTAGAAGTGATATTTTCCCCGGTGGTGCCATCACCACGCGTGGAGGCACGCACCAGCTCGCCATCTTCATACAGCAGGCTGACGGCCAGCCCGTCCAGCTTCAGCTCACAGCAGAAGGTCAGCGGCTCGCTGCTTTTCAGGCGATCCTGCACGCGCTTGTAAAACGCCAGATAGCTCTCTTCATCAAAGACGTTGTCCAACGACAGCATCGGCACTTCATGGCGCACCTGATCAAACGCCGCCAAGGGAGCGGCCCCGACGCGCTGCGTCGGTGAATCGGCGGTGATCAGTTCAGGATGGGCCTCTTCCAGCTCACGCAGCTCACGCATCAGGCGATCGTATTCCGCATCCGGGATCTCCGGCGCATCGAGTACGTGATACTGATATTCGTGATGGCGCAATGAGGTGCGTAGTTGATTGATTGTTTCGTTAATCGAAGCCATGGCTCACCATCAAAGATAAAAAACCCCCGGCTGGCGGGGGTTCTGGATTACGGATTATGCAGTGCACTGGCAACCGGTCAGGCGTTGTTTTCCAACACTTCGCGGATGCGTGCTTTGTAGGTTTCCAGCTTTTGCGGGGTCATCATGCGGCGCTCATCGTCAAGCACCACGCCACCCACATCGTCGGCAATACGTTGTGCCGATTGCAGCATCAGTTTGAAGTTCTGATTGGCGTCGCCGTAAGACGGCACCATCATAAACATCGATACGCCCGGCGTGGAGAAATCGGACATCATTTCCGGATCGAATGACCCAGGCTTGACCATATTGGCCAGGCTGAACAGCACGGGGCCACTGCCTGCCGGGCTGATATGGCGATGGAAGATACCCATTTCACCAAATTGGAAGCCCGCCTGCAGTACGCTCTGCAGCAACACTTCACCCCCGATCACACCGCCTTGATGGGCTGCCACGTGCAGCACCAATACGGTTTCCTGCAGTTTTGCCGGTTTCAACGGTTCCGGCGCTGGCTGCGGTTCACGCATAGGCTCTGCATGATGGAAGGCAGGCTCTGGCGCAGGAGCGGTAGCCGGAGGCATATCGTCAACGCGCGGCTCACGACGCACAACAGGTTGCTGCGGCTCTTCGTCCTCGTCCTGGGCATAGTTATCCAGCAGGATGTCATCGTAATCCGGCCGCTGGGAGAGCGGCGCGGGCTGGGCTGGCCGAGACGCAGGTTGAGCTGCTGGAGCTGGCCTTGGTGCAATCACCGGCTCTTCGCGTGCGACATCGATATGGCCCATTGATGGCTCATCCTCAACTTCTGCGCGAGTGGCACGGATACGCACCTCTCCCACGCTTTCAGCAGGATCATCAAGTGGAGTAGGTTCACGCTCATTTTTCGAGCGTTTGGCTGGGCGATCGCGAAAAAGGGACGAGCGTTCCTTACGGCTGGTCCAAAGACCATGTAATAACAACGCTATTATGGCGATCGCGCCAACAACGATTAATATCAGACGCAAATCCTGCATCATTGCTATCTCTGTTGTTCCAAGACATTGCCACCGCGGCAAACATTCACTCTTTAACTCTATTTGCCCACAGGCACAAGTGCAAGTCCGTGCTGAACTTTATGCCAATAAAGATGATTATTCGGCATTTTTTTGCTGTTTTTTCAGCCAATGTGGCTCTAGCCAGTGGAAAATCAACCCTATATGATAGCTTAGCCTGTTTAGCCAAAGAGAAAATCTTAAGATATGTCCTATGTGCCTCCCCCTGTTGGGTCCACCAACGGCTTCCATTATTTTGCCCAAGGATGGCGCCTGATTTCGCGCCCGGGTATTAAACGCTACGTCGTCCTGCCGTTACTGGTGAACGTGCTGCTGATGGGCTCTGCCTTCTGGTGGCTGTTCAGCCAACTGGGCGACTGGATCCCGAGCATGATGAGCCATGTGCCAAGCTGGCTACAGTGGCTAAGTTATTTACTCTGGCCGATGGCGGTCATTTCCGTGCTGTTGGTGTTCAGTTACCTGTTCAGCACCATCACCAACCTGATCGCCGCCCCGTTTTGCGGGCTGCTGGCGGAACAGCTCGAAGGCAGCCTGACCGGCAAACCGCTGCCGGATACCGGTATGCTCGGCGTGGTCAAAGATCTGCCGCGCATCATGTCCCGTGAATGGCGCAAGCTGATGTATTACCTGCCACGCGCGCTGGGCCTGCTGTTGCTCTACTTTATACCGGGCATTGGCCAAACGTTGGCACCAGTGTTGTGGTTCCTGTTCAGCGCCTGGATGTTGGCCATTCAATACTGCGATTATCCGTTTGATAACCACAAGGTCAGCTTCGCCGAGATGCGCCAGGCGTTGCGCCAGCACAAAACCGATAATCTGCAGTTTGGCGCGTTGGTGAGCCTGTTCACCATGATCCCCATCCTCAATCTGGTGATCCTGCCGGTGGCAGTCTGCGGTGCCACGGCGATGTGGGTCGACCGTTATCGTGCACAATTCGTTCGTCATTAATGGAGCAGGTAAGATTGTTTCTTGCACAAGGGCGCTTCGTGCGCCCTTGTTATTGTGATTAAAACTTATTCTCTAATAACATATCGATATACCAATTCTTTACTTCCCTGCCGAGACCGTTAGCGTATGCTTTCGATGTTCCCTACATTTCATAGAGTTATAAGGACGGGCCATGAGCAAGATTTACCAAGACAACTCATTAACAATCGGCCATACGCCGCTGGTTCGTCTGAACCGTATCGGCAACGGACGCATTCTCGCCAAGGTTGAATCTCGCAACCCGAGCTTCAGCGTCAAATGCCGCATCGGTGCCAATATGATTTGGGATGCCGAAAAACGTGGCATTCTGAGCGCAGGCAAAGAGCTGGTGGAGCCAACCAGCGGCAACACCGGTATCGCCCTGGCGTTTGTCGCCGCGGCGCGAGGTTACAAGCTCACGCTGACCATGCCGGAAACCATGAGCATCGAACGTCGTAAACTGCTCAAGGCGCTGGGTGCCAATCTGGTGCTGACCGAAGGTGCCAAAGGCATGAAAGGGGCGATCGCCAAGGCCGAAGAGATTGTGGCCACCGATCCGAACCGCTACATCCTGCTGCAACAGTTCAGTAACCCGGCCAACCCGGAAATCCACGAACAAACCACCGGCCCGGAAATCTGGGAAGATACCGATGGCGAAGTCGATGTCTTTATCGCGGGCGTCGGCACTGGCGGTACACTGACCGGCGTCAGCCGCTTTATCAAGAACACCAAGGGCAAGGCTATCACCACAGTGGCGGTTGAACCAACCGACTCACCGGTCATCAGCCAGGCGTTGGCAGGCCAGGAAATCAAACCCGGCCCGCATAAAATCCAGGGCATCGGTGCCGGTTTCATTCCTGGCAACCTGGATCTGAACCTGGTTGACCGCGTCGAGCAGATCACCAACGACGAAGCCATCAGCATGGCACGCCGCCTGATGGAAGAAGAAGGCATCCTGGCCGGGATTTCTTCCGGTGCCGCCGTGGCGGCCGCCGTCAAACTTTCCGAAGAAGCCGACTTTACCGACAAGACAATTGTGGTTATTCTGCCTTCTTCAGGTGAGCGCTACTTGAGCACCGCTTTGTTTGCCGATCTGTTCACCGAACAGGAACTGCAGCAATAGCGCAAACAGTGCACAAATAGCTAAAAAAGCACCTATTCAGGTGCTTTTTTTGTGGACTGGATCAAAGTTTACACCACTCAACGATTGATTTTCGCCGCTGGCTTTAGTATTTAACCGGTCAATTATTTCGATGCGCAAAATTAATCACCTTCCTGCCATTGTTTGAGCTGAATCGATTTACTCATTTGTTGCTCCAGCGAAAAACACGGCATAATGGGGAGCTGATTGAAACAACGCCAGATGCTCGGATTTTTTGATCTGAAATGCTTAAAGCGTCGTTTTATGTTGCATCAACGCTCGCCCCTGTACCATAGTCAGGCGCTAACCAGACAAGCTAAAATCACGCCGTTAGGCTAAACTTTAGCTCCACAACCTTAAATCCGATAAGTTGGGGAAACATCAATGTTCCAGCAAGAAGTGACTATCACCGCTCCGAATGGTCTGCACACTCGCCCTGCCGCTCAGTTCGTAAAAGAAGCCAAAGGCTTCGCGTCTGACATCACCGTGACTTCCAACGGCAAGAGCGCTAGCGCCAAAAGCCTGTTTAAGCTGCAAACTCTGGGCCTGACCCAAGGAACAGTAGTCACCATCGAAGCCGTTGGTGAAGACGAGCAGAAAGCCGTTGAGCACTTGGTAAAACTGATGGCAGAGCTTGAGTAATCGGCCCGTCTTTTTAGTTAACACCAGTCAAGAGTAAGGTAGGGTTATGATTTCAGGCATTTTAGTATCACCGGGTATCGCTTTTGGTAAGGCTCTCTTGCTGAAGGAAGATGAAATTGTCATCAACCGGAAAAAAATCTCTGCAGACCATGTAGAGCAGGAAATCTCACGTTTTCTGGCAGGCCGCGCCAAAGCGTCTGAACAGCTGGAAGTAATCAAAACCAAGGCAGGCGAGACCTTCGGCGAAGAAAAAGAAGCGATCTTCGAAGGCCACATCATGCTGTTGGAAGACGAAGAGCTTGAGCAGGAAATCATAGCCCTCATCAAAGACGATCTGGCGTCTGCCGATGCGGCAGCCTACACCGTGATCGAAGGCCAGGCGAAAGCGCTGGAAGAATTAGACGACGAATACCTGAAAGAGCGCGCGGCGGACGTGCGTGATATCGGTAAGCGTCTGCTGCAAAACATCCTGGGCCTGGCGATTGTCGATCTGACCGCCATTCAAGATGAAGTGATCCTGGTCGCGAAGGACCTGACACCGTCAGAAACCGCACAGCTGAACCTGGACAAAGTGCTGGGCTTCATCACCGATCTGGGTGGCCGTACTTCCCACACTTCGATCATGGCTCGCTCCCTGGAACTGCCTGCTATCGTTGGCACCAGCGACGTGACCACCCAGGTAAAAAACGGCGATTATCTGATCCTGGATGCGGTTAACAACAAGATTTATGTCAACCCGACGACCGAGGTGATTGAACAGCTGAAAGCGGTTCATACCCAATACGTCACCGAGAAAAACGATCTGGCCAAGCTGAAAGACCTGCCGGCGATCACGCTGGACGGGCATCAGGTTGAAGTCTGTGCCAACATCGGTACCGTGCGCGACGTCGCCGGTGCAGAGCGCAATGGCGCCGAAGGTGTCGGCCTGTATCGTACCGAATTCCTGTTCATGGACCGCGACTCACTGCCAACCGAAGACGAGCAGTTCTCGGCTTACAAGGCCGTTGCGGAAGCCATGGGCTCACAGGCAGTCATCGTCCGTACCATGGACATCGGCGGCGATAAAGACCTGCCGTACATGAACCTGCCAAAAGAAGAGAACCCGTTCCTGGGCTGGCGCGCGATCCGTATCGCGATGGACCGCCGGGAAATCCTGCACGCTCAGCTGCGCGCCATCCTGCGTGCTTCTGCTTTCGGTAAACTGCGCATCATGTTCCCGATGATCATCTCGGTGGAAGAAGTGCGCGATCTGAAGGGCGAGCTGGAAACGCTGAAAGCGCAGCTGCGTGAAGAAGGCAAAGCCTTTGACGAGAGCATTGAAGTGGGCGTAATGGTGGAAACACCTGCCGCGGCAGTGATTGCTCGCCACCTGGCGAAAGAAGTCGACTTCTTTAGTATTGGGACAAACGATTTAACCCAGTATACTCTGGCAGTAGATCGCGGCAACGAGCTGATTTCTCATCTCTATAACCCGATGTCCCCATCAGTGCTTGGCCTGATCAAACAGGTTATTGATGCATCTCACGCAGAAGGCAAGTGGACCGGTATGTGCGGCGAGCTGGCTGGCGATGAGCGTGCTACACTGTTGCTTTTGGGCATGGGGCTGGATGAGTTCAGCATGAGTGCGATTGCAATCCCGCGCATCAAGAAAATTATTCGTAATACCAATTTCGAAGATGTGAAGGCATTGGCAGCGCAGGCCTTGGAACAACCAACGGCACAGGATTTGATGAACTGCGTCAATAAGTTCATCGAAGAAAAAACGCTCTGCTAAAATTCCACGACACTGGAACGCCGCCCAATTTAATGCTTAGGAGAAGATCATGGGTTTGTTCGATAAACTGAAGTCTCTGGTTTCTGATGACAAGAAAGACATGGGCACTATCGAGATCGTCGCTCCACTTTCTGGCGAAATCGTCAATATCGAAGATGTACCGGACGTCGTATTCGCCGAGAAGATCGTTGGCGACGGCATTGCTATCAAACCTGCAGGCAACAAAATGGTTGCTCCGGTTGACGGCACTATCGGTAAAATTTTCGAAACCAACCATGCGTTCTCTATCGAATCTGATAGCGGCATTGAGCTGTTCGTGCACTTTGGTATCGACACCGTTGAACTGAAAGGCGAAGGCTTCAAACGCATCGCGGAAGAAGGTCAGCGCGTCAAGAAAGGCGATGTGATTATCGAGTTCAATCTGGCCCTGCTGGAAGAGAAAGCCAAGTCTACCCTGACTCCGGTGGTTATCTCCAACATGGACGAGATCAAAGAGCTGATCAAACTGTCCGGCAGCGTCACCGTTGGCGAGACCCCGATCATCCGCATCAAGAAGTAATCGCGGTTCGATCGTAAAAATGGCGCCTTTATCGGCGCCATTTTTTTATCCAGGACTTCTAAGCTCTACTGCGCTACCAGCGGCTCCGCTTGTAGCTCCTGTTGCTGTCTTTCACGCTCCAAGGCCAATACGCCACGATGTGACAGATAGCAGAACAAGATGCAGCACACCACGCCGCCCATCAGCAGATAAAAGCCTCCATGCCATCCCATGTTATCGACCATCACGCCAAACAGGCTGGTGCCCAGCGAGGCCCCAAAGATATAGCTCATAAAGCCACGCAGGCCAACGGCAGAGCCGACAGCAAAGCTGGGAACGATCTCCATCGTCTGTACCGAAGCCAGGAACTGTGGCACATAGATCAGGCAACCGACGATCGCGGCAAAGATGGTGACCATTAACAGCGAGTCACTCTTCCAGTAACCAATCAGACAGATGAAAATCATCACCATGCAGATCATCGCCAGCGGCATACGGCGTCCCTTGAACAGCTTATCCGACAGCCACCCAGCCAACAGTGTGGACGGGATCGCCGCCCATTCGAAGAACAGAAACGCGATGCTCATCTGCTCTTTGGAGAAATGCTTTTCGGTCAGCAGGTAGATAGGCAGCCAGCTGATCATGCCAAAGCGCACCATGTAGACAAATACGTCCACCAGTGACACGTACCAGGCATTTTTATTACGCAGGACATAGGTACAGAAGATCTGGAAGGCGCTCATATTATCCGGTGCCTGCTCCTGCACACCGGTTGTCATCCTGACGGTTTCTTCCGGCATCATTTGTTCCAAGGCAGGCAGACCTTCACTGCGCGGCGAGCCTTTACCCAGCCACAGAACCACCAGCGCAAACAGCACCGCCACGCCCGCAGGGACGATATAGCTGGCGCTCTGCCAGTGTTCACTGCCCAACACCGCAAAGGCCACGCCGACGATGGGGGCCACCACCCCGCCGCCGATATTGTGGGATATATTCCAAAATGCGCCAACGCGGCCGCGCTCACGACGTGGGAACCAGTTGGCGATGGTAATGAACGAAGGGCCTACGCCCATCCCCTGGAACAGGCCGTTACACACCACCAATGCGGCAAAGATCCAGAAGGCGGTGCTGAACCCCAAACCGACGTTGACGATGGCACACAGCACCAGGCCACAGGCCATAAACACTTTGGGATTGGCCTTATCGGCCAGGCTGCTCATCACCCCTTTGCTGATGCCGTAGGCAATCAGCATGCAACTGCTCAACATGCCGATCTGCGTCGCACTCAGATCCAGATGCTCTTTCAGGTAGGGCGTCGAAAGGGTGAAGTTGTTACGCACGATGTAATAGGCCAGGTAGCCCAAAAAGACGCTCAGTAACGCTTGCATGCGATAACGCTGGTAGGTTGCCTGCACCTGTTCTGGCGGAACACGCTTCGCCGCCGCGCTAGGTTTTAATAATGAAAACATGTTATTCCCCTGTGAGGTTTATCTGTACTGGCTCGATGCGCCTGCTATTTATTAATAACGCTCGCAGCGGATGGTGTAATTAATTCATTAATAAGACAAGCCCCGTAATATGTGTCAAAATTGACTCAAACCCAGAACAAATAAGCCCAATTTTGACCCATCAATTAACATTACCGTTATTAACCAAAAACCAGTTCGCTCACCTCCACGCGCTAGAGTGCCACAGCAC
Organism: Serratia sp. T13T92; assembly: GCF_047530105.1. Classification (NCBI taxonomy): domain Bacteria; kingdom Pseudomonadati; phylum Pseudomonadota; class Gammaproteobacteria; order Enterobacterales; family Yersiniaceae; genus Serratia; species Serratia sp. T13T92. The sequence continues at coordinate 73,680 of NZ_JBLJAK010000018.1, read as the reverse complement.
TGCAGTTGCACACAAAGCCAGCCCACAAGTGGTGATGTTTTTGAAGGTGTTAACAGTATTGATAGTCTATCAATGGTAATATTCTGACTTCATCAACGTTATAACCCCGGCTAAATCCTATTGGTTGACGGAAAATATTTTTGTCCCAAATGTTTTGCGGGTTATTTTTATCGTTATTGCGATTTTATGAATAAGATCACAAACGATGAGGTCGAGGGAGAGTTTTATTATGCGTGCAACGCTCATTTTTACGGCAATGGCCTGCTGGCTGTTATCCAGTGTCGCCGGGGCCAAAAGAAATGAACTGGTGATGGCCACCACCTTTTCACCAGAGGCAACCGCCTATCTCATCAGCCGTTGGCAAGGTCAGCCGCAGTCGGTGGTCATCCGCACGCTGAACCGCACCAGCGCCTCCCTGGAACAACTGCTCGACAGCACCGGCAGTGACAACGTCGATCTGGTGCTGACCTCCTCCCCCATGCTGCTCCAGCACCTGCAACAGCATCAGCGCCTGGCAAACTATGAGGGTGCTCCGGAACAATCACAGCGGCTGGTGCCTGAACCTATCCGCAATACCGCCGTGGCGGTAGCCATTTCGGGTTTTGGCCTGCTGATCAACCGCACCAATCTGGCAGAGAAACGGCTGCCGCTGCCAGACGATTGGGACGATCTGACCGATGCCCGCTACCAGGGGGCCCTGCTGATGAGCAGCCCTTCCCGCTCGGATACCAGCCACCTGATGGTGGAGTCGCTGTTGCAACAGCGGGGGTGGCAATCTGGCTGGCAAACGATGTTATCGGCAGCCGGTAACCTGATCACCATCTCTTCGCGCAGCTTTGGCGTGGCGGATAAAGTCAAAAGCGGCCTGGGGTCCGTCGGGCCGATTATCGATAACTACGCCAATCTGCTGCTCGACGATCCGCATCTGGCCTTCCATTATTTCCCTCAGGCCGCGGCCTCCCCCACCTATATTGCCGTGACGAGCAATAGCCATTATCCCGCCGAGGCCCGGCGCTTTATTCAGTTCCTACTCAGCCCGCAGGGGCAGCGGGTCCTGGCCGATACCAGCACGGGTAAATACCCGGTGGTTCCGCTGCCGGCAGACAGCCCACGTTTCGCGCAGCAGCAAAAGCTGTTACAGCGGCCGCCGCTTAATTACTCGCTGATCCTGCAACGTCAGCGCCTGGTACAAAAGCTGTTTGATACGGCCATCAGCTTCCGCCTGTCTCAGCTCAAGGACGCCTGGAAAGCGTTGCATGGCGCTGAAAGCCGCCTCAAACGGCCCTTGCCGGAGATCCGCGCGTTGTTGACCGCTATTCCTGTCACCCAGGCCCAAAGCGAAGATCCGCAGTACCTTAAACAGTTTGCGGCACGTAGCGAGAGCGAGCAGCAGGTCATGGAATGGCAACTGTTCTTTCAGCAGCAGCAAAGAAAGGCCATCAAGGCGCTGGAAGAGTTAAAATGAGCCGTTTATTGCCGCGCTTCTTCAAACGCCTGACCATCAGCGCCTGTCTGCGGGGAGCGTTTCTTACCGGCGCGCTGCTGACGCTTACCGTCAGCGGCGTCAGCCTGTACTCCTGGCATGAGCAAAGCTCGCAGGTCCGCTATGCGTTGGATGATTACTTTCCGCGTATCCAATCTTCGTTCGTGATCGAAAGCAATCTGAACACGCTGGTCGATCAGCTCAATGAGTTTTTGCAGGCCGCCAATACCAATGCCCGCCTGCAGTTAAGAAATCAGATCGTCGGTCATTTGGAGCAAATCGAGCAGGCCAGCATGCAGTTGGATAACCCTGAACGTCAGCAAATTCAGGCGACGCTGGCAGAAAGCCGCCAACTGTTGGGCCGATTGGACAACGCGCTCTACAACATGTTTATCGCCAGGGAAAAGGTCAATGAGATCGCCGCGCGCATCAGTTGGTTACATGATGACTTCACCACCGAGCTGAATTCGCTGGTGCAGGATTTCAGTTGGCAACAGGGGGCATTGCTCGATCAGATGGAGACAGGCTCTGGCCAGGTACTCCCCCGCTTGCAAGCCAGTCTGCGCGAGGTGCAAAGTGAGCAGCAGCAAGTCTATGCCCTGGCACGCATTGAGAACCAGATCGCCGATGCTTTACGCGATCGCCTCAACGAGCTGCAATCTGGCAGTGAAGAACCTACTTCGGTTGCCGAGCATGTGCGTTACCTCGCCTATCTGCAAAAAACGGCCAACGAAAGTATGCAGGGGTTGCAGGCTCATCCCAGCACCATCACGCTACGTCAAACCATAGACGAACTACTGGAGACCGGCATCGCCGAAAACAGCATGCCCGCGGCGATGAAAAACTATCATCAGGCACAACGGGCACTTACGTTGGCTACTCAGGCCAAGGAGGCCACGCTTGCCCGCTTTCGCACGCAGTTGGAATCGCAACTGAGTAACAGCCACCAGCAGATGCAGACCTTTAACCATCGCCTGGAGCAGATCATCCGCGTCAGCGGCAGGCTAATTGTGATCGCCACACTGCTGGCGATGTTATTGGTGTATTTGCTCAATCACTATTTTATCCGTTCCCGCCTGGTCAAGCGTTTTACCCAGCTCAACCAGGTGGTGGTACGCATCGGCCTTGGGGAAACCAACGCAGCGATCCCGGTTTACGGTGGCGATGAACTGGGCCGCATCGCCCGTCTGTTGCGGCGGACCCTAGGCCAGTTGAACCAGCAAAAATCCCGGCTGGAGCAGGAGATCACCGAGCGTAAGGGCATTGAGCTGCATTTGCGTGCTACACAGGATGAGCTGGTGCAGGCCGCCAAACTGGCCGTGGTTGGGCAGACCATGACCACCCTGGCCCATGAAATCAACCAACCGCTCAACGCCCTGTCGATGTACCTGTTTACCGCTCGCCATGCGGTTGAGAAACAACAGCCCGAGGCGGCCACGCTGGCCCTGATTGATGCGCCGCGCGATAAATGTGCCCATTTCCGTAAGATAAATGGCATCACTGCGGCGTTTCAACATTCGCAAAAGAATTACAATCCTAGCGCGTTCTACCTCCCCTGAACATCCACCGGAAAATGCCAGAATTGCCTCGACAGTCTAACCCTTCAGATAAAATGACCTACACCTCTGGCTTAACTGGCCATCTAACATCAGGAGCCATCGAAACATTGACAGCTTTCACCGCTTTTTTGTAGTTCATCCACGTCGCCAGTTTTGTTTTGTCAGTTTCGCTAATATCGCCGAGCATCAACGCCACCCGCCAATCAGATGTTATTTCATCAACGAGAGCAAGAAGAGCCTGCTGCCGCAGTTTTGCAGACTCCACTAATTCCTGAGGGCTGAGTGTGGGCAAGGGCGGCTCATGGAACACCCCCCTATCATATGACCAACCAATGCCAACGGGCATATCATCGACGTTGACAGTAATATAATCGTTAAAGATGTCACTTTTCCCATCCCAGACAACGATATTTTCAACAACATCGCTTTTAATTAATGCGTAATTAGGCATTATGCAAACTCCTCAATAATCATTATCCCCGATGCGCCAGTACCACCTTTCATTGCAATTCCAGAATAAGCAGAGTCGTAAGCGCCTCCACCACCTGAACCTGGGGCAGCACCATTAACGCCACTACCAGCGCCAGCTCGGCCACCACCACCAAAATATGACACTCCCCCTTGACCTGTTACAGCTATGAGTCCCGATTGACCATCGCCCCCGTATCCACCTATGAGGCGTATATCACCACTAGTCGGCACCCCTCCTGCTCCTCCATTGGTATTTGAAACACCGGACTTGCCGCCTCCTTCACCACCTGGAGCTGAAAAGATTGTAGAAAATGAGGTTGTTCCACCATTTGAACCATTAGCTGCAGCAGCCCCACCGGTACCGCCGGAACCAATGACCAGGGGATAATTGGCGGCTCCTGTTAAAGTAAACATCGATATCACAGTCGCTCCCGCCCCCCCGCCAGCACCAAAATAGGTTTCATTGTTCGCTGATGCCTGGCAACCACCACCACCGCCTCCACCACCCGTCATCGTGATACGAATACGCTTTGCTCCAGGTGTCGGTGTATAGGTTCCTGACGAAGTGAACACTTTCGGGGAGCTGAGCAATCGGCCGACATAATTGCCATCGCTTAAACCTAAATTTTTGACAAACAGTATCGGGTCAGCAATATCTGCGCCGTTCTGGTCTTTGGCCAGTTTCTCTGCCAATTTCTTTAGCACCGTAGTGGCAAAGTTGGGATCATTACCTAGGGCATTAGCCAACTCTTTCAGCGTATTCAACGCTTCTGGAGCGTTGTCTACTAATGTTGCCAGAGCTTTGGCCACAAATTCCGTCGTGGCCAACTTTTTGCTGTTGTCGTTGTTTTCCGGTGTTGGTGCTGTCGGTGCTCCGGTGAAAGTCGGGTTAGCCTTCGGCGCGTACTGGGTATGAGGGTCTGCTGCCTCAATGTGTTTCTCAAGGTCTGAACCACCTTTTTCAACCTGTTGTTTCAGGTATGAAGTGCGGCTGGCCAGCTGTTTAGCCTGACGGTTAGAAATCCCGTCAGGCCCGCCCAGAACGGGGTCAGAGACCTCGATTTGGTAGACGCCTTCTTCCCACTGCGGGGTTTCAGGTAGGTTTGCCATAATTAACTGCTCCCGTGATTGTAGCTGCCGTCATAGTTGACGGTGTTGTTGTAGCGAATAGCGACAGACTGATACTCCAGGCTCGCCAGATGGCAACGCGCCGGTGCAAACGCAGCGAGTGTCTTTCGCAGCAACGCTGCCTGATCGTTGGTAATGGGTTGCTGAAGAATGACGCGGTAAACCGCCCAGGCCTCTGCATCACCATGGACATAGATACCGTTGTAAGTGTGTTTACCGTCGTAGCTGACTTGCCCTGTGCCTTCAATAAGGTCGACTTCACCAAAGCCAAAACGTCGGATGATCTCGCGGATTGACCATGGCGTCCCCTTGTAGCGATGCAGCTCAATGGCCGACTTGATGAGAGTTCGGCGCACATCATCCGACTCCGCCAGTTCCCAGCCATCACCGAACAAGGAGAACTGCTCGCCCAGCCAGGGCAGCGCGGAACTGTCAACAATGTCGACCAGGTAGACCATCAGTACGCTCAGGTCGATGTTGTCCAGCCGCCCGGCCAGTCTTCCCAGCGTTCTGAGGCTGATATCACCCTCAAGTGGTGGCGGGAGTTGTAGCGGCTCAGCCATCGGACACCCCGGTCATGTTGAGAGTGATCGCCGTACAGTTTGCCCACTCGCTTTCAGCAACGACCCTCAGCGCGGGTGTCACCAGTTCGACCTGATAGACCCCGGCAACGGACAGCACGCTGATAATCTGACTGGGGACAATATCGCGGCCCAAAGCTGCGGTACGGGACGCCACCCAGTTTTGTATGGCGCTGTTAGCGGCATCTTTTATCGAGTTGGCATCCTGGTCACGGTAGATCGTGATGTTGGCTTCGATGGTGTAATCCACCTGCACTGGCGTTTTAGCCCGCACGGTATCAGTAAGTGGCCTGACTTTTTCGTCCGAACAGAAACTCTCAACCAATGTGAGGATGCTGTCGTCCGGCAGGCCGGTACTGAGTAGCGGATACAGCTCTACTGTGCCCGGAACCGGAGAGAGCACGGCAACGTCGACGATATTGGGATGGGCCTGCATGGCATGAAAGCGGTATGCCTTACGGCTCCCGGCATTCGTGAACGATTCCGGGGCCAGTTTGATGCGCTCGCGCAGCCTGTCGTTGTCTTCCTGTTCTGAGCCGCCAGAACTGGCCGCCAGATTGGTCACCTGCAGGTCAACGTTATCAATCTCATCCAGCAACTGACTGACCTGCGCAGGTTGCCATCCGTTGCCAGCGACGCCCGGTTCGGTACAGGTGGCCGTGGTGTTGACCAGCAGCAATCCGGCCTTCAACACCACGTCCGTATCGGTGGAAAAAATAATGCTGTCGGAAGCACTGACGCGGGTACCAGCCGGGATCAGCACATCGATAACAAGAGCCTCCTCCACAGAGAACTGGAGTGGGATGGAGGCAGGCTGCGCGGCCAGACGGTACACACCGACCAGTTCACCGAGGTAATCAATCATCGGCTCACGGGCAAAGGCGACCAGATTCTGTTTGGCCGCTTCCTGCGCCGCCACCCTGACTAGCATTTCGCGGTAGGCCCACAGGTCAATCAGCAGGCGCTCGGCCTGAGCGGGATACAGCGTTTTACCGGTTGCGGCTTCGTACTGCGCAATCATTTCAGTCGTGATTGTATCGGCGTCGCGTTCAATAAAGTCGGGTTCTGTCAGCGCCATAGCAGCTCCTGAGTCCGGGCCTGTCCGTCTGAGCCTTTCCAGATCACCCGGAGCGTAAGATGGTCGCCGTCAACGGCGGGTTTAACCGACATAAGCTGGCAGCGAGGCTCCCAGCGGCGAATGGCATCGACGGACTCGCGCACCACATGTGGGATTGCACGGTCGATAGGCCAGTCGATATAAAGGTGCAGATTGCTGCCGAACTGCGGGCGATGTGGGTCGCTGCCGCGAGGAGTACGCAGGATGATTTGGATGGCCTGCCAGATATCATCCAGCCCCTGGACGATTTCGCCAGGGGCCTGCAGGGCCGGTTGCCAGAATACGGAGGTTGTTTTCATAGGGGCAGTATTGCCCCTGCGCGGGAACGCCGATATTAAAGGCGTTTAAGAAGATTCAGTGGGAGTGGTGGTTGGAGTTATCGCCGTCTGACAGCATGCTCCCGGTTGAGTGGGCGTTCCCTTCAATCTCGACGTTGCCCTGAATTGTCGCGGCAGCACCTTCACCGCCAGAGCCAGCCAAACCGCCCTCGTAAGTTAGCTTCCCCCTGACCAGCAGGTCGCCGGTCACTTCGGTCTGTTGTGCATCAATCGTGGCTTTCTGCGTTTTCACCATCACGTCAGCGCTGCATTCAATCACTATATGCTCAATCCCCCCCCGGATGGTGAGTGTATGGGAGGCGCGATTGTAGCTGAACTCAGCCCCGTCCGCGTATTGAGTACCGCGAACGTCTTTGTTGCCGAATGGTGGCTTATCGACGTCGGAATACACCGCGCCCAGAATGACCCCATCCTCGCCGTTGGCATCCAGCAGCACCTCAACCTGCTCCCCTACATCGGGGAGCCAGTAGTCTTTGTTGTTCTGAGTGTTGCGCTGCAGGACGTTGAGCCAGTTGGTGCGCATATTGTCACATTCAGGCAGGCGAACACGTGCCTGAACCTTGTCAGCATCCACGGCGCTGACCGTACCGATCTGACGGGTGACAACAGACATTATTTATCTCCCTTTATTACCGTGGATGTGGTGCCATCGTATTTGTAGACGGTCAGTTGCTGGGGTTTACCGGTTTTCGCACCTTTCTTCGCCTTGCCCTGCGTGACCGGCCCTCGTGCCACCTCCAGCTCAGTGGTGTAGCCGCTGTTGCGGTCAAACGCATGCCGAGCAGTGGTTATCAGCCATGGCCCGGATAACTGACCAAAGCCCACCAGTTCAACTTTGTTGCCCGCCGTCAGTTGGGGTGTCCCCATAAGCGTCAGGGAGCCGTTCTGCTGGTATTCGTTATGGCTGGCCAGCGCCGAATCTGCCTTGATCCGGGCGCTGTCCGGGTCGCTGACGCGGCTGTTGACCTTCAGTGAATCAGCGCTGGTGACTTTTGCCAGTTTGACCTGTTTGTCACTTTCACTGGTACCACCTGCAACCTCGTAGGCGATCAGCTTTTTATCGCTGCTCTTCTGGTGTTTCACCTTCGCGGACTTATAGACCCGGTTGATGGTGTCGCGCAGGGAAAAACGGGCCACATCCTGCGGTTTCAGTTGCTTAACCGGCTCCTGACCACGAAGCGTGGCCAGATGAGAGAAAATCAGCTGGTCGCTAACGACTTTCACCGCATAACCATACTCACTGGCCAGCCGCCGCAGGAAACCGACGTCCGTTTCAGCGTACTGTGTTACGCGGTCAATTTTGATGGACTCAACGCTGCCAACCAGCTTCAGCTGATGCTTTTTGGCAATACGTCCTGCAATGGCCGCCAGCGTGGTGCTCTCAAAACCACGACTGGATTTAGTCCGTAAAGCGTTATTAACCGACGTGGCCACGCCCCGAATGGCGACAACAGATGCGGGCGAACTCACCTCAAGCTCGTCAATCGAGAAGGTACCGCAGGACAGCAGTTTCTCGCCCTGATAGCCCATCTTTAGCGTCAGCGTGTCACCCTTGCCCGGATACCACTTATCCAGCCAGCGACCATCGGTGTCGTCCAGTTCCACCTCAATGGTGTCGGACTCGCTTTTGATGTTGTCGCTGTAGGTCACGCGGGTAACATAAGGTGCGATATCACTGGTGATGTTCTTTTGCAGATACCACAGGGTGAACACCGGACTCAGCACACCGCTGACGCCGGTCAACGCTGATGTAGCCTGTGTAGTGCTGTTTACCTCAGCCATGGGGCAATATCCTCTTCTGTACTGGCATCGGTAGCCTCGATAACCGGGATCAATAGCAACAACCCGGAGGGCAGCACTGGTGTTATGGCCACATGCGGGTTAGCGGCGATAATTCGGGGATAACCCAGCGGGTCGCCATAGTACTGCCATGCGAGAGCGTCCCAGCGCTCTCCGTCACGGGTGACATGTTCAAGAAACATCACACACTCCTCGCCAGAATTTTGGCGGCCATGGTGCTTAACCCCGGCGACATCCGGGTAAAGGTGGTACTGGCGGAGTTCAACTGACCCGAAACCGCATCCAGCGCCGCCGCGATATTGCTGCCGTCCACACCGTTCAACGAAGACTGCGCCTGCTGTACATACGTGGCCGCATCACTGGTAGCTCTGGCCAGACTGATGGCATCAGGCATGGATTCTGAGAGCGCATTAAATGCCGGAACGCTTTGACCTAACGCCCCGGACACGTTGCCCAGTCCGCTCATCAGCCCCGGCACGCGGGTCAGCGCGACGGCGGGGTTATCCTTCATTTTCTGCGCCACCCGAACGGCACTGATGGTGGTCTGGAGAACGGACTGCGCCTGTTTGGCATAATTGACGCCGTCGCGGACGTACTGTGCCACCCCCGAAGGTGAAGGAACGGCACCCGAAACCGCCCCGACGCCGGGAACTTGCGTGCGTATTGCAGGCGGCTTCAGCGGACTCTTTGGATCGCCGATATACTCCCGCAGCGATGCAGTTGCGTTGACGGCCAGCACATTGCCAGTGCTGTCGGTCTGTTCGCTGGTCGCGGTCACGTCGGTAATGACGAACCAGCCACGATAGTCACCATTCCCGAAGACCAGCGCCAGCGCCTGATGGGCTTTCATGGCCGTTCGCAGGCGTGCCAGCTCGACGTCGGGCACACAATAATGCTGATGGAAGACCAGGCTTATCTGGATTTCGTCCAGCTTATCGCCGACGAACTGCAGGCCGGGCTTTCCTTCGATGCGGGCATGTTCGGCATAATCGACGCCGAATGTCGCTTCGAAGCCGTCCCAGTAGGTAATCAGTTCAAACTCAATATCACCCAGTACCGCAAACATTATTCGTACCCCCGACGTTGTTTCTGAGCCATAAGGCGCTCCAGCATTTTCTCCAGCTCATGCAGGCTCATATTCAGTGCGCCGGTAAGCCCGGCAGGTGCGGCAGTCTCTTTGCCATTAAGGTAAAACTGGGGATTAAAGCTGACCTGAATACCACCAGACGCTCCGCCACCAGCAGCAGCTGCGCCACGACCTGAATAACCCGCTGCCATGATTTCCGGCGATGGGATGCGGGGAATATCCGGTGTCATTTCGGTGGCAAGACGCTGACCAGCGAGTGCGGCCAGGGGCGTGGTACGCTGCAGGCCGATAGCGGCCCCCTGGCCTATATTGTCGCCGAAGCCCATAAATACGCGGCTCGGAGAGTGAATACCCAGGGTTTCTTTAAACCAGCCCGAAATGGAGTTGCCGAAGTTAACGATGGTGTCTTTCGCTGCCGACAGTTTATTACCGATGCCGTTAACGAGACCACTGATCAGATTGCCGCCGAAGTCGGTAAAGTTTTTCGGCATATCGACGCCAAACCAACTCATTACCCCTGCAAAGGCTTTATAGAACAAGCCTAGTGGAGACCAGTTAACAATAAGTTTGCTGACCCCAATGATCCCACCGTTGAAAGCTGCTTTAACATTACCCCACAAACCAGTAAACCAGCCTGATACGCCATTCCATGCCGACTTGATACCACTCCATGCATTAGTGAACGCAGAGGTTACCTGCGCCCACATTCGCTTAAAGAAAGCAGAAATTGGCCCCCAGTAGCGGTAGATCAGATAAGCAGCCATGGCTACGCCAGTGATGATTAGTCCAATGGGATTCATCAGCAGCGCCCGACCTATGAAGAGAACGGCACGACCCGCGAGCATTAGTCCACGAACCAGGCCACCACCGAGCACGCGGGCCAGTGTTCCGGCTCCTTTGGAGGCAGTGCTGAAGCCGGTCACCAGCCAGCGGAGTTTGCCACCTTCACCCAGTGCGAGCGATAGCCGAAGCCAGTTGGCCCGAAGGAGCACGGCGTTTTTCCAGACATTGACGAAAGGTGAGATAAGAAGATTCAGTCCGAGCTTGAGGCCGATGGTTGCCATCTTGAACGCAAGTAATGCACCGATTACCTGAATCGTACCGCTCACGAGTTGCGGATTAGCCGCGATCCATTTTCCAACGCTGTTCATTAAGGGGATGAACGTTTCCACCAACTGGATCAAAGCCGGGCGTAGTGATTCACCGATGCTAATAGCCGAGTCGTTAAAGCCAATCTTCGTTCTGCGCCAGCGCCCTTCGAGCGTATCATTCTGTTTCGCTGCATCCTTGTCCAACGTAGACATTGCAGAAGGAGTATTCATTTCCTGCTTGTTAGACTGGTATTTATCCCAGCCCTGACGCATTGACAGCAGATGGTTGACGGTCTGAATATCGGTGAAGACTTCCGCCAGTCCAAATGACTCCATCAGCTTCTGCTGGCCTTCCTGATCGCCCCTTGAGCCAGCAGCTTTCCATTGTTGTACGAATGCCTTGCCTTTACCGTCGATAAATCGGTTGGCAATCATCAGAGAGGCTTCATATTGAGAGAGACCCTGGGCTACATAGTTTTGCATTGATCCCTGGTAATCCACACCAGCCTTAGCGTATTTCTGCGTGGTATCTCCACGTCCCATTGCTGCCAGCCAGTTGGACATATTGGTGACGGCTTCTTCCGCTGAGCCGCTGCCTTTACCCACTTCCAGACTGGCGACAATCTGGGTTATGGCGTCTTTACCGTAAATACCACGGGCAGCGAAGGCTTTGGCCATACCCGGCAGTGCCTTCGCCATATCTTTCAATTCAAACGAGCCGAGCTTAGCCCCGGTCGCCGCAATCCCAAACGCCTGCTCCAGCTCTTTCGCATCAGTAATTTTCAGCGCATCGCTGAATGCATAGGTCATTTTGGCGAGGTCGGTCATATCAGCTTTGGTGGCCGTGGCCGCTTTACCGAGCATCCCGGCAAAGGTCGCTGCCTGTTCCGGATTCATGCCATCGGCAACCAGTTGACCAACGCCGCCCAGCAGGGATTCCTGGAGCTGATTGACCTGCAGGGATGCCCGACGAATGGCAGTACCAATGGCATGTTCCTGCCTTGAATCCAGATCACCGGTAACACTGATATCGCGTAGCTGAGATTCAAACGATGAATATTGTTTGACAGAGGCCATGACCGGTGCGCCCAGCGTTCGGGCGATGCCGTAAGTCTCTGCCCCCTGACCATAGAGCGCCATGCGGTTGGACTTGAGCGCATCACTGGTTGCTGACACCGCCGACAGACGGCGTTGCTGCCGCTCAATCTGCTCCATGGTGCGCCTGACACGCTGCAGATCGCTATTAAGACGGTTAGCCTGAGAGGAACCCAACTGGCCATAGCGAGCCATGGCTCGGGTTAGCGCGTCCTGGCGTTCCTGGAGTCGGCGAGAGGTATCACCGAGGGAATCCAGCGCACGACGGGTGCCGCTAACGGCAGAGCGAAAGCTGCTCCCGACTATGCCGCCAATAATAACGCCAACTGAAAAGTTACTGACCACGGGGGATCCTCAGATTACGTAATAAAGGAAGAAAGATGCGGATAGGGGGCGAACTAAGCAAAACAGCCGCGAAAGTGCGGCTGTCTGGGTTACGATTTGTCGCCGTACTCGCTCTTGATTTGCTCTTCAGCCTGCTCCAGCCACATCTCCAGATCGTCAGTATCGAGGGCATCAATCTCCCCCGGCTGAAACCTAAACCACCTCGCCAGCAGCCCCTGTGCCTGCATCAGCGTCCTCGTTGCTCTTGCCCAGCCCAGTGACTTGCTGAAATCGTTTCTGCAACTCCATGTAATCGGCAAGATCCATATTATCGAGGTCTTCCGGGAGAATACCGGTACTACGGGCAATCAGCGGTTCGTCCCAGTCAGCAGGGTCTTTACTGATTTTGCGCACCTGCTTCAGGTCTTTGACCGTGAGGCGCTTCATTTCAACCTGCTCAACTCTGGTGCCTGCGGCGGTGGTAAACGGATAAGCCAGTAGAAAAACGTTGGATTTGGTATCTGACATGTTCATGCTCCTGTGTAAGTTCAGAGCAGTATGTCCAGTTGTGGGGGCGACAGATATTAAAGGGGATTAAGAAGAAAGGGGCCGAAGCCCCTGTTATATCAGTGAGTGCGAAAGCCCTTGCAGTTGCGCAGGAACGCAATGATAAGCGCCTTTCCTTCGGCTTTACCTATACCAGTGAACCAGTGATCGGGTGGCGTCCAGGCTTCAATCAAATCAGCCAGCTTACGGGCCTTTGAGCGGGTACAGTCAATAGGGTCATTGGTTTTACGGATATTAAAAAGGTTTTCCACGCCCGGAATATCCAGAATGGTGAACCAGGTACCATTCCCCATGCCGATAGAACTGCAGTTCCCGCCTTTGTCTTCAATCTCGACGGTCACCGTCAGCCCCCGATATTAATGCGGTAGTCAGTCAGCTGGTCAACGCCGCCGACACGGAAGATGTTGGCCAGATAGTCCAGCTCCAGCAATTCTTCACCGTCCAGTACCTGTTTGATGTACGTGCAGGTGAAGCTGCTGGAGAACTCGGCGTTCTCATGCTGTTTGAATGTCCCCAACGGGTTCTTCTTGAACATGATCGTCAGGAAGGTGACCAGCGGGATTTCATCAATCAGTCCCTGTGAGCTGTAACGCTGCACGCTGGAACGGCACTGCAGGGCCAGTGATTTATACGGATTAGCGGCTGACAACATGGCATCGCGATAGAAGCTGTTCCACTTGATCTCGCCTTCCATTTTGTCGAAACCTGCCGGGAGTTCCACCTTGCCTACCATCCCCAACGCTTTGTGCTCCTGCATGGTCATGGACACATCAGGGAGTTTGACCTCCTCAGCCCGACCCAGCAGGTTAGCGCCATCCAGATAGATGTTGGCATTGGTGATGCGGTTGATCTCAATCTTGGCCATCAGCTATTTCCTTTCAGGGTGAGCAGGTATTCCGAGGTGATCTCGGTCTCAAACGTCAGTCGCTCCAGCGGCGGTGGCGGCGTGTATTTGTAGCTCAGTAGCAGGTGACCGGCGGCCAGCTCCGTCTCTTCGTTACGGGCAGGGTCAAACCAGCATTTAAAGCCCAACAGCGCACCGTCGCCAATCATTTTCCGGCCATAGGCGTTGACCGATTCCGTCAGCGCATCAATCAGTGCCTGGGTGATCGGCATATCAATGTACTGCTGGCTGAAGTAGCGCAGGGACTCGTTGATCACATCGCCGGTGCGGCGCACATTCTCAAAGTTGCGCATATGGGTCACCGTTGGCCATGCGGCAGTGCGGTTCCCCCACAGACGCAAACCACTGCCATAGCTGCTGAAGACCGTAGTGATGCCCTGTTCGTTGAGCAGGTTCACTTCGCTCTGCGGGTCATCAATCATCGCCGACAACTGACGTTCCACGCCGGTGATGCCGATGATTTCCTGGTTGGATGAAGACCACCAGTAGCCCTTATCCAGGTCAACTTTGGCACGCAGCCCGGCAGCTCGCTGGCTCAGCGGCTCCAGTCGCTCGCTGTTGGTGGTTGCGTCGTACACCTTGACGTGCGGATAGCACAGACGGACACGGTCGGAGCTGGTATTGAAGTTAATGGTGCCTTCCGGGCCACGCCCCGTCAGTGCCTGCGCAAAGGTGGTGCCAATCGGTGCGTCAATGTAGGTCAACGCCCCCAGCTTCTCAGCCATGGCGATAAGCTCAACAGAGACGCTGTTCTGGGTGCAGAACACTGGGGCGATCAAGATTTTGGCAAAGTAGACGAACAGGTTAAAACTGTCGTTCAGCAGCTTCATCCCGGTGCGATTGCCTGCTGCGTTGACAGCGCCAATGATATCGGCAGGCGTGACCTTGGTCGGGTCAGCGTAGTTGTAGCTGGCTTTCACCGTAGCGCCCGCTGCAATGCTTTTACCGAGGTTGCTGATCACACCGGTCTGCGCGTCGAGCAAGTAATCTTTGCCTTCCACGTAAGGCTGACCATCGCTGGCAGGCTTCAGCACCAATGCCGCAACCACTGGATTTGCCAATCGGGCCTTGCCGCTCGCTTTATCAAACGTCACATCCTCGTCGGCCACAGCAGTTTTATGCACTGCTGGATCGAGCACGTTGATCACCAGAACGGTGCCTGCACCGTGGTCGTAGATGGCATCCAGCGCCTGCGGAATGGTAAAGCCGGTAAGCTGGTTACCAAATGCTGCCGCATCTTTCTCAGACAGGCACTGTACTAACGTATTGACGTCACCCATCGGGGCGGTACCAATCAGACCAATAACAGCAGACTTCACCGTCTTAACCGGGCGGGCACCGTTTTCGACCTCAATGGTTTCGACGCCGTGCAGATAGTTAGCTGCCATGGGAGTCCTCCGTTTTCACATCGTTGTCGCCACCGTTTTTGCGCTTTGGTAACTGAGGCGCGGGTGTGCTGGCGGGTTTGGTTTCTTCAGGTACCGGCGTCAGGTGCTTCAGCGCCACCAGAACCGTCACATACTCATGGTTCTCTGGAAGGGAGACGTTCTTCCCCGGCCAGAGCAGGATTTCGGTTCCGTCCGACAGCGTGACGCCGCTGGCCGGGCCGAAATAGCGGTATTCTTTCATCACTCGCTTTCCTTATAATTCACTTCGGTTAACAGCGGGCCGGACGGTAAATCGCTGTCTTCGATAAAGACGCTTTCAGTTGCAAAGTCGAGGGCGTACTGCCACAGCCCCTTGTCTTCCCCGATAAACACCTCACGGGTCAGCCAGATACGACGGCGGCAGTTCGGCGGGGTATAGCCTCCGAGGATGCGGCGTATAGCATCGAGCACGTCTATCGCCCCACGCTTGCCGTTGAGCTGGCGAAAGACCACCGTAACGCACAATTGGATGGTCTGGGGCTGTAGCACCGCACCGATATCATTGGGTTTATCGAAGCGTGACCCGGCGTAGCTCACCAGCAATGCGCCGACGGCATGATTGAGGCGATATTCAGCCGGTTTCTCAGGAAAATACTCCACCGGTAGCTGGGGAAGTTTCTCTTTGAGGCGGGCCAGGACTGCATCAAGGACGGGCAGAACATTCATCAGTATTTCTCCAGCAAACCATCACGCCCGCCAAAAGTGGGACGGCGTGCCCGCGCCCGGATTTCACCGGACTCAGGCACATCTTTCTGGGTGGACTGCAGCCCCAGCGTGAGCTTCCCATCGCGGATAGCCTCCAGCTGACGCCGGGCCTCTTTGTTGTCATCCTTGACGGTATCGGGCAGATCGCCTTCCGGGCGGCGGGCGTACAGCCGGTAACGAGACAGCGTGATGGCAATATCCCGCAGAACGGTCGGCACTTCCGTCAGCGGCAGGGTGTAACGCCCGCGCAGGTGAGCATCAATCAGTTCGCCTGCATAGCGGGTGCAGCTATCAACTACATCTGCGTTAACCGTGGCGGGGGTGTCAAAATCCATCTCCTCGTTGGTCAACTGGATAAGCGTCCGCTCCGGTATCTGCTCCAGCAAGTCCGCCAGGGTGCAGTACATGTCACACCCCGCGCAGGATGCGGATAACGTCGCCTGCGGCCAGCGCCTCATCCAGCGCGATACCGGCAGAGATACCTGCCGGGGTATCACCGGCTGCGGCTGTCTGTGGAACGGCGCAGCCGTTGGCATCCGACTGCACGTTCTGGCCTTTTGTTACCGCCGCCCCCGCTTCGACAACGATGATGCCCAGCACGTTAACCGGTGTGACATCACCAGCTGCGGCATCGACTTCTGCCACACCCAACGCGACAGCGCCAGCCTGACAGGGGGCATTATCGGCACCCACAAAACGCTGCTGGGTTAGCGCCGCACTGGCCGTCACGGTAGTGGTCAGAATGACCTGCTGAGTTGTACCCATAACCGTCTCCTTATTTCACGATGTTGGTGATGAGATACCCGGCATCGCCACCGACCACGGCGACTTTGTAGATATCGGTATAACGGCAGTATTTCACCTTGCCGCCGACGCCGTCGTATTTGTCCGCCACTGGCATGCCCTTACGACGCAGGGTATAACCGAACGATGGTTCATTTTCGTCAGCGCTGTCGGTGCCCGGCTGGGGTTTGCCGACGTAATGCAGTATCAGGTTATCGGCCCAGATATCGGACGGGGTCTTGTCCTTGTTCTGGGCATCTTTCATGGAAGCCATAGAGACCGGTTCGCCGATCACCACATTGTCCAACTGGAAAAGGTCTTTCAGAATTTCGAGGGTGATGCGCTTGCGCTCATTGGCCCCAATCGCGGCCTGGATCGCCGGGTGGAACTTCAACAACGACATGACGCTGGCCCCCATGGTCATCAGGTTTGGGCGCAGGCCGGTTTTGTTACGTACAGCCTCAATGCCACCTTCAATAATGCCAATTGGATCGCCTTTACCACCGACCCAGCGTTCAGCCGCTGCCAGTGCTTTAACGGACGATGCCGGGTACACGTTTTTGTCCTGGGCCAGACGGGCCGCATACAGTTCACGACGCAGGTTGACACCGCTGGTAACGCGACGAATGGCCTTGGCTTCTTCGTTGAACATCGACTCTGCCTGCTCGCGGTAGTCCACTGGCGCGGCCAGATCGTGCTCGTTAAGAACCAGATCCAGTTTGCCGGTCTTCTCACGGACAAGGACGTTACTGTCAGCCCCCACGGCACGTTCGGTGTCATACTCCACAAAAGCCGATTTGCCGAAGGTCGGCACGCTCACGCCTTCCTTGTCGGTCTGGACAATCGGGAAGATGTGCTCGCCGATGAACGCGGCATTTTTATAACCGCGTGCGATGCTGGTCAGCACCGGATCAACGACGCGCTTACCCTTTAAATAATCAGACATGCTCTCTCCTTAATTACAGGCAGCGTGAGACAGCAGCGTCGTAGCTGATGCCTTCTTTTTTCGACAAATCCAGCGCCTTCTGATGCAGCGCCAGACGCTCTGGATCGGCTTCAGCAAACTCTGCTGAAGCCGTTGAAACTCCGGTATCCACACGGTCTTTGGTCGCGTGTTCGCTAAAGCTCAGCACCGGTGCAGCGCCATCCAGCAGCGTTTTGAATGCCGTCGCCAGCGGTGTACGAATGTCGCCTTCGGCAAATTCCACCGGCTTATCGCCAGCAGATACCGCATCCAGAATGGCGACAACAACGGGCTTCGCGGCCGGGGCCAGTTGACCACCGCTTACCAGCTTCTCAGCGTAGGAAACGTTGTCAGCGTGCAGCTTCTCCTGCTGACTCTTCGCATCCAGCTCGGCTCGCTGGGTGGCCTCAGCCTTGAGACGGGTGTTTTCCGCCTGAAGGGCTTCAATTTCTTCTTTGGTCATCGTGTCGTTCTCTTGTTGAGGGTTAGGGTTTGGTTCGCTGAAGTCCGGCACGGCCTGCACCGGCTCGCGGTACGCTTCTTCGCGCAGGGAGTCGACCTGCCATGACGGAAGCACCTTGTCGGTCTCATCCAGGCCAAACTGGCCGATAAGGAAATCGCGCAGGCGTCCCCACAGTGAGGCATTGGTAATATCACCCCAGTCGGCAAACTCGACGACGCCTTCTTCTGACTCGCCAAATGACACCTGCTTCAGCCCCTTAATAGAGGGGGGCTGCGCCCCCAGAAAACCGACGTGGCGAAGGTAAAGCGTGCCGGGTTTCGGGTTGTTGGGTGAGTCAGGGAGATAGAACGAGGCTGAGACTTTCTTGAAGCGCCCGTTGCCCACCAGCTCGGCAAACTGCGGGTCGAGCTGTTCAGGCTCGGCCAGCAGGTCAGCGCCGCTAAGTGACAAGGATTTCACCCAGCCCCACGCCGGGTCTTCCGTTTTAGGGTGACCAATAACGAGCGGCGCTTCATGGATGGACGGATCGTAGGCTTTAACGCAGGCGGCAAGATCGCTTTGCGTGAACGGCAGTTTCGTGCCGTGCATGTCGGTATGAGTACCGGCTTTGAAAATATGAATGGCTGACATTTTGCTGCCCCGCGTGATGTTGTCGGAGACAGTTTGTGGAAAACCCACGAAGAGCGCTTTTAATCTGCTTTAGAAAAAATAAGGGGGGATATGACAGAGAGAGGGAAGCTGGAGTGATTAAAGCCGTAAACGAGGGGGCTGTAAACCTTTATAAAGGCTCCGGGGCGGGTAACGCGGCAAACCGCCTGCCCCGGAGGGTTAAAATCAACGACGGGCCGCAGATTCAAGGTGACGCACAATCGTATCGAGAATAGGAACGACCACATCTGGCTGTAATTCCCCGCTTTCCGTCATTGGTAAAAACGGTCTCGCCGGGAGTTTAAAGGTCTTATTGCGACCAATTAACCCACCGAACTGATGGACGGCACCGTAAATTACGTTCGTACCAACGGCAGCCTGCCTGTCATCATGGTCAGTGGCGATAGACCCCATCAGTCGCCCGGTATCCTGCAGAGTCTGGCCATCTCTTTTTTGCGCTGCCAACGACGGTATCCAACCTGGGCGTCCCTCGTCCAGAAAATTAAACTGCGTTTCTGCTAGAAGAGTTCCCGCAATTTTACGCATCACAGGCCCTAGGTCTGTGGCAGCTAAATCCAACGCCCGCAGACTCCGGCGCAAAGACTCATCATTAATGGTGATGTTAACCAGATTATCGGAAGCCATCGTTATCCTCTCAGTTCTTGTTGTGCCAGCGGTTGTAGTATGCCCTGATAACGGGCAAGGTCAGGACGGTAGGCCGCACCCGGCGCATAAGACCAGCCAACGTCGGTGGCCACCTTCGTGGTACTGGTGTTGAAGGTGGCGACGTTCTGCATCTCGCCGGTTTTCTCCGACACCAGCTTCAGCTCCCATCCCATGGATGAGCCGGAATCTACCACCTTCAACCCACGGGCGCGGACGTCTGCCGCACTCAGGGCAATCACACCACAACGACAGCGCCAGCCGTTCGGCGGGTAGAACGCTTGCCAGAACGGGTCGTCATAACGCAGCACCAGACCATGCAGGGCCAGATGGCTCTTGCGAGTATGGCTGTCGTTGATGCCGGTATACATCCAGTACGGCCTGTCGTCGACGTTCTCCATCTGCTCCGCCCAGCGACCGGCGCTGTAGAGTACCGACATGTTGGTGCGAAAGATGGTGTTGAGCCGCCACGGGCTGCCCTGCTGGATGGTGACTGGCTCACCCGTTACTGGGTCGGTGGTGTCTCGTGGCCCCCACCATCCCTTACGCTGCAGCTCCAGTTCCAGCTCCTTTCGGAACCAGCGGTCTGTCTTCCCCTCATCCAGCGCTTTCTGCAGGGCGCTTCGGATATCCTCCAGAATATCGAGGCGGGTTACTTTGGCCACGGTGAACGCACGGGCATGCGCATCCTGCCACATCTCCTCCCAGTCCCAGGTAATTTTGTACCCTTTGGATTTCAGGTAACTGATGGCCCGCTTCGGGGACAACGTCATGCAGTACGCCAGTTCAGCCGTGGTCACGCTCATGCAGACGCCCCCAGAGTGTTGAGACAAACAGGATACGGGACAGCCGCTCCTGCAGGTCATCCGCGTACATCTGCGGGTACAGTTCGGCCAGCGCACCCAGCAGCTCCGATGGGTTAACACCGCCTTCAACCTGCTTAAACAGCGGTGCCAGCACCGGCTCAAGCACGCCGTTTAACGAGCCGCCGTTCATCAGAATATCCAGCGCATCATCCAGATCCTGCTGAGCCTGAATATCGGCATCCATCGCCTCGGCGAACGACAGTGGCAATGCAGCGTTCTTCTGGCGTTCTGACAGCGGTGTCTCGTCAATATCACCGTCCTGCAGCTGGTACTCGCGCTTGAAGTATTGTGGCGTGAATACCACACCAGCGCGGCTGAGTTTCTCGTCGCGGGTAGCCTGCGTATCGTCGACCGTTCCTTGTTCCCACATGCGCCAGACGGGGCTGGCAACGTCGCCAAAGTTCAGCGCGACCACTTGGCGTATCACCTGATTCACCGCGCTTTCGACGATTTCGGCGTCGGCATCGCGAATATCGCTGGTGACCTCGAGACCCGCCTGCGCCGAGGCGCGGTTACTGTTCGCTTCGGTGGTCTGGTTCTGCCCCAGCAGGGCAATAGAGATTTCACTGCGGGCGAGCGTGATCAAATTCTGGTAAATATCGCTGCTGTCGGCTTTGCCTACGGCCTCTTTGATTTCGATAGAGGAATCATCAGGAATAGCCGCCACTGCGTCTTCGACCATCGCCTCCATCGAGTCCAGCAGCAGGTCAATTTCACCCTGTGCCGTACCGCGTGGATGCTTGCCGATAACCCACGGTGATCCGAATTTTTCGGCAAAACGTACCCAGAATTTCATCCCGCCTTTCTTGAACGTCACAGGCCAGAAGCACATCGACAAATCAGGGAAGCCATATGGGTTGTCGTAAGTCGCATCCTGACGCGGTACAACAAACTTATTCAGGGGTACGGGTTCGCCCTCCAGCCCGGCGTCTTTTGCCCGGAAGCGCAGCAGGTTGTCGTTGTCGAACTGGAACCATTCGGGTGGTTTGCCCACGATATCGGTGACCGCCCAGGACTTAACCGAACGGCCCCACATGATTTCGCAGGGCTGGTACCCATAGAGAACGGCGTCGGTCATCTCGCCGATGATGCGGGAAATATCGAGGTCGTCCAGCATATCCCGGATGAAGCTAAGCACCTGAGGCGAAGCGTGACCTTGCTCCAGACCTCGTTCTAGCGACTTGACCGCCGCTTTACGTCTGCGGATACAGCCACCGACCAGCGGGTCGGTACGCAGCTCGCGATAGATGCGAATATCCCGACCCTGTGATTTGAGAATAGGATCGGGATTGGGCAGATACATCCCCAGCCCGAAGAAGTCGATAGAGCGACTGCGGGACGCAATCTGCTCCGTCAGCGTCTTGTTCGGCTCGGCAAAGCTGACAAATTCATTGGGTGAAACCCAGAGTCCACTCGGCATCAGTAACCCTCCAGCATGCGGGCCGACTGGCGACGACGGCGTGAGCTTGCCTTCACCGGCCCTTTGTTAATTTCACGGCTGGCAAAGTACGCCAGCGCCAGCGAGATAGCCGAGTCCCCGTGGCGTTTGCCACTGTCCGACTTCGCTTTTGACCGCTGCTCCGGTACGCGGGGAACCCCGTTAACCACCTGAACGGCACGCAGGTCATCCAGCGTGTCTTCATCCTTTGGCAAATCAATCAGGTTGCCATCCTCCAGCGCAGCCTTGACCGGCGGCATGTGTTCCCGGTACCAGCTCTCGGTAGGCATGACCTGTTTCACCCGGCTGGAGCCGTAGCGCTGCATGGCATACTCCGCCAGATATGAGCCGTTACCACGGGCATCAAGTGCCGCGCCCATCAGGTTTGGCAGGCCATCCATCAGGTACCAGGTAACTTGTTCCTGCTGCTTGAACGGCACATTACGCAGCTCCATCACGAACGGTACGCGGCGTACCAGGTTCTTCTCCTGCAGCAGTGGATAGTCCACCGACAGGTCACCGCTGCGGCCAAAGTCACGCCCTAAAAACGAGCGAGCATCAGCGGGGAGCGCCTCCAGCAGCGGCTTCAGATTCTCATCCAGCCAGTCCTGCGTTTCACTGAATCGCTCTGCATCGGGCTTCAGCTCGTAGCCCTCCGGGCAGGTCAGACGCAGCACTGGCGTATCAGGCGACATACGGGACTCAATCAGGGCGCGGGACAGCCAGGCACCGCCGCCATTGGCCGGGATACAGTCAAGCTCTTCGGAGGCACCGGTACCGTAAAACTTGTACACCGATGCCATCCATGCCTGCTCGGCGGTAGTTGACCATGTCTTCCCGGTTCGCAGGCAAACGCGACGGAACAGCCCCTCAATGACAGCATCCTTAAAGGTGATGCGTTGCACGCTGCCGCCCTGACGCCCGGCGCGGATATCACCGATAAGGGTGTTGAACGGGTTGTCGTCGCCGTCATGGGTAGAGATAACACGCACCTTACCGCCCCAGATCAACATCGCCAGCGCGGCCTTCAGCAGTTCGTCCAGTTGCTCATGGAACGCGGCTTCATCGATAACAATGATGCCCTGACGGCCACGCAGGTTCGACGGACGACTGGACAAGGCGACGACGCGGAAGCCGGAGTCGGGAAACTTGATGGTGTAGGTCTTGATGTGCTTGTCATCTTCGTCTTCTTCCCAGAAACCTTCCTCGATCTCGCTGGCGGCATAGTTGAATGCCCGCGCCCACATGGCGCATGCCTGGATATATTCGACGGTCATGTCCTGGTTGTAGGCGATGTAATAGACGTTCATGCCCCCTGCAGGTGCCGAAGACGCAGCGGTCAACACGTTATCGGACGCTTCCGCCCAGGTAATGCCGGTACGGCGGCTCTTCTCGATCACCTTGAGCGGGGACGTATCTGCGACCCAGCGCTGTTGGTAAGGCATCAGCGCGACGGGAACATCCAGCGCCGAAGTATCAGGTACTACGGGAGCAAGCTGTGTCATGTGGCAATCCCCAGAATTTCACGGCGCAGCGCCTGGACAGCATCGGCAGACAGGCCCCCCTTGCGGGCAATCTTCTCGGCGTTGCTGGCCGCCTGTCGGGCGCGGTCACGGACTTCGCTCTGAAACTTCTTCAGGTTGACGGAGGCGCGGGACAACGTGGCGACGTTCTTGGCGACTTTAGACAGCAGCGCCACGCGCTCTTTGGGGTCGACTTCGCCTTCTTCGGCTTCCTGCAGCTGGACAATGCTCTCGAACAGTTCGGTCTGGATAAGGGCGATAACCGCTTCTGAACGCGCATCCTGATCGTCAGCAGCCCCCTCGGTCAGCATGCGGGCCGCTTCGGTGGCGGCGCGAATGGCACCATAGCGGCGCTCAATCTTCTGACCATAGCGGTGAATGGCCGATTTACTGATGACGTAACCCCGTTCACGCAACAGGGACTCCAGTTCGGTATAACCACTGAAGCCGGATTCATTCAGCGCCCGCTCAAGCCAGCGGCGCACGTCTTCCGGCAGCTTGTCTATCGTGCTGCGTCTGGCCATCATTCACTCCAGTATTTTTCCGGGCGGGCGATGCCGGGGCCGCACTCCACGGTATATTCAACCAGATCCACGCCGAGGCGGGTCAGGTCAGCAAACCAGTCTCCGGCAGGTTTTTTCTCAAGCTCAACCATCTTGCGGTCAGCCAGATAGTCCAGCTCACGACGCAACTCCAGCGGCGTGGTGTCGGCGTAAATGGCGCGGGAAACATCCAGCAGCAGTGTTTCGCTGGCGGTGTACGGGCGGGTTTTGTTCAGGGCGACCAGCAGACTCCAGCGCAGGGATTCTCGGCGCACACGGGCGATATCAACCATTTTGACCTCCGGTAATACGGTACTGTTGTACCACTTCCAGCTTGTTATAAAGCGCGTCGAGCTTGGCCTCTATGACCGTCTGGCCCCGGATGTAATCCTCGCGACGGACATAGTTCAACGGCAAATCAGCCTTAAAACGCAGAAATTCTTTTTCCAGTTCACCCCAGTTCGAGGTGGACAGCTGCAGCGATTGTTCAAGTGAGGCAAATCGCGCCGCCTGACGCTCCTCGGCTTTACTGAATAACCACTTGGCCATACCGCCGACAAAGCTCATAAAGGTGATGAGGAAGCCCACCACCGTCCAAAATTCAACCTGCAACGTCATTTCTCTAATCCTTCTCGTTCGTCCAGCAGGCCGTTTATTTGGCTGCGCCAGAGGCGACATTGTCTTGCGTTGTCGATGATGTTGGCGAGGACATCTTGTTGTGAGACGCCTGAGTTGCGTAGCCAGGCGTCAGCGGCTTCAAATGGCCCGGACGCTGTGCCAGCACCGGGGACAGCGGTGGTAGTGTCGCCTGCATGACCGCTGTCGACGGATGCGTTGGCATATCCGAGTGCGGCGTTGTACTGGCGCACGAAACCGCGAGTAAACACGCACTCAATGGGATGGCTCTTGCCTTTTTCATCAATCCAGCGCTGTGTAACATCATCAATTTTCTCTTTAAGTTGTTGGTTCTGGTTTTCAAGCTGCGCAACCTGCTCAAGGTAATCAGCCTCTGCCTGATGGCCTGCGGCTACCTGCTCCTGATAGCGTTTTGCCCAGGCCCGCAGCGCGGCGTTTTCCAACTCAGCCTGCTCACGGCGGTACGTATCGAACTGTGACTGCAGTTGGCTGAACGCCGCATCCCCGTCGCGTTTTGCGCTGTCATGCCCGGAGCTGTAACCCATCCAGTACACGCCGAATAGGAAAGCATTTATGAGAATGGCCAGCAGGATTCCGCGCCACGGCAGTTTTTTTATCAAGCTAATCCACACAGCTGCCTCCTCCCCATGAGCGATAACGCGGGGCCAGTTCCTTCAGAATGCGCTGCGGATAGTGACGGTTCTCGCGCCAATTGGCAGTGCTGCGCCCGGCATTAACGGTGGCGACGTGCTCAAACCAGCGGGTGCCGTCCAGCCCGTTTTGCACGGCCAGCCGCTTATCACGCTGCACCCAGCCCAGGCCGCCGTTATAGCCCGACAACGTCATGGCCATCCGCTCACAGTTATTGGCAGCACTGACACGCTGCCACAACCAGCGGTCATAGCTGACCAGCGCCCGGATGGCCCATGCAGGATTAAACGGCTCGCGGCTGTTCAGGCCCGGTACCAGTTGGCTAATCCAGTCGGCAGTGGCAGGCATAAACTGCGCCATCCCCTGAGCGCCAACCGGCGATACGGCATCGGGTCGCCAGCCGCTCTCCTGATGCAGTTGTGCGGCAAAGTCTGCCACCGGCGCTGACATTCCCCATTCAAGCCGGGCATTGCGGATCACATCGGCACGGTACTGCAGGGCCGCCTGCGGAGGCTGTGCCGCTCTGGCCTGGCTGAAGAAACCACCGCACCAGAGCAGCCAGGCAATCACCAGGTTGCCAGCGAGCTGCCACCAGAAGCTATGCCTGTCTTTACGTGGTTCGCCATGCTTGATGGCAGTCACGCCCAGTCCGAAGGCCAGCAGGATGATGAGTGTGATTTGAGGCCAGTTCATCATCACAGCCCCGTGGCGACGGCCAGACAGACCGCCGACACGATCAGTGCCCGGCGAATAAG
This sequence comes from Serratia sp. T13T92, assembly GCF_047530105.1. Lineage (NCBI taxonomy): Bacteria > Pseudomonadati > Pseudomonadota > Gammaproteobacteria > Enterobacterales > Yersiniaceae > Serratia > Serratia sp. T13T92. The sequence continues at coordinate 48,071 of NZ_JBLJAK010000018.1, read as the reverse complement.
CGTGGCGGAAAAAACCATATGCAAACCGGTCTGGACGGGATAGCGGCCATCTTCCATCAGTTTTACGTCATGCCTGAGATACTGGCCGGGGCGGGCTTTGGGGAACAGCGAACGGTCGAGCCAGTAGCCGAGTACCGCAGCGAGCGTGATGAGTGACAGCTTGTAAACCACCACCGGCAGCTGCTGCGGCGATACCAGACCAATGGTACCGAGCAGCAGCACGGCGGTCAGCAGCCAGCCGCTGAGCCGGGGCTTTTTAACAGTGGGAATGATTTTCTTCAGGTTTTTCATGGAGCGTCTCCTTATTGTGTGGGAGACAGCATCACAAATATCGGGGGAAATGGATTTTAAACAGCGTTAATAGTGATCCAATGGGGCAAAACGCATGATTACTTTGAAAGAACGACAAACCGGGTGCACCAATACCTGACTAGCCAACAACCACAGATATTTATCTGAAGGGGAAACGTATGACTTCGGCAACTGCTAAATCCAGCTCACTCTGCCTGATGGGGATCATCTGCGATGAGTATGAAACTGCGGAAAAAATTTACACCCTCAGCGTCAATGCTGACAATCTTACAGAGGCAATAAGAGAGATGCAGGCCGCGCTTGAGCAGGTGGAGAAAACGCCACGAATGCTCCCTGAAAATAAGCTGAAAGGAATACTCATTGGACAGATAAGACTGACCATTAGTGCCAATCCAAAAAGCAGATCGCCTTGCTAACTATCTGGCCGACATATTGCTCATTCAATTACCCGCCTGCCTGTTGATGCCGGAAGTGGGATCAGTATCTCCCAGAATGGTTCTTCACCATTTGCATGTGTAAGACTTTCACCTGACCAGTACAGATGCGCCCGACGATATATATCCAGAAGCGGACCATCACTGTTAAGCAGTCTCATATCACCACGGTGAACAGGGTTCTGGTTCCTTACTTCATATATCGGCGCTGTCCGTATTCCATCATCACCACGCTCGTTGGCCAGCAATTCCCTGAATTGTTTAACCTCACTGATTTCCTGACAGGCAAACAGCGACTGATATCGGGACGGTTTATCAGCAAAGTCGCTACGCCGTACAAGTTCAAGGATGAGACCAATCAGTAAGGCGCTGTCCCTTTGATGGTCTTCATCGAAAAGCGCAGGGTTGTAGAGGTAGTTATGGCCGTGCTTTGACAACCCTTCTGGATACATTTGATTCAGGAAATCAGCCAGCTCTGGCTGTTTTGGGGTGTAGTGACGCAGTGGTATCTCATGGAGTGAACGCAGGCTATTAGCGGAATCAAGCGTGTAATACTTTTCCAACAGGGGGACATCCTTATAAAACCAGTTAAATGACGAGGCTGTATACCGATATCCAGTAAACCGCGTTAATAGCCGCCGAACATCCCTAAGCCTCATCCTGACAGTGAAAGAACGACCAGCCCGGTGCGCTAACACCGGACTGGCCATCAACCCACAGAGTGTGCTGTGAGCCAACCAAGGTTCAGTCAGTCTCGCGAGACCGGACTAGCCTGCCATATTTTCACTGACTGTAAAAGGCTTACGGATAATGAAAGAACAATCTTTGCCCATCGTTCCATGGATCGGCGGTAAACGCCGTCTGGCTAAACATATTTTGCCGCTTTTTCCAGCTCACACCTGCTACGTTGAGCCATTCAGCGGCGCAGCGGCGTTGTATTTTCTCAAGACCCCCAGCAAGACCGAAGTCATTAACGATATCAACGGCGAACTGGTGAACCTCTATCGGGTGGTAAAACATCACCTGGAAGAGTTTGTCCGGCAGTTTAAATGGGCGCTGGTGAGTCGCCAGATCTACAAATGGTTGCAGGGTACGCCAGAAGAAACACTGACTGATATACAGCGTGCAGCCCGGTTCTACTACCTCCAAAAGCAGGCATTTGGTGGCAAGGTTGCAGATCACACCTTTGGTACCTCCACCACCAGTGCGCCACGCTTTAACCTGCTGCGCATCGAGGAGGAGTTGTCGATGGCGCACCTACGCCTGTCGAGAACATTGATAGAACATCTGGACTGGCAGCAGTGCATAAAGCGCTATGACCGCCCCCATACGCTATTTTACTGCGACCCACCATACTGGGGAACGGAAGGCTACGGCGTGGAGTTTGGGCTGGAAAACTATGACCACATGGCGGAACTGGCGCGTAGTATCAAAGGGAAGATGATTATTTCGGTGAACGATATCCCGGAAATGCGGCAGGCATTCGACGGCCTGAATATCCAGACGGTGGATATCAGTTACAACCTGAAGGTCACAGGGAAAGCCTCACGACGGAAAGAATTAGTAATTTGCAATTTCTAAAACTGACTACTCGCCATTATTTTTACTTAAAGGGGCATTGCAATATGCCCATTTAAAGTTAGATTGGCTCAATTGTGAACCAATTACCAATAGTATCATTACTAATGAGGCTGAATTTTGCACCATTGAATGTCGTTGAAGTTGTTGTATTTTCTTCTGATCCCTTCCTGTTCATTTCAAGCAATTTCATCATTATTTTGGCCGGTTCTCCAGTTTTCATTGTGTTTTTACCCAATGCTGCAGAGTATGCCGATACAACAACAGCCATAACATCCATACCTGACCTTGCGGTACCATCACCACTGGTGATGAGAGTAACGCCAGAGAGTTTTTTAGTTGCCTTATCGACAGTTCCTAAAATTGCCAAATGATCATTGAATGCATAGTTGAAGGTGTCATTGACTTCACCACTTTTAACGCGAATTTTTAGCCTGAATGAGCTTTCAGTTGCTTTGAGATTTTCGTTCATTCGTTTGGCGAAGACTTCAGGTGTTATGTCTAAGGTCTTTTCAGAATCATCAGTTGCAGAATCTATAGGCACATTCGCAACATTGGGAGCTAATTCAGCAGATTTCCCCTTGGGTTCCGCATTAGCTTGGGCTGTACTCATGCCAATTGTTGCTGTTTTGGGATTATCGTTATCTTGGATCGGAATAAATAAAATCAAGAAAAATAGCGCAACTACTGAGCCAACAAGGGTTCCACTGGTCTTGCTCAACCACACCTTATGGCCTTTTCGGATAAAGTATCGTGACAAGAACTTACCCACGATGACCCAGATGACAATTGCTGCAATTAAAGCTAAAAATTCTTTCATTGTGACTCCACTCATTGTTATTCGCTATGTATCTGATTTCTAAATATACAGAACTAACATTATAATGCTGAATCCAACTTTTCTGCTATTTTAAACGATAGTTTGGTGCTTTCCCCTGATTTTCTGGACTATCAATTAGAAGCTTCAGGCATGTTGAATTGAGTACCTTAGCGTAACCACCATCAGGGGATATGTTGATATAGCATTTATTTTGGTCAAGCTTGTACTTGGCTCGAACTGGTGCGTCATCGGCAATGGGTAAAACAATTGTGTACCAGCCAGATTTCTGCTTATAGCTTGAAACTGAGATGAAATCTGCTTTGTACTTGTTTAGCCCAGGGAAGATACTACGCAACGCGGGAATAGAAGCATTTAATATATTGTCGCTTGTCTCAACAATAAAGATATCTGCTTCACCCGAAATTTTCTGTTTTGCTGAAGCCCATCCATCAGAATAACTCACAAAACCAACCAAAACTGCAGCAACGATGATAGCTCCTGCTCCTAGGATAACGAGTGGTTTTCTTTTTGATATAGATGTCGTTTGAACTGGTTGCGGTACCCTATCCTGTGGCAACGGCAACACTTTAGAGTCGTCATAAGCATTCAGTAAATCATCAAAATAACCAAATATTTCCTGAAGCTGCTCTTTACTCATTCCCTTGAGATGAGTTGTCCCGAAACGCTTCAGGCAATATCTGTCTCTGTCCATACGGTAAGCCGGATCAGTAATGCTTATTACTTTGGCAACCAGAATATTACAGTCTTTAAGGTACTTGATACGCTGAGCATATCCCTGAATGATCTCAACTGCGCAATGATAATCAGCAGCTGTCATCTCATTGACAGTGGTGGTGTTAAGTCTGGTATGAAGCATCAACCACATTTCGCGCTTGCTTTCACCAGCCTCCACTAGCTCATCCATCAACCTGTGCAAATCGCGCTTCTGTAGTAGCGAAATCGGCTGCTGGGAAACTGATGAAACCTCACCAGAGTAGTTATTAATGGTTACATCACCACTGACAACGTTGCCTACATCTCCGTTAACGGTTTGCTTTTGTTCGCTCATTTTCTCTTCGTGTTTTTATTCATTATTGTCCCAGCGCCCATGGTCACATCACCTTTGATGACGTTCCCGAGAACATCTCCGTGGATTACTTGTTCTGCTCGCTCTTTGGAAGAGCCTGTCGTTAATGCAGATAACACCGACCCTTTGACCTGAAGAGGGGCCTCTCGGTAATGATGTAGTAACTCCATTTCATCTCTGGACAGGGTCACTCCTGATGACTCCCCCGTAAGAATGTATTGAATGTTAGCCCCTGCAGCAGCTAACGCAGCGAGAACCTCCATCCCTGGTGACATAATGCCAGACTCATATCGACTCCACGTCTCGCGCTTAACACCTGCGAGCAATGCTGCTGTGGCCTGAGTGAGTTTTAATTTTTTCCGCTCTTCTTTAAGACGCACAAATATTGACTTATTAGTCACAAAACCACCTTGACTAAGTGATGTTTAGATCACATAATCTATCACATATAAAACAAACATCATTGCATCAAACAAGGAGACAACGATGACTGCAGAACAAGTTAAAACTCTCTTCCGTCAGCAGGGGATCACGTTTACCCGCTGGGCTGAAGAAAATGGTTACACGCGTAATGAGGTCTACCGCGTTCTTAACGGCCAAGCCAAAGCCCACTACGGTAAATCCCATGAAATTGCAGTGAAACTAGGTCTCAAACCATCAGCTCATGCAGCATGATAATTTTAGCCTGTGTAACAGATTATCACATATCGTAAAAAGGGGAATATGACATGACGAAGACCAACATCTCCACTTCTGGTTCCCGCATCCTACGAGTCCTTAAAGCGCTGCGCGGTCACGCCCTGAACGGTGTTTCAAATGGCGAACTGGCATCAGCACTTGGAGAGTCCCCTGCAAATATCAATCGTGCGCTAAACACCCTTATTGACGAAGGGTTAGCACTGAAACTAGATAACGGGCGCTTTGCACCAGGTGTCCAGCTTTTACAAATCGCCATGGCGCACAGCAGCGAGATGGCTCGTGCACAAGACCGTATCAATGAAATTAACCAGCGAATCATGGCTGGTAGTCGCTAAGGAGTAATAATGGGACGTACAAAATCACAATCAATTGAATTAGTTGAAGATGTACCACTAAGTGGCGACATTAATATCAGTCTGAATGCAATTACTGAGCATCAACTCGAAATTATGCAGCAGTTTGGTGACGGTCTGCAGTATGAACGTAATCGCATTGTCCACGAAACCCGCTTCTACATGGCACAAAGCGCCGAGTCTATGCTCGAAGCCGGTAAGCGTCTGGTGATACTGAAAGAGAATGAGCCACATGGGGAGTTTATTAGCATCATTGAAAATGAGCTGGGTTTACCATACCGGACTTCAGTAAGGATGATGCAGGCAGCGACTAAATACTTATCCCCTTCGCTGAAATCAAATATGCCAACGTTGGCACATTTGGGGAAATCCAAGCTGTTTGAGCTAATGACCGAAGATGATGAGTCTCTCGCGGAGCTGGCCGATGGTGGTACTGTTGTAGGGCTTAAATTAGACGATGTGGATCGCATGAGCTGCCGGGAATTGCGTCAGGCTCTGCGTGAAGCTCGCGAGACCAGTGCAGCTCAGCAGCGCGTGCTGGCTGATAAAAACGAGAAGATTGACGCACTTTCCACGAAGCTGGAGAAAAAGTCTCGTATTCAGCCGCCCAAGCCTGATGAAGAGGTGAAGAAATTGCGGGCTGAAGTAACAGCATTATCCACCGAAGCGGAATCAGCCATCACCGTTCGCCTGTTCAGCGCCTTTGAAACTCTGTGCGCATATTGTGCAGACAATCAGATTGATACGCCAAAAGATTTTATGGCAGGGCTTGTTTGTGAGCTGGAATATGCCGCCCGCAACCTCCGTTCGACCTTTGACCTTCCTGATACCCCGACAGGCAACGCTGCTCCAGCCTGGCTGACTGAACCAGCACCTGAGATTAACCGGCAGGAGGCGTAACCGATGAGCGCCGCCCTGACTGAACGACTGGTTTCTGTTGCCCGCGCGGCACGTGACGCGGGGCATGGAAAGCGCGGTGCGGTATATGACGCAGCCTGCGCTGAACTGGGCCTCTCCCGCGCAACGCTGCTGCGCAAGCTGAAGGAGGTATCTGTGACTGACAAACGTAAAAAACGTGCTGATGCCGGGCGCAGCGCACTGAGCCGCGACGAGGCCGCGCTGATATCTGCGACCCTGCGTGAAGCTACCCGTAAAAATGGCAAGCGTCTTTACTCCATCGCTGATGCGGTGGAGACCCTGCGCACTAACGGCTTTATCGCCGCAGGCAGAACGGATGAAGAAACCGGTGAGTTTTTCCCACTGTCCGAGGACACCATCAGCCGCGCCCTGCGTAACTACGGTTTGCACCCGGAGCAACTGGACGCCCCGGCCCCGTCCTCAGAAATGGCCAGCCTGCACCCTAACCACGTCTGGGAGATTGATGCTTCACTCTGCACCCTTTATTACCTGAGCAACGGCCACAAGGGATTGCAGGTGATGGACAGCGCGAAGTTCTACAAGAACAAGCCTGCCAATATTGCCCGCATCGCCAGTGACCGCGTGTGGAGCTATGAAATTACCGACCATACCAGCGGCTGGATTTACGTTCAGTACGTGATGGGTGCGGAGTCCGGTGAGAACCTCTGCTCCGTTCTTATCAATGCGATGCAGGAACGCGGTGGCGCGGATGTGCTGCACGGTGTGCCAAAAATACTCTACCTCGACCCAGGCTCAGCCAACACCGCAGGCATGACAAAGAATATATGCAGGTCGTTGGGCATCGACCTGATAGCGCACAAACCGCATAACGCCCGTGCGACTGGCCAAGTGGAAAAAGCCCGCGACATTATCGAACGCAAGCTGGAGCCGGGGCTGAAGTTCCAGCCGGTCAATAGCCTAGAAGAGCTGAACGCACTGGCCGTGAAATGGCGCAGCCACTTTAACGCCACGGCAGTTCACAGCCGCCACCGTAAAACCCGCACGGATATCTGGCTGAAAATTACCGCCGAACAACTTCTGAAAGCACCATCTGTTGAGGTCTGTCGCGAACTTGCCGTAGCCGCGCCGGAAAGCCGTAAGGTGACGTCAAAACTGCGCGTTCCGTTCAGGGGTATCGAATACGACGTATCTGCGGTGCCTGGCGTGATGGTGGGCGAGAAACTGATGATTACCCGCAACCCATGGCGCACCGACGCCGCTCAGGTGGTGCTTACTGGTGAAGATGGCCACGAGATGTTCTTCCTGGTCGATGAAGTGAAAAAGAATGAGTTTGGTTTTGCCGAGAAAGCGGCTGTCTTTGGCGAAAGCCATAAGGCAGTAGCGGACACCCCGGCGCAGACATCGGCAAAAGAGATTGAACAGCTTGTCACCGGCACGGAAAACGCCACTGATGCCGCAGCGGCGCGTAAAGCGAAAGCGCTGCCGTTCGGCGGCAGGCTTGACCCTTACAAGCATATTGACGACACCACGTTACCGACTTATATGCCGCGCCGTGGACAGGCTTCTGAAGTGCGTAGCCCCCGTGTTGAGCAGCGCCCTTTGACTCACGTTGAAGCCGCGAAGGTACTGCGTGAGAAGTTTACAGCAAGTGGGCACAAGTGGACGCCGGAGCACTACCGCCAGTTAACGGCAAAGTACCCGGAAGGCGTACCCGAAACGGAACTGGAGGAAGTGATGGTCGCCCTGACCACTCCGGTCCGTAACAGCGTTATCAGCATCGTTAACGGCAACTGAGGAGGAAAACATGCTGGTACTGAAGCAACAACTTAAAGCGGCAAAACTACCACAGGCCGAAGTCGCCAGAAAACTGGCGGTATCTGAAGCCACCCTGGCCCAGATTGTTAACCACAATCAGTGGCCTCGCACCAATGCTGGCGAAGTACGCCAGCGTCTGACGACGTATCTGGTCTCAAAAGGGATTGATACAGCGAAGAGTTTTGATGCTGTACAGGGCGCAGCCACGCCCCGTACAGCGGGTACTACTAACCTCAGCGAGGAAGAGAACATGTTACTCAAAAAGCAGGTGTTATTTCCAGCAACTAAAAAAGCGTTTGGCCTTTTCCGCGATCCGTTCGCCGATGATGCCATGCAGGGCGCGGAGGATGTGTTCACCACGCCCGATATCCGTTACGTGCGTGAAGCGCTGTACCAGACCGCCCGCCACGGTGGTTTTATGGCGGTTATCGGTGAGTCCGGTGCGGGTAAATCCACGCTACGTCGCGACCTGATTGAACGCATCAACCGTGAGAATGCGCCAGTGGTGGTCATTGAACCCTACATCATCGCCATGGAAGACAATGACGTGAAAGGGAAAACCCTGAAGGCGGCGGCTATCGCCGAGGCCATCGTCAGCACCATCGCGCCGCTGGAGAACATCAAACGCAGCCAGGATGCCCGCTTTCGCCAGTTGCACCGCGTACTGAAAGACAGCTGCTCAGCGGGTTTCAGCCACGTTCTGGTGATTGAGGAAGCCCACAGCCTACCGATCCCAACTTTAAAGCATCTCAAGCGTTTCTTTGAGCTGGAGTCCGGGTTTAAACGGTTGCTGTCTATCGTGCTGATTGGCCAGCCGGAGCTGGCAGACAAGCTTTCCGAACGCAATATGGAGGTACGGGAAGTAGTACAGCGCTGCGAAGTGGTTGAACTACTGCCACTGGACAACAGCCTCGAAGAGTTTCTGGTGTTCAAGCTGCAACGCGCCGGTAAGCAGTTGGCCGACGTCATGGACGCCAGCGCGGTGGACGCCATTCGCGCCCGCCTGAGCAATCTGGGCAGTAACCGTAAAAGCATGGTCAGCCTGCTGTATCCGCTGGCCGTCAGTAACCTGGTGATAGCTGCCATGAATCTGGCCGCTGAAATCGGGGTTCCGCAGGTCAACGCCGACGTCGTCAAGGGAGTGTAACAATGAAATCCATCACTGATATCAACCAGCAGATACACCATTTGCAGTCTGCCATAGCCGCGCTGAACGCCATGAACAGCACCGTTCAGAGCATCATGATTGTAGGCAGTAAGCCGGTCATCCGCATCGCCAGAAACGGCCACTGTGCCCGCCTGCTGGCGCAGGGGAAAGCAAGTTATATCCATGTTGGCCATGACGGCTCAGGGCGCTTTCGTCAGGGCGTCTTTGAGTTGCATGGCTGCCGGATTACCTGGTCAGAGTCATTACATTAACCACAAGGTGAACAAAAATGAGCGAAATTAATAAAGACGAATATATGAAAGACCGCAAAGGTCGCCTGGTGCCGGTTGCACAGGTATCCGATTACGATCTGGCGATGGATTCTTTTGTCAAAGAGCAGGTCGCGGCAGCCAAGGTCAAAAGTGCTGACCTCAGCGACTTCAAACAACGCGCTTTTGATGAGTGCTATGCCTGGCTTGACCTCGTGGCCGAGAAATACGGCAGAACACGCGGCGGGGTCAAGGGTAACGTAACATTCAGCAGCTTTGATGGCAGTGAACAAATCACTATCCGCGTGCAGGAAACCCTGACTTTCGGGCCTGAGCTGCAGATTGCCAAAGACCTGATTGACGAGTGCGTCACCGAGTGGTCTGAAGGGGCGAACGCCAATCTGCGGGCCATCATCGGTGACGCCTTCCAGGTTGATAAAGAGGGCCAGCTTAATACCGGGCGTATTCTTTCCCTGCGCCGGGTCAAAATTCAGGACGACCGCTGGGGGCGGGCGATGGAGGCTATATCGGAATCACTGCAGGTAGCCATGTCCAAAACCTATATTAACTTCCGGGAGAAAGACAAACACGGGAAGCTAATTAATATTCCGTTAGATATCGCTGCCATTTAATTTTAATTCATTTTCTTTTTATTTCGGCGTCAGCGCCGTGGGTTTCTGCACGCCGAAAACAGCTTTAAGGAATTAAACATGTCCATCAAATGTACCAACTGCCAGAAAGGTATTACCACCATGAAGTTCAGCGAGGCCAGCGTCATTACCTCCGGTAAATACCGTGTCCCTGCGGTTCTCGTCACGCTGGTATGCCCTCACTGCAGCCAGCATTACTACGTGGAAGTCCCTGCCATGGAGTTCATCCCCTGCGAGGCAAAACAATGAAAGGCATGAAAATATATAACCGCTCCACTATATACGGTCTGGCCCTGAAAACCTTTGGCCCTGAAGCACAGGCGCTGAAGTTGATGGAAGAAGCCGCCGAACTGGCCGCTGCCGCCGCCCGCAACATGAACGGACTGGGCAATGAAGTTGACCTGGCTGGCAAGCTGGCCGACGTCGAAATCATGATTGAACAGTTCCGCCTCAACGGGATGGGCCTGCTGATTGACTTCCATAAGCAGCAAAAGCTGGAACGCCTTGCCGAACGTCTGGGGGTGACTTATGCAGCAGAATAATAATGAAAAGGTGCTGGAGAAGTTAAAAAAACTGCTGGCGCTGGCCAAATCTGATAACCCTCACGAAGCGGCGCTAGCCCTGCAACGCGCCCAGAAACTGATGCAGGCATACAATATTACCCAAAATGACCTTGCACTCAGTGACATTGATGAAAGCATCAGTTGCTACTGGGCCGCAGGCAGCGTTAATCCCCCGCGCTATATGCTGGGCCTGCTGGGCATCATCCAGGCGGCATTTGGCGTTAAATCTATTATTCATTCCGGTTTTAACCCCAGCGTTGGTTTTTACGGTAATAAAGACCGCGTGGAACTGGCCTCATACACATGGGAAGTGCTGGCCAGACAATTAATAGCGGCACGTAAAAGCTATATCGGGCAGCAGAATAAAAGGATCAAGAACAAAACCAAAACCAGCCGTGGTGACAAATTTGCCGAAGGCTGGGTTCTGGCTGTGCGCAGCGAGGTTCATTTATTTGCTATGTCCCGCGAGGAACGGGAACTGGCTCAACTTTGGCTTGAGCAGAAATACCCGCAATCAGGCACAACCACGGGCCGTGAGGCCGGGAAATCACGTGACGCAGACATGTCCCGCCACCTTGGTTACAGGGAAGGCGAGAACATCAGGCTGCACCAGCCAGTAAACGGACAGGAACAGCGGAAACTGGGGGCACAATGATGGCAGAATTCATTGTATCTGGTGTGTTCTGGTATGGATTTGTGGGCTGGTGTACCGCTCAGTTGCACCTTTATATGGGTTTTTACTCGCGTTACCAGGGGGCGAAACGCTGGATTAGTTGGTCAGTTATCTTCCTGTTCTGGCCATTAACACTGCCGCTTTTTGTCGACTTTATTAGCCAACGGGATGCTGGAGACGACAGCCATGACTAAACAACAGTTAATTCAGCTTATTCATATTGCCCGCAATGACCTGAAGATGGATGAAGACACCTACCGTCAGATGCTGCAGGGGCTAACCGGCAGGGCTTCAACCAAAGGGATGGAACTTCCGCAGCTAACCAACGTTCTGGAGTCCATGAAAAAGAAAGTATTCAGGGTTAAGCCTGCCGGAAACGCCAAAACCGGTATTGCGCTGGATGACCATCCACAGTCCCGCAAAATACGCGCTCTCTGGTTAGATATGGCTGCGGCGGGCGTTATCCGTGACAGTTCTGAACTCTCGCTGGCACGTTGGGTGAAACGGGAAACCGGTGTTGACGGATTGCGCTGGCTGAATTCGGAACAGGCCAGCAGTGTTATTGAGAAGCTCAAAAAGTGGCATTACCGGACAACGGGGAAACGATCATGAGCGACTATAGCCAGTTTCGCAGTAAGGGGCCTGAATTGCTGGTTGAACTTGCCCAGCATACCGCTACAACGGTGCGTGAAATCATCGTGATTGACGTCGTAGTGGCTGACCAAATCGGCGAGGCAGTAGCCAACCGCATGATGCAGGTCTGGGGCGGGCAGAACGTGTATTTCCCGATGGGCATGGTCTGGAAGGTCAGCCAGCGCGACAGGGAAATCTTCCTGGAGTTTGACGGACGCAACCATCACGAGCTGGCCCGCAAGTTCGGCGTTTCGCTACAATGGATCTACAGCGTGGTGAAAAGGGTCAAAAGAGAAGAACTGGATCGGATGCAGGGTAAGCTGTTTGATGGTGAACCTGATGACGATGCCGGAACAAGGGAGTAAAATCATAATCCAGACTGGTGCGAACCTGTTTTTTTCGGGCCGGTCTGATTTTCACATACTGTAAGGTTATTGCACATTCCATCCAGTCTCTTCCCATGTTGACCCAGTTCATCCCATAATTATCTCACTTATCCCCTGTCATTTATCTCAAGTCTAATCACCTGATCAAGGCCGATGGTCTGATTAGCCGCATGGATGCCATCATCCGTATGCTGCGGCAATTTACCCGGCGAACGGAACAGGATAGCCCCTCTCAGCCCGTTGATTTGCGCCAGTCATTACTTGCCGCCTGGGAGTTGCTGGCTCTTCGCCACCAACCGTTGCAGGGGGAACTGCGGCTACCGGAAGGTGCGCCAAACGTGTTAGGTGATGAGGTGCGCATTCAGCAGGTGTTGGTCAATCTGATGAGCAACGCGCTGGATGCTTGCCAGGAGCGGCCGCTATTGCAGATAAGCTGGCAACGCCAAGCGTCAGGTTGGCAGATCATGCTGTGGGATAATGGGCCTGGCTGGCCGCTAGCGCGGGCTGAATCGTTACTCAAACCTTTCACCACCAGCAAATCGGTAGGCTTGGGGATTGGCCTGTCCATCTCGCTTTCGCTGATGCAGCAAATGGGCGGTAGCCTGCATCTGGCCTCTACGCTGACGCAAAACGCCTGCGTCGTTTTACAGTTTCAACCGGTGGATCAACCATGCTAAGCCAACAAGCGCAAATTCTGTTAATCGACGACGATGCCGACGTCCTTGATGCCTATACCATGCTGCTCAACCAGGCAGGCTATCAGGTTCAGGCCTGTAATAACCCGCTTAAGGCACAGGAAATGCTCGGTGAGGAGTGGCCAGGGATCGTTATCAGCGATGTCTGTATGCCTGGCTGTTCCGGGATTGAGCTGATGGCGCTGCTGCTCGCTCACGATGCCTGTTTGCCGGTGTTGTTGATCACTGGCCACGGCGATGTGCCGATGGCGGTTGAAGCGGTGAAAAAAGGGGCCTGGGACTTCCTGCAAAAACCGGTCAACCCGGCCCAGCTACTCGAACAGGTCGCTACCGCGCTGGCCCAGAGACGTTCTTACATTGCCCGTCGTCGTTGGCAGCAAGAACAGCTGCAGAGCAATCTGATTGGCCGTAGTGAGTGGGTAAAGCAGCTACGGGTGCGTTTGCAGCAGGTAGCCGAAACCGATTTGGCGGTTTACCTGCAAGGGGAGTTAGGGGTCGGCAGGACTTTGGCAGCCCGCTATTTACACCGCATGAGCCATCGCAGCGAACAGCCGTTGATCGTGGGTGAATTAACCCCGGGCGGCGAAGCACCGTTAGAACAATGGATTGAGCAGGTAAGCGGCGGGACACTGATTTTACGCCACCTCGAACACTTGTCTATCACCCAGCAGGCGCGGTTGATCCAGCTCCAGGGGCAAGACCCGCTGCCCTTCCGGCTGATCGGCATTGGGACTTCACCGTTGGTGGAACTGGCCGCCGGGCATACCCTACTGCCCGATTTCTATTACTGCTTTGCCATGACCCAAATCGCCTGCCTGCCGCTTTCTCTGCGCCCCGACGATATAGAGCCGTTATTCCGCCACTACCTGGAGCAAGCCTGCCTGCGCCTTAACCATCCATTGCCGGATCTGCCAGCCGAGCTGATTAAGCGTTTGGTAAAAAGGGTATGGCCAAATAACGTGCGCGAACTGGCCAATGCCGCAGAGCTGTTTGCCGTCGGGGTGATGCCACTGGCAGAGACCGCCAACCCGCTGTTGCACGGATCCGATCCCGCGCCGCTGGATCAGCGTATCGAAGACTATGAGCGCCAGATCATTACCGAGGCATTGAACCTGCATCAGGGGCGGATTAACGAGGTGTCCGAGTATTTACAGATCCCGCGTAAGAAGCTCTACCTGCGGATGAAAAAGTACGATCTGGATAAGCAGCATTATCGTTAAAATCAAACCGCCTCAGGTTGCTGTCAAATCAACACCTAGCTCACTCCGTAGGGGCGCTGCATGCTGCGCCCGTCTTGCGTGCAACATACAGCCTTGCTGCCCTACCCTTATTGGCCAGACCAATAAAGCTGCCAAAACACGAGGTCTTTTTATGCAAAAGGTAAAGGGAGCGTTCCTGTCAATTTCGACGATATGAACAGCACCGACATTGCTGAACCGTTAGAACAATATTGAGTCTGAGCCCATAACGGGCGCAGCATGCAGCGCCCCTACAAGTGAGCTTGGAGCGAATTTGTCAGTAGTCTCACATCTACGATGCGAAAACCAACCAGTGTAGCGCCCCGCCGTGAGCCCAGAAAGGGGTTTCAGCAGTCTTTATTTTGTCTGTAACCTTTAGCTCCAGCGCGGTACCCGCAGCGTGATCACTAGGCCGCCCTGTTCGCCATTGTGTGCTTCAACCTGCCCACCGTGGGCCAGCACCACTTTGCGCGTGATAGCCAAACCCAGGCCATAGCCCTTGCCAGACATCGCCGATTTTACCCGGACGAAAGGATCAAAGATGCTGGACAGCTTCGACTCCTCCACGCCCGGCCCCTGATCGCTGACCTGGATCTGGAATAACTGGTCGATACGCGTCAATACCACGGTCACCCGCTGGCCATGGCTGGAAAAGCGCAAGGCATTGCGCACAATGTTCTCAACCGCCCGGCGCATCAATTCGGCATTACCTTTTACGGTGTATTCCTCGTCGGAACTGGCCTGCAACACGATCTCTACGCCGGGGATCTGCGCTTCGTAGCGCGCATCGTTAACCACCGCCTCCACCAGCCCATAGAGATCGAAATACTCTTCATCATCCGACAGGCCGTTGTTCTCGGTACGCGACAGCGCTAGCAATTCGCCAATCATCTTGTCCAGCCGCCCGGCTTCGTGCTCGATACGCTGCAACGAGTTCTCCACGTTCTCCGGATTTTGCCGCCCCAGGCCGATCGCTAGCTGCAAGCGGGCCAATGGCGAACGCAACTCATGGGAGACATCATGCAGCAATTGCTCACGGGCGCTGACCAGCACCTCCAGCCGCTCCGCCATGCTGTCAAAGTCACGCGCCACCTCAGAAAGCTCGTCATGCCGCCGCCGCATCGCCGGGAACAGCCTCACCGCCAGATCACCCTGCGCTACCCGCTCAAAACCAGCGCGCAGTTGGCGCATCGGGCGCGTCAGGTTCCAGGCCAGCATGGCGCTGAACAGCAAGCCCCCCAGCCCACCGACCCACACCATTGGCTCCGGAATGTTCAGCAGGCGCCAGCGCTTGGGTGGCCGATATTCGGCACGCAGTCCTTCCAGATCGTAGCTCAACAGGTAGCCCTGGTTATCCGCACCTGTTACCCATTCCACCATCATTTTCGCGGGTCGGTCGGAGCCTGGCTGGTCAACCGAAGGTTTAGAAGCTGGTGTCACGCTTAAGAAGCGGCGTTCGGTTTCAGGCCACTTGGCAACCATTGCGTTCAGCGCGGGCATCCCACTGCTGCGCAACACCGAAGCCGCAGAGGTCAGTTGCAGATTAGCGATACGCCAGGTCATGCTGTTTTCCGGGACTTCATGGCGATTACCATAAAAGGTAAACGTCACCCACAACGCCTGGGTCATGATGATAAACGTCAGCCAGAAACCGAGCAGTATTTTCCAGAACAGTCTTCCGCGCATCGGCATTACTTGATGCGGTAACCGATACTGCGCACGGTTTCAATGCTCAGTCGGTTATCGGTTAGCGCGCCCAGTTTCTGGCGGATATTGCTGATATGTACGTCTACGCTGCGATCGTAAGCCTCGCGTGGCCGCCCCAGCCCTTTCTCTGACAGTTCATCCTTCGACACTACTCGTTCAGGCGAACGCAGCAGTAACTCCAGCAAATTGAACTCTGAGGCGGTGAGATCGAATGCTTTGCCCTGCCACGCACTGCTACGGGTGGACGGGTTGAGGGTCAATTCGTTAAAGCTCAGGACAGAAACTTTATCCACCGCTTCCGGCTGTTCTTCAAACCGGCGCAGCACCGCACGCAGGCGTGCCACCAGTTCGCGTGGGTAACAAGGTTTGGGCACATAGTCGTCGGCGCCCATCTCCAGCCCGATCACCCGGTCAATATTGTCACCCTTGGCCGTCAACATGATGATCGGCAAGCGGCTCTTTTTACGTACCTCGCGCAGCACGTCGATACCGCTCATGTCCGGCAGCATGATGTCTAGGATCATCGCGATATACTCACCAGAAAGCGCACCCTCCACTCCGGCCTTGCCGGTCAGCACCAGGGACGCGTTGAATCCTTCAGCCGTCAGGTATTCGCTCAGCATGGTGCCAAGTTCCAGATCGTCATCGACCAATAAAATTTTCATGCCCACTCCTTCGCTGATTTGCCGCCATTTTCGCGTCTATTGCCCCGCTACGCAGCCGGTTTTACCTAATCCTTACACAATATGCGAACGCTGGCGGAATATCGAGTTGTTGGCATGGGGGAATGGGAGGAGAGAGTCGTAACAACAATAAACATCGGGTGGCTAACGAGGCCACGATTAGAAAACCGGTGGCGGGGTTTGCATCCCACCACCGATGAACGCTCGGCTACGAAAATACGCCTGTGGACAGGTAGCGGTCACCGCGGTCACAGACAATGGCGACGATGACGCTGCCAGGGTTAGCTGCAGCGACGCGCAATGCACCGGCTACGGCACCACCAGAGCTGACACCACAGAAAATACCTTCCCGCTGCGCCAGTTGGCGCATGGTCTGTTCGGCTTCGCTTTGTGCCATATCCAACACCTGATCCACCAGCTCCGGGCGGAAAATACCCGGCAGATAAGCCGGTGCCCAACGGCGGATGCCTGGAATGCTGCTGCCTTCAGCGGGCTGTAAGCCGATGATATTCACCTGCGGATTTTGGCTTTTCAGGTAGCCACCAACACCGGTAATGGTGCCGGTAGTGCCCATGCTGGAGACGAAATGGGTGATACGGCCAGCGGTCTGCTGCCAGATTTCCGGGCCGGTGGTGGTGAAGTGCGCGTAGGGATTATCCAGATTGTTGAACTGATCCAACACCTTGCCCTGCCCCTGCTGCTGCATCTCCAGCGCCAGGTCACGCGCCCCTTCCATCCCCTGCTCACGGCTGACCAGGATCAGTTCGGCACCATAAGCTCGCATCGCTGCCTGGCGTTCCATACTCATGTTTTCCGGCATCAGCAGCTTCAGCGTGTAGCCTTTCATTGCACAAATCATCGCCAGCGCGATGCCGGTATTGCCACTGGTGGCCTCGATCAGCGTATCGCCCGGCTGAATTTCACCACGCAGTTCCGCCTGCTGGATCATCCCCAACGCGGCCCGATCCTTGACCGACCCCGCCGGATTGTTGCCCTCCAGCTTGAGCCAGATTTCACTGTCCAGCCCTTCGGCCAGTCGTTGTAGTTTTACTAACGGTGTATTACCGATGCATTGTTCCAGCGTGGTCACAATCATTGCCTACGTATAATGTAAAAAGGCAACCCTGGGTTGCCTTAAATGGGAATGGTTAGAAATTATCAGGCGCTTTTAGCTAACGCAACCGGTTGTAACAGTTGTTCACCGGCGTAAAGGCGAGCATTCAGGCTGCCAACGTAGTAACGGTCCCCGCGCGCCGGTGCAGCATGGCCTTCCGACATAATCACGCTGATAGGCTCCTGATGCCAGCCAATCGGCTGCACGGTCAACTGCCAGAAGTGGCCACGCGGGCTGACTTCCAACACCTGCACCGGTAATGGGCATCGGGCGCTGCAATCGGTGCCGATCTCCATTTCCCACGGGCGCAGGAACAGATCGACGCTGCCTTGATGCATTGGCTGGAACGACAGCGGCCATTGGTGAGCGCCCACAAACAGCTGTGAACCGCGGATTTCACCGTTCAGGCGGTTAACTTCGCCCATAAACTCCAGCACGAAGCGGGTGGCGGGTTCACGCATGATCTCGGTCGGTGAACCTACCTGCTCGATATTCCCCTGGCTCATCACCACGATGCGATCGGCGACTTCCATCGCTTCTTCCTGATCGTGAGTGACGAACACGCTGGTGAACTTCAGTTCCTCATGCAGTTGACGCAGCCAGCGGCGCAGCTCTTTACGCACCTGAGCATCCAGCGCACCAAACGGCTCGTCCAGCAGCAGGATCTGGGGCTCCACCGCCAGCGCGCGCGCCAAGGCGACACGTTGCTTCTGGCCGCCGGAAAGCTGTGAAGGGTAGCGGTTAGCCAGATGACCCAACTGCACCATCTCCAGCAACTGCTCCACTTTTTGTTTGATCGCCGCCGCATTCGGACGTTCGCGACGTGGCAGCACGCTCAGGCCAAAGGCGATATTGTCGAAAACCGTCATATGGCGGAACAGCGCATAGTGTTGGAAAACGAAGCCGACGCGGCGATCGCGAGCATGCACGCGGCTGACATCGGTGCCGTGGAAACCCAGCTTACCGCTGCTCTGGCTTTCCAGCCCGGCGATAATCCGCAGCAAGGTGGTCTTGCCCGAACCGGATGGGCCTAACAGCGCCACCATCTCACCGGAAGGAATATCGAGCGAGATATCGTTCAATACCTTGGTACGGCCAAAAGACTTGTTGATACCGTTAATCTCAATGCTCATGATTTTCCTCCCGCTCGAGACGCGCATCCTGACGCGCCAGGCGCCATTGCAGTCCGCTTTTCAGAAATAGGGTGACTATCGCCATCAGGGTCAACAGTGCCGCGGCGGTAAACGCCCCGGCGGTGTTGTAATCCTGATGCAGTAATTCCACTTGCAGTGGCAAGGTATAGGTTTCGCCACGGATAGAGCCGGATACCACCGATACCGCACCAAACTCGCCAATCGCGCGGGCGTTGGTCAGTACCACGCCATACAGCAATGCCCAGCGGATGTTCGGTAAGGTAACGCGGCGGAACATCTGCCAACCGGAGGCGCCCAACAGCACAGCAGCCTCGTCTTCCTGGCTGCCCTGGCTCATCATCAGCGGCACCAGTTCACGGACCACAAATGGGCAGGTCACGAATATCGTCACCAGCACCATGCCTGGCCAGGCGAACATCAGTTGAATGTCATGGGCATCCAGCCAGCCACCGATCGGGCCGTTGGTGCCGTAAAACAGCAGATACAGCAGCCCCGCTACCACCGGCGACACCGCAAAAGGCATGTCGAACAGCGTCAGCAGCAGTTGGCGGCCAGGGAAGGTAAAGCGCGTCACCAACCAGGCCAACAAAGTACCGAACACCAGGTTGACCGGCACGGTGATCAGCGCCACCAGCACCGTCAACCAAATGGCATGCAGCATGTCCGGGTCCGACAGGTTATGCCACACGGCACCCACGCCAGAGGAGAATGCCTCGATAAAGATCATCACCATCGGCACGACCAACAGCAGGATGGAGAACAGCGCGCCAATGGCAATCAGCGTCCATTTTCCCCAATTCACGCGTGGGCGCTCTGCGCCGTTCAGGGCGGTAACATCAGCCATCAGTGCCCTCCAATACGGCGGCCAAAGCGGCTCTGTAAGGTGTTAATGGCAAACAGCAACAGCAGTGATGCCGCCAGGATCACCGAGGCAATCGCACTGGCTGCCGGGTAATCAAACTCCTGTAAGCGCACAAAAATCATCAATGAGGTCACTTCGGTTTTCCAGGCAATGTTGCCAGCGATAAATATCACCGCGCCAAATTCCCCCAGGCTGCGGGTAAACGACAACGCCGTACCGGCGAGCAGCGCTGGCGCAACTTCTGGCAACACCACGCGGCGGAAGCTCTGCCAACGGGTAGCCCCGAGCGTTTCGGCGGCCTCTTCATATTCCGGTCCCAACTCTTCCAGTACCGGTTGCACCGTGCGTACCACGAAAGGAATGCTGGTAAAGGCCATCGCCACCGCAATCCCCAACCAGGTGAAGGAAACCTTGATATCAAAATGAGCCAGCCATTGGCCGTACCAACCGGTGGTAGAAAACAATCCCGCCAAGGTCAGGCCGGCCACCGCCGTAGGCAATGCAAACGGTAAATCCATCAGGCCATCCAGCAAGGAACGGCCAGGGAACTGGTAACGAGTGAGGATCCAGGCCATCAGCATGCCAAACACCGCATTGAAAACGCTGGCGACTCCGGCCGCCAGCAGCGTCACCTTATAGGCCGCCACGACCTGCGGATTGGTGATCACTTCCCAATACTGTGCCAGACTCATTTGCGCCAGTTGCATCACCAGCGCGCTGAGCGGCAACAGCAAAATCAGGCAGGTGAAAAGCAGGCTGCTTCCCAGACTGAGAGTAAACCCAGGCAGTACCCGCTTGCTGGCCATCGAAAACATTACTTATGCCCTGCCGCTAACAGTTGGTCCAATTCGCCGCCCGTCGCAAAGTGGGCACTCATCACCTGCGGCCAGCCGCCGAACTGATCTTCCACGCTGAACAGCTTGGTCTCAGGGAATTGGCTCTTGGCCGCCGCCATCACCTGTGGGTCATTAACGCGATAATAGAAGCTGGTGATCAGTTTCTGGGCCGCCGGACTATAGAGATAGTTCAGGTACTCTTTGGCCACCTGCTCGGTGCCGTTTTTCTCGACGTTTTTGTCCACCCAAGCCACCGGGAACTCCGCCAGAATATCGACCGGCGGCACGATCACTTCATACTTGTCTGCGCCGTACTGCTTGCGGATATTGTTCACTTCGGATTCAAAGCTGATCAGCACGTCGCCCAGGCCACGTTCGACAAAGGTCGTCGTTGCGCCACGGCCACCGGTATCAAACACCACCACGTTTTTCAGCAAACGGGTCATGAACTCACGGGTCTTGGCCTGATCGTTGCCATCAGCCTGGCTGGCAGCGCCCCAGGCGGCCAGATAGGTGTAGCGACCATTACCGGAGGTTTTCGGGTTCGGGAATACCAGCTTCACGTCATCACGCACCAGATCGCTCCAGGTGTGGATGCCTTTCGGGTTGTCCTTGCGCACCAGGAACGCCATGGTGGAATAGAATGGAGAGCTGTTGTTCGGCAGGCGTTGCTGCCAATCTGCCGGGATCAGTTGGCCGCGATCGTGCAGGATTTGCACGTCACTGACCTGGTTATAGGTGACCACATCGGCACGCAGACCCTGCAGGATTGCCAACGCCTGTTTGGAAGAACCAGCGTGGGACTGTTTGATGGTCAGTTTGTCGTTCGGATGCTGCTGATCCCACTGCTTTTCAAAGCCAGGGTTCAGCGCGGCAAACAGTTCGCGGGAGACGTCATAAGAGCTGTTGAGCAATTCTGCCGCCGAAGCCGTACCGCTGGCTAACAATGCCGCCACCAGCCAACCTTTCAACAGCGTATTTTTAACCCGGGAATGTTTCATTCTGCACCTTATCACTGAGTCTTACAGCCGGGCTGATGCCCTGATATTGACCAGTGTATTTATAACTTGATGCAGACCTGTAACGCTTTTATATACCGTTTAGTGATTTTCAAGCATCAAACGCTATAAGGCAGGAGGGGAGCGGTTCACCGCAGAGGGAGAGAAAGCCCGGAGCCAGAGGAACTGGCCCAGAGAATGACAATGTTGATGAATTTATTGTAGAGGCGCCGCATGCTGCACCCGTTTAACAGCGTGCTATACCCCTACATAAAAGCCAATTACATCAAAGCGACATCAGACGCGTCAGCGAAGGTGCGAAGTAGTAGCTGCCGGTCACCGCGCGGCTGAAACGCAGCATCGCGTCGTGTTTGCCGTCCAGCTCGCCGAACATGCTTAACAGCTGCTGTTCGATGTTGTGCAGGCGCGCGCAATAGGCGATGAAATACAGGCCATGTTTGCCGCTGGCGGTGCCATAAGGCAGGCTCTGGCGCAAAATTTTCAGCCCTTTGCCGTCTTCTTTCAGATCGACACGACTGACGTGCGAAGTATCTGGCCGTTGATCCGGCGGCAGTTCTTCACTGTCTTGTTTGGTACGGCCAATGATCTGTTCCTGCTGTTCGGTGGTGAAACGCTGCCACTGGCGCAGGTTGTGCTCATAACGCTGTACCAGCACGTAGCTGCCACCTTCGTCTTCTTCACCAGCGCCAATCACCGCTACCTCTGGGCGTTGTTCGCCCTGCGGGTTTTCAGTACCGTCGATAAAGCCACTCAGATCGCGCTCTTCTACCCAGCGGAAACCGTGCGTTTCTTCTTCAATACGAATGGTGTTACCAAACGCGGCCAGGGCGGCCTGCGCCAGGGTGAAGTTAACGTCATGACGCAGCGATTGAATATGGATCAGCATATCGCGTTGGGTGGCCGGTGCCAGCCCCTTGCCCAGTGGTGCGAAAGGCTTCAGCTCTTTGGCTCCCTGGCCATTGGAAAGGTCATGCCAAACGTCGGAGCCAAAAGCGATAACCGCACCTAAATGGGCATCTGGAAACTGTTGCTGCAACTCGCCGAGCACCTGGCAAAACTGTTTGCAGCCTTGGCGCAGATCGACGAATTCGCCCTGCACCATCGCTTCCATAAAAATGCCAAAACGGCAGTGTTCCAGCAGGATGCCGCTCTGAACCTGTGTCATGTTGATTTCCTCAAGACCTGAATCGGGTAACAGGTTGCCCTGTTATAAACGCGCAATATCATAACGCACAGCAGGCTGATTGCCTTGCCCGAACGCAAAGAAAATAGGGATTTAACGCCAAACGAGGCAGGCACACCGCAAGGTGCGCCCGTAACGAGAATTATTGTGCTTTGGCATGCCAGATGATCTTGCTCACCGTCCAGCTCTGCAGAGTATCGTCCGGTGGGATCAGATCCTGTGGGCCAGCCCATTTGCCACTGAAGATATAGCTGACATTGCGGCTTTGCTGCGCCACGCACTCGACCTTGCCAACATCCTCACCTTCGGCCGGTTTACAAGCACCATAGGCCTTGCTGAACAGTTCGCTAAACGGCGTACCCAGCTTGCTGCCCCATTCGGTGGCGATCTTGGCGTCCATCACGTCAACGCGCTGCACGTGGCCTTTAGGTTCCCCGGTGATCACCAGCTTCACGTCATCGCCGTCCAATGCCTGGAAGTAGGAAACGATCTGCCCTTGATTGGTCGCCATCCCGCCACGTATGCGGTAATTGTTATTCAGCCCCTTGCCAATCGCCGCCTCCGTCATGGGGGTACCGGCCCCCACATCACCGACGCCTTTAGCGCTAACCTCCACGCTGCCGCCAAACCAGTTGAACGGCGACAGGCTGGACCAGGAGAAGTTTGACATGGTCGAACAGCCGGTCAACAACAGCGGTAGCCCTAACAACAGTGGGCGAATATTCATTCATAGCTCCTTAACATCAAAGACATCGGCGATATGCAGCCTCTCATAACCACTGTGGCTGCGCCATCAATTGCCAGGTTGGAGTGCGTAAATTGGGAAAAGTGCCGCAATTTTTAACAATTAACCCGCCTCATCCTGCGGGATAAAACAGGCTTTCAAGCGCCTATTCATTAAAAGATATCCCATCGCCAGCACATCCAACAGCGCCAGCAGGAGATCCAACGGAGGTTCATTGCTGTCTTGCTGCCAAAGGCTGTAAAGCGAGCCGAGCAGCGCTGCCGCCAGCGAAACTATCAGTACCCAACGCCAACTACACCACAGACGTGGCCAATGCTGGCGGCGGCCAGCAATCAAGAAGGCCAGCGCCGCAGGCAGCCCAAGCGCAATACCGTACCAAAAGCGCTGAGTATCTGGATAGAACAGCTGTAACAAGCCAGCACCCTGATCGCGTGAGGTACCCGCCATCACAAACAGTAGCCAAGTACGAGCCTGTAAGATTAGTACGCCCCAAAACCACAGCGGCAACCGTAACATACCGTGCTGATCGTAATCGTCCGGTGAAAACCGGTGTGTTGACGCCTTCAAATACTTTTCCTTGCCGATGTTATGATTACCCTTGCAAATGGCGACGGTGGCCACCATTTTCAATCTTCAGCTTAAGAAGCTCTTAAGATCCTTATGGTTTAATCAGGTTATGTCCCGCTAACGGGAAATCATTCAGACCACTGATAAGGAAGATCCAGATGAAAAAGATCGCTTTAATTACACTCATCGCATTATGCAGCGCACCGGTTCTAGCTCAACAGGGCGGGTTCCTCGACCCCAACGCGACACCGGCTCAAACGCAAACCAGCCCGCAAGGTGGCTTCTCCGGCCCTAGCGCCGCGCTGACCACGGTAGATAAGGTCAAATCGTTGAGCGATGATACCTGGGTGATGTTGCAGGGCAATATCGAACAGCGCGTGGGTGATGACACCTACACCTTCCGCGACGCCACCGGCACGCTGACGGTAGAGATCGACAGAAAGCGCTGGAACGGCCAGACCATCACCCCAAAAGACAAGGTTCAGTTGGAAGGGAAAGTGGATAAAGACTGGAGCAACGTGGAAGTCGATGTGAAAAACATCAAAAAACTGCCTTAAACCAGGGCTTGGGGCGGTGGCAACCACCGCCCTGACGATCAATACTCTTGATCTTCGATCAGGCGTTTCCCCAGACTGGTGATCGCCTGAATTTCGTAGCCGAGCTTTTCATACATTTCGATCACGGTGTCGTTGTCTTCACGCACCATCAGCTGAATTTTCGGACAGCCGCGCGCAATCAGCTTTTTCTCCAGCCGACTAATC
This sequence comes from Serratia sp. T13T92, assembly GCF_047530105.1. Lineage (NCBI taxonomy): Bacteria > Pseudomonadati > Pseudomonadota > Gammaproteobacteria > Enterobacterales > Yersiniaceae > Serratia > Serratia sp. T13T92. Next base: position 23,209 of record NZ_JBLJAK010000018.1, on the reverse strand, counting down.
AACGCATTGGCAATGCCGCGCCCGCGATAGTCTGGGTGAACGCCCAGGTAATACGCCGAGCCACGGTGGCCGTCGTAACCGCCCATCACCGAGCCAACCACCTCACCGCCCACTTCCGCTACCAAAAACAGATCCGGATCGTGGTTCAGTTTGCGTTCAATATCCATCTCGGGATCGTTCCATGGCCGTAACAGGTCGCAACGCTCCCACAGGGTGATGACTTCTTCAAAGTCGTCTTGCCGAAATACGCGAATTTCCATCGTTGCTCGCTACTGTTAATTGAACTTTTTTCTGATTATTGCGTAATTATTAACTGATACCCACAGTCTTTCAAGCTGCAGCGTTTTGCCAGGTAATAAATGGCAATAGTTATCAAGTCGATTAATGGGGATCAATACGCTATAACGTCGCGAAATAGATTGATCGAGTTGGAGCCGCGCGTGATGAAAAAACAGAGCAAAACCTACCTCAATTTCAGCCCTCTCACCGCTTCATCGACCCGCCGCCAACTGCTGCTCTCCGGCCTGGCTCTGGCCCTGCTCGGGGGAAAAACCTCAGCCACCCAGGCCAATATGCTGCAACCAAAACCGCACAGCAAACCGCTCCCCAAAGCCACGGGGAGCAAAAGAGTGGTGATGATCGATCCCGGCCACGGCGGTATCGACTCCGGTGCCGTGGGCCATGAAGGTTCACAGGAAAAACACGTGGTGCTGGAAATTGCCAACCATGTGCGGCGTTTTTTGCATGAGCACGAGCACGTTGAAGCCCGCCTGACCCGGGAGGAGGATGAGTTTATCCCGCTGTTCCAGCGCGTGGAGATCGCCCACCAGCACCAGGCCGATCTGTTTATCTCGATCCATGCCGATGGATTTACCAGCCCGGATGCCGCCGGTGCTTCGGTGTTTGCCCTTTCCAACCGCGGAGCCAGTAGTGCGATGGCACGCTATCTCTCCAATAAGGAAAACGCCGCCGATGACGTCGCGGGGGGCAAATACAAAGAACAGGACAACTATCTACAGCAGGTGTTATTCGATCTGGTGCAAACCGACACCATCAACAACAGCCTGACCCTGGGCCGCCACGTGCTGGGCCAGATCCGCCCGGTTCACCACCTGCATAGCGAAAGCACCGAACAGGCGGCGTTTGCCGTATTAAAGTCCCCTTCTATTCCTTCGGTGCTGGTAGAAACCTCGTTTATCACCAACCCCGGTGAGGAGCGCCTGTTAGGTACCACCGCCTTTCGCGAAAAAATTGCCCGTGCCATCGCAGACGGTGTGATCAATTTCTTCCACTATTACGACGTTCACCAACGTAAGCCGCGCTAGACCTGCAAAATACGGGGCGAGAAGGTATACTTGCCGCCCTGTTCAGTTACCCATTGCGAAAAACCCGTATGAGTTTACCCACCATTGCCGCAGTAAAATCCTTCCTGCTGGCGTTGCAAGACAAGATTTGTGAGCAGTTGGCCCAGGCCGATGGCGGCGCCGATTTTAAGGAAGATCGCTGGACGCGTGAAGAAGGCGGCGGTGGCCGCAGCCGGGTGCTGACCAACGGTGCGGTATTCGAACAGGCCGGGGTAAATTTCTCCCACGTTTCGGGGGCCACGCTGCCCGCCTCTGCTACTGCGCATCGTCCAGAACTGGCCGGGCGCAGCTTTCAGGCGATGGGCGTATCACTGGTGATCCATCCGCTTAGCCCCTATATTCCCACCAGCCATGCCAACGTGCGCTTCTTTATCGCGGAAAAACCGGGCGAAGAGCCGGTTTGGTGGTTTGGCGGCGGTTTTGACCTAACGCCGTTCTATGGCTTTACCGAGGACGCCGTTCACTGGCACCGTACAGCGCTTCAACTCTGCGCCCCCTTCGGCGACGACGTGTACCCGAAATACAAAAAGTGGTGCGATGACTATTTCTTTATCAAACACCGTAACGAAGCCCGCGGTATCGGCGGCCTGTTCTTTGACGATCTGAATGCCCCGGATTTCGAAAGCTGCTTCGCGTTTACCCAGGCGGTAGGTGAAGGCTTCCTGGAGGCCTATCTGCCGATCGTGGAAAGACGTAAAGCACTGCCTTGGGGCGACCACCAACGCCAGTTTCAGCTGTATCGCCGTGGCCGCTATGTCGAGTTTAATCTGGTGTGGGATCGCGGTACGCTGTTCGGCCTGCAAACCGGGGGCCGCACCGAATCGATCCTGATGTCGATGCCGCCTTTGGTGCGTTGGGAATATAACTTCCAGCCCGCAACCGACAGCCCGGAAGCCGCGCTATACCGTGACTTTCTGCCAGTACGCGACTGGCTACAGGAGCAACAATAATGCAGATTTGGGTCGATGCTGACGCCTGTCCAAACGTGATCAAAGAAGTGCTGTTCCGTGCCGCAGACCGTGCGGCAATGCCTGTCACCCTGGTGGCTAATCAGCCTTTGCGCACGCCCCCTTCGAAATTTATCCGCACCTTGCAGGTTGCTGCAGGATTTGACGTGGCGGATAACGAAATCGTGCGCCGCTGTGAAAAAGGCGATCTGGTGATCACCGCGGATATCCCGCTGGCCGCCGAAGTGATAGAAAAAGGCGCTATCGCCCTGAATCCACGCGGTGAGCGTTATACGCCCGACACCATTCGTGAACGCCTGAACATGCGTGATTTTATGGATACCCTGCGCTCCAGCGGGATCCAGACCGGGGGGCCGAACACTCTCAACCAGCGCGATCGCCAGCAGTTTGCCAATGAGTTGGACAAGTGGCTGCAGCAGGCGAAACGGGCCAATTAGCACCGGAGGCCCCCCTCCATCAGCTTAGAAGCGCACCTCGCCACCAAACAGATAAGTCCGCCCGCGGGCGGTGTTGGCCGCGGTTGCCTCATCCCCTTGGATCGGCAGCATATTCAGCTTGTTAAGCGCGTCGGAATAGCTTTTGTCCATCACGTTTTGCACGCTGAATTTCAGCAAAACATTACGGTTGATCTGATAGGTGCTGTACAGATCGATAACGGTGGGAATATTTGGCATCTCCTGTTTCATCAACATCCCGTTTTCCTCACTCATTTCAAAGTCAGGAGAAAGGCGGCGAGCCTTGCCGGTATATTTGATGATGCTACCCACGGTCAGCGCTTCGTCAAAGAAACGTAACCCGCTATCCAGCGTGAAGTACATGTCCGGCAGTTCATTGATATCCCCCGCGCCAAAGTAGCTACTGGCGATAGAGGTAGGTTGGTCAGTATGCTGTTTGCTAAATGAGGCACGGGCAAAACCGCGGCCAGCATCATAGTTAGCTTCCAGCTCCACCCCGTGGGTACGTACCGGCGTCAGGGAGTTGACGTAGATATACATATTATCCGAGAACTCTTCGCTGGCATCGCTCCAGTCATTCTGCAAGTTCTCACCCAAACTACACTTGCGGCCATTGCGGCACACCATGTAAGACTCGCTAAAGATATAGTTTTTGATTTTACTGGTGTAAACCACCGCCTTAAAGCGCAGGGTGTCCTGCTTGAACAGCAGATCGTTGCCGCTGAGGTTAAAGCCCGCTTGCCAGGTTTCTGAACGTTCGCCTTTCAGGAACGGGTTCATCGAAGCGCCGCCGGAATTAGAGAAGAACACTTCCTGAATATTAGGAGCGCGCATCGATTTACTGTAGCTGGCAAAAGGTTGCAGCCAAGGCGTGACCTGTGCAGACAGCATCACCGACGGGTTAAATCCGTGCTCCTTCAGATCGATATTGGCACTGCCCTGCGGAAAACACTCCACCCGCAAATCACAGGCCGGTTTAAAGCCGGTGAGCTTGTTGTTGGCATAATTGAGATTGAGATCGAGCTGGTAGATATCACGGTTGAGCTGCAAGCCGGTGTACAGGCTGGCGATACGCTGGTCGCCCGACGGAGCAAAGGTGTTGTTCTCGATCGCCTCATGCGCCGTCTGCGGATCCTCAATCTGCGATTCAACGTGCTTGTCGTACTGGTTGCGCATCAGTTTACCGCCGTAGGTGAATGCTACGTCGGTCTGCCACAGGCTAAAGCGGCTGGTATTATTGATATCCAGCGCGTCGGAGCGGTTTTCCGCATTGGTATTAAAGAAAGTGAACAGTGAATCGCTGTCATACTTCTGATTACCCTTGCTGTGGCTGGCGGTCATATTCAGATCCACCAGCTCAGAAAATGGCGCGTAGTGATATTTGAGATAAAAATCGTTGCTGTCGATATCGCGGCGCGAGAATTTATTCTGGTAAGTACGGGCAGATAATTCAATGCTGTGATATTCGTTGGGCTTGATATCCACCTTGAACAGCTGCGATTTGGGGTTTTGCTTCATAAACTCGTCGTAACCAAAATCTTCACTGCTCACGCCGTCGCCGTTGTTGAAGTTGGAATAAATGGAGCTGCCGCTAATGGCCGCCATCACGCCCAAACTGCCGGTATCGGTGAACGCCGCCCCTTTGGCCCCAACGGCGATCATACCGCTGCGGCCAATACCGTTACTGCCCACGGAGAACTTGGTGCGCACGCCAAACGGATTATCGGCAAACACCACATCATCCACGCCGATAGTGCGGAAGTTGGCGCTGCCCGCCAATGCGTTCACCCCAGATGCACCGCTGTTCTCACCACGTGCCACATCGACCCCAACAATAAAATTCGGGTCGATCAACACGCCGGATTGATTGTTGGTGGAACCATGGGACATCACGCCAGAGGTCGAGGTGCCAAAATAGCTCTGGGTAATGCCATCAACCATGGTATTTACCCGGCCAAAACCGCTCATCCCACGGATATTGACGCTGACCGCCCCCTGGCTGGGATCGATTTGAGTAAAGGTGCCGGGCATGCTGCGCAGGATATTATCTATCGACTGTAGATTTTTATTTTCGTCGCGCGAACTGAATGCCCCTGGCTTTTCCAATGCCTCCTGTTCGCTGTTATTAGCCGCCGCCGAAACGTTCAGCGGGCTGAATACCGCCTGGCCTTTATTTTCTGCGGCCAACAGCGGGCCAGCCAAAACCATACCGGTGCCAACCGCACCAATAAGCAGTTTAAATTTCATATATCCCCTAAAGTATTGCTATCAAAATCAGTGAGTGATCAATGCTCAGCAGAAAATACCGCCAGGTAGGCGGAAATTAATTATGGTTATTATCTGCCGCGCAGCCATTAAGCTGCGCGGCCAAGATCCTTATTTTTGTGTTTTTTCGTCCATTGCTAAAATAAAGCTGTATTCCAGCGCGCTATTTTCCAACCGACTCAAGCGGCCCGATTTCCCCCCGTGGCCCGCCGACATATCCGTGGACAGTAATAACACTGCATCCCCCTGCTGGAATTGGCGCAGTTTCGCCACCCATTTGGCGGGTTCCCAATACTGTACCTGTGAATCATAAAGTCCGCTGGTGACCAACAGATTCGGGTAGTGCTGCGCGCGCACATTATCGTACGGACTGTAGGACTTGATCAGCGCATAGGGCTGCGGCTGATTGGGGTTGCCCCACTCCTCGTATTCGCCAACGGTCAATGGAATGCTGTCATCCAACATCGTAGTCAGCACATCGACAAAAGGCACCTGCGCCACCACCGCGTTATACAGTTGGGGAGCCTGATTGATCACCGCCCCTACCAGCAAGCCTCCGGCACTGCCTCCCATCGCGTAAACGCGCCCCGGCTGCCCGTATCCCTTATCGATCAGCGCCTGAGTGGCATCGATAAAGTCGTTGAAGGTGTTTGGCTTGTTCGCCAGTTTGCCCTGCTGATACCAGTCTTGCCCAAGCTCACCGCCGCCGCGTACGTGGATCAGCGCATAGACGAAACCGCGATCCAACAGGCTAATGCGGTTGGCGCTGAATGCAGGATCCATGCTCATGCCATAGGCGCCGTAGCCGTATACCACCAACGGACTTTTGCCAGGTTTGAATTTGGCGCTGTTGTATACCAGCGAGACCGGCACCTTTACTCCGTCGCGGGCGGTGATCCACAAGCGCTCACTGTGATACAGGCCTGGTTCTACGCCCTTCACCTCCTGCCGTTTCAGTAACTCGCGTTTGCCGCTGTTGAGATCCCATTCATAGGTGCTGGTTGGCGTGGTCATGGCCGAATAGCCATAGCGCAGGCGGTCACTTTCCGGGTCCGGGTTGTAGCCCAGCCAGGCCATATAGCTGGCATCATCAAACGGAATGCTGCGTTGCTCGCCCCCTTGCCAGGCAATCTGCCGCAGATGCACCAGACCTTCGCTGCGCTCTTTCACCACCAGCCAGTCACGAAACAGGGCAAAGCTTTCCAACTCACTGTTTTCCTGTGGAGCGATCAGGGGCCGCCATGGCTGGCTCGCGGATGCGGTCTGGTACAAACCGAAATGCAGGCTTTGATGATTGGAACGTAGATAAAACTCACCGCGATAATGGTCGAGGTAATATTCGCGCCCGACCTGACGCGGGGCAAAAAGTTGTACCGGAGTTTGCGGCTGGTTGGCGTCGATCAGGCGCACTTCGGAAGTGGTATTCCCGCTGATGGTGACAATCACGTAATCCCGCGAAGAGGAGCGCCCCAGGCTCAGGTAAAATGCCCCATCGTTTTCCTGATACACCAGCTTATCGGCAGTAACCGGCGTACCAAATTGATGACGGTAGACCTGATAGGGTGACAGCGTTTGGGGATGATTACGCACATAGAACAGGCTGTTGCCATCGTTAGCCCACACCATATTGCCCGAGGTGTTTTCAATCACCTCTTTGGCCCAAGCGCCGCTAGCCAGATCGCGCAGGGAAATGCGGTATTGCCTGCGCCCTTGAGTATCCTCCGCCACGGCCAGGCGGCGGTTATCTTCACTGACCGCCATTCCCCCTACGCGGTAATAATCTTGGCCCTGGGCGCGCTGATTGGCATCCAGCAACGTCTGCCAGGCGGAGCTATCCGCCACGGCCTGCCGCTGGTAGACGGCAAACTCCTTACCCGCATCAATGCTTTCCTGATAGCGGTAGCCATTGAGCTGGTAGGGAACCGAGCGATCTTCCGGGCTCATGCGGCCCAGCATCTCGTGATACAACCGATCGCGCAGCGTCTGGTGTGGCTGCATCACCTGTTCGGTATAACGGTTTTCCGCCGTCAGATAAGCCAACACCTGTTTATTCTGGCGCTCATCATCACGCAGCCAATAATAATTATCGATTCGTGTTTCGCCCTGGGCGGTTAATTTATGCGGAATAATTTCAGCCTGGGGCGGTTGCACGGCCGCCTTGGTGATAAAGCTTAATAACCCCATGGAAATCAGTAGATAAGTCACCAAAGGCCTGCGGCAGCGAGCCGATTGAACAGGTAATGTCATAACCCCTCACGATAATTTGAGCGTAGCAAACCCCTCTCCTGTTGCGCACAACAAGAGATAAAGCCTGATGGGTAAATACTTTATGGCTGGCTTACAACAGCGCCAGGTTAAAATCCACTGCCATGGTCACGGCAATCTTGCCTTGGCGCAGCATCTCCGCCGGTGGCGAAGGTAACGGCTGTGCACGCAATATCACCGCCAGCGCTTCACGATCCAACGACGCGGTAGCTGAAGGCGTTTTCAGTACGACATCGGCCACTCGCCCCTGAGCATCCACCACAAAACTCACCACCGGTGCCCCCGAACGCTGACGCCGTTTGGCATCTGCCGGATAGCGCTTCACCCGGTTGAGCATCCCTTTGACCTGACTCTCCCAGGAAAGCTTGGCCTGTGCCTGCGCGGTAGAATCGCTGTTTAACGGTGCCGCCACGCGCTGTGCCAGGTTTTGCGCCTTGGGTGCCGCCGTGCTGGCTGCTGCGGAATGCGTGGCGTCTTGCTCTTTCTCCATCGGAGTTGGCGGCTTTGGCAGCGCTTTACGCTGCTGCTTATGCGCATTTTTACTGCGCTCGGCCACCACAATTTTTGCCGCTTCGGCACGTGCCAGTTCGGGCATCTCAGGCTCCCTCTGCTGTTGCACAGGCTGTGCCGCCGAACTATCCGCCTGTTGCTGCAACCCCAGCGGCAACGGCTTAGGCTGGCTTGGCGCTTCGATCTGCGCCGCCCAACTTAGCATAATCGCCGGTGGTGGCATCAGCACCGGCGGCAGCGAGGTTTGTGGCCAGTAAAACAGCAATACCAGCGCCAGATGAACGCCTAGCGCATACAGTAAACCACGCCCCCAGCGCGGCTGCGGCAGAGTTGCCGCCTGAGGGCCATAAGGCTGACTAAACATAGGGATAGTAGATTACCTAATTGCGAATGATTGCAGATCACATTTGCTAATGATAATCATTTGTAAATGTTAATGACAGATCTTTTCGCTATCCTGACGTAATCATTTTGCGGTTGGCGTGACCCACAGGTAATCCGCCATAGGCCGATCGATGGCCACGCCCTGCTCTGCCAGCATCAACACCGTAAATTTGGCACCGGGCTGCAGATCCTGGATATGCAACGGCACACCGACCGTTCTGGAGGCGTGATAACCACCCACCATCAGCAGTGCCGGGGTGGGGGCAGCCAGTAAACTTTCGGCCATACGGCGATCGCGCTGCTGCTGAATGGCGAGCATGGCATGCAGCTGCACCGCATCAATTTTGCCGTCATGGGAATCACGGATGGTGGCGGCGAGCGCCTGCTGGACTTCTGGCCGCACGGAGAGCTGGCCTTTGGGGAATTCGGGCCGCTGATAAAACGCCATGATTTCGCTGCGATCGAGGTTGGCGGATAACAGAGGATAAGGTGCACGCATCGCCGCCATTACCACGTCGCCATACAGTGACCACTTCCAACTGGCTTGCCAGGCGGTCAGTTCAGCTACGCGGCTATCTCGTACCGTCGGATCGGTTTGCAGCCACTGCTTTACTTCATCCACTTTGCCTTGCTGGCTGGGTGTGATCATCTCCATCAGCACGCTGCCCTGCGGTCTTAGCTTGGGTAATTGCTCTACCAGCCACAGTTCGATCTGGTGGTGATAAGGATTGTCGTGCTTTTCACCCACGATCACCCGTGGCTGATCTGCCAGGCGCGTCAGTAACTGCTGCGGCGTCAATGTCTCGCCACTGCGCAAATCAACAATCTTGCCTAGCGTGGTGATGTCGCTTTTCGGTGAGGACACAGGCCCTTGGCTACAGGCTGTAAGCACCAGCGTTGCAAACACTATCAAAAATTTCATGACGTCTTTCCTTACACAAAAGTGGCGACATTATAGATAATAATTATCATTTGCATATAGGAATTGGCAGCACCTGGTGGCTGACAGCCGTTTTTTCGTTACCGTATTTTGAGTTACGTTGATTTCGCGTAAGGGAACGGGTATAACTGATAGCCATTTAGACGTCTATATGGATAGAGTTATGCAACCTGCCGCTGAAGGGCAATTCAAACGCACCATGAAAGCCCGGCATTTGGTGATGCTGTCGCTGGGCGGCGTGATCGGTACCGGTCTGTTTTTCAACACCGGCTATATCATCTCCACGACCGGTGCTCTAGGCACCCTGCTGGCCTATTTGATTGGCGCTGTCGTGGTCTATCTGGTCATGCTGTGTCTAGGGGAACTTGCCGTCGCCATGCCGGAAACCGGCGCATTTCACGTCTATGCGGCACGCTATCTTGGCCCGGCTACCGGCTATACCGTTGCCTGGCTGTACTGGCTGACCTGGACCGTCGCGTTGGGTTCGAGCCTGACAGCCGCCGGTTTCTGTATGCAATACTGGTTTCCACAATCACCGGTCTGGTTGTGGTGCCTGATTTTCTGTCTGGCCATTTTTCTGCTCAATGTCATTACCACCCGCTTCTTCGCCGAAAGTGAATTCTGGTTCTCACTGATCAAGGTGATCACCATTCTGGCGTTTATCGTGCTGGGTGGTGCAGCCATGTTTGGCCTGATCCCGATGAAAGACGGCACGCCAGCGCCCTTCCTGAGTAACCTGACCTCATCGGGTTGGCTGCCCAATGGAACGTTACCGATCCTGATGACCATGGTAGCGGTCAATTTCGCCTTCTCCGGTACTGAGCTGATCGGCATTGCGGCGGGCGAAACCGAAAATCCGGAAAAAGTGGTGCCCTGGGCCATACGCACTACGGTGATCCGCCTGATGGTGTTCTTTATCGGTACGGTATTTATTCTGGCAGCGCTGATCCCTATGGAGCAGGCGGGGATCGTGAAAAGCCCGTTTGTCCTGGTCTTTGAGCGCATTGGGGTGCCTTATGCCGCCGATATTTTTAACTTCGTGATCCTGACCGCCATTCTCTCGGCCGCCAACTCCGGGCTGTATGCTTCAGGGCGCATGCTGTGGTCGCTGGCTAATCAGCGCACCCTGCCTGCCTATTTTTCACGGGTGAATGCGCGCGGGATCCCGATGAATGCGTTAACGTTCAGCATGCTCGGCGGCGTGCTGGCCCTGTTGACCAGCGTGATCGCTCCCGATACGGTGTTTGTGGCACTGTCTGCCATTTCCGGCTTTGCGGTCGTTGCCGTCTGGCTGAGCATCTGTGCCGCCCACTACGTTTTTCGCCGCCGTTATCTGCGCAGCGGTCAACCGATTGAAGGGCTGAAATACCGTGCACCAGGCTATCCGCTGACGCCTATTGTCGGCTTTGCGCTGTGTTTATTGGCCTGTATCGGCCTGGCATTCGACCCAGAGCAACGCGTGGCGCTGTATTGCGGCCTGCCGTTTGTGGCGATCTGCTATCTGGCCTATTACCTGACCCGGCGTTCCGGGCAGAAAAACCTACTGAACACCGGAGAAGAACATGTCGGTTAACAACCCTCTGGCCGCCTTGCTGGCCGATAACCGCACGTTGATTTTGGACGGGGCAATGGCCACCGAACTGGAGGCCCGAGGTTGCGATCTCACCGATCCGCTGTGGTCGGCAAAAGTGCTGATTGAAAACCCGGAGCTGATTTATCAGGTGCACCTGGACTACTTCAAGGCAGGAGCACAGTGCGCCATTACCGCCAGCTATCAGGCCACGCCCCAAGGTTTTTTACGCCGGGGCCTGGATGAGCCGCAATCGTTGGCACTGATCGCCCAGAGCGTCCACCTGGCACAGCAGGCGCGCGCCGATTATCTGGCCCAGCGCCCACAGCGATTACCTTTGCTGGTCGCCGGTTCAGTCGGCCCTTATGGTGCCTACCTGGCGGACGGCTCTGAATACCGTGGCGACTACCATCTGCCGCAAGCAGAGATGATCGCATTCCATCGTCCGCGTATCACGGCTCTGGCCAACGCCGGAGTGGATCTGCTGGCATGTGAAACGCTGCCTTCTTTCGCCGAACTACAGGCTCTGCTGGCGCTGCTGGAGGAGTTCCCAGCGCTGGGTGGGTGGTTCTCTTTCACTCTGCGCGATAGCCAGCATCTCAGCGATGGCACGCCGCTGGCCGTCGTCATGGCTGAGCTTAACGATAACCCGCAGGTGCTGGCAGTTGGCGTCAATTGTATCGCGTTGGAAAACGTCACTCCGGCGTTGCAGCAGCTTGCCGCGCTGAGCGATAAACCGTTACTGGTTTACCCTAACTCTGGCGAACATTACGACGCGGTGAGTAAAACCTGGCACAGCTGTGGTAACCACCAGCAGCATCTGATCAATCAGTTGGCCGATTGGCAGCATGCCGGTGCCCGCTTGATTGGTGGCTGCTGCCGAACCACACCTGCCGACATTCAGGCGATTGCCGAACGCTGCCACGCATAAAAAAAACCCCTGTGGCCGAAGCCGCAGGGGGTCACTTTCACGCTATTACAGCGGTTGGGTTTGTGCTTCTACGACTGCCAATGCCACCATGTTGACGATACGGCGCACCGAGGCGATCGGCGTCAGGATATGTACCGGCTTGGACACGCCCATCAATACCGGCCCTACCGTCACCCCTTCGGAAGAGGAGACACGCAGCAGGTTGTAGCTGATCCGCGCCGCTTCCATACTTGGCATGATCAGGATGTTGGCCGCACCTTTCAGCGGGCTGTCTGGCATCAAATCGTGGCGGATACTTTCCACCAGCGCGGCGTCCCCGTGCATCTCACCGTCGATCTCCAATCCCGGTGCCATCTGATTGACCAGCTCCAGCGTTTTACGCATTTTGCTCGCCGACGGGCAGTTGGAGGAACCAAAGCTGGAGTGGGACAACAGTGCTACCTTCGGCTCAATCCCGAAGCGCCGTACCGTGTCTGCCGCCATCAGGGTGATTTCCGCCAGCTGTTCCGGCGTTGGGTCATCGTTGACGTAGGTATCGGCGATAAAGGTGTTACCGCTCGGCAGCAGTAAGGCGTTCATCGCCCCTGCCACATGTACCCCTTCACGGAACCCGAACACCTTTTCCACTACGTCATAATGCTCGTGGTAGCTGCCGATGGTGCCACAGATCATGGCGTCGGCCTCCCCACGGTGCAGCATGATGGCAGCAATCAGCGTTGGGTTACCGATCACCGCACGGCGAGCCTGCTCCTGGGAGACGCCACGGCGCTTCATGATCTGGTAATACTCACCCCAGTATTCATTGAAACGCGGATCGGACTCGTTATTCACCACTTCAAAGTCTTTGCCCGGCGTCAGCTGCAGGCCTAGTTTCTTCAGGCGCATTTCAATCACGCTTGGGCGGCCCACCAGGATTGGGTAGGCCAGCCCCTGCGATACCAGCTCTTGGGTGGCATGCAGTACGCGCTCTTCTTCACCCTCGGCCATTACCACGCGTTTCACTTCTTTCTTCGCCTGGGAGAAGATCGGCTTCATAAACAGGTTGGTTTTGTAGACGAACTCGGTCAGCTTCTCCACGTAGGCATCAAAGTCTTCGATCGGGCGCATCGCCACGCCGGAATCCATGGCTGCCTTGGCTACCGCCGGGGCGATTTTGACAATCAGGCGCGGGTCGAACGGTTTGGGAATGATGTATTCCGGACCAAAGGAGAGATCCTGATCGCCATACGCCGAAGCCACCACGTCGCTCTGCTCTGCCAGCGCCAGATCGGCAATGGCGTGCACGCAGGCCAGCTTCATCTCTTCGTTGATGGTGGTGGCCCCCACATCCAGCGCGCCACGGAATATGAACGGGAAACACAGTACGTTGTTTACCTGGTTGGGATAATCAGAACGGCCGGTACAGATGATCGCATCTGGGCGCACCGCTTTCGCCAACGGCGGCAGAATTTCCGGTTCCGGGTTAGCCAGCGCCATGATCAACGGATCTCTGGCCATGGTTTTCACCATCTCCTGCGTCAGCACGCCAGGGCCGGAGCAACCCAGGAAAATATCGGCATTGGGAATGGCATCCCCCAGCGTACGCTGGCCATTATCCGCAATAGCATACGCCGCCTTGGTTTCTTCCATCTTGGCGTCACGGCCCTGATAGATCACGCCTTTGGAGTCGCAAACGGTGATGTTCTGCTTGCTCAGACCCAACGCGACCAGCAGGTTCAAACAGGCAATGGAGGCCGCACCGGCTCCCGATACCACCAGGCGTACGTCGGAGATGTTTTTCTTCACCACCCGCAGGCCGTTGAGCACCGCAGCGGTGGTAATAATCGCCGTGCCGTGCTGATCGTCATGGAACACCGGGATCTTCATGCGCTCACGCAGCTTCTTCTCAATATAGAAGCACTCGGGCGCTTTGATATCTTCCAGGTTAATGCCGCCGAAGGTCGGTTCCAGCGCGGCGATCACGTCAATCAGCTTGTCAGGATCGAGTTCATCGACTTCGATATCGAACACGTCAATACCGGAAAACTTCTTAAACAGAACCCCTTTACCTTCCATGACCGGTTTACCGGCCAGCGCACCGATATTCCCCAACCCCAGCACCGCGGTGCCGTTGGAGATCACCGCCACCAGGTTACCCTTGGCGGTATATTTATAAGCGGCCAGCGGATCGGCGGCAATTTCCAGACAGGGAGCAGCCACGCCCGGCGAATAGGCCAAGGCCAGATCGCGCTGCGTCGCTAGCGGTTTAGTCGGCGATACCTGGATCTTCCCTGGGACCGGAAACTGATGGAAATCAAGGGCACTCTGTTTGAGCTGTTCGTCCATTATGGGTTCCTTTGCTTTCTTCTTTTATGTTGAGGTAAGGCTTTATCGCTGAACTAGTATAGTGAGAGAATCGTCACAAACTTTGAAGCGTGCCATAACCTTGGGCGAAACTTGTAAATAAAAGTTAAAAGGAAGTTAAGCGAACAGAAAAGCAGCAGTTTTGATCACCTCAGGAGTCGCCGTTGACCGCTCAAGCCGGATAATCTTTGAACGGTAATTGGAAATGTGGCCCATCTTTCAGCGTTTTCCATCCCCCGCCCCACTCGACATCAACACCGCACTCTAACCCGGCACGCCGCACCGCCGATGCGATCTGGGCATAGTAATCCCATTCCCAAGACACCGCCCCTGAAGGCATAGCTACTACGTCAACCGCATGCCCGGTAAGATGGCGGCTTCTAAGCGTTTGGCTTTTTCCCTCACGCAGCAAATCCCGTTGGCGGGCCATGGAACGCAATCCTTCTGTGACGGTGTACGGCACCAGCGAATAGCGCAGCGCCAAACGCATCACCCGCACCAAATCGGGGTGCACCCCGAGCAGGTTTTTCTCGCTGCGCGCGTTGAATTTAATCTCCGTGTTTTCACTTATCATTGTTAAATCCTGTTTTTTTGCCAATAAATCGTTTAATTAAATCGCCAAGATAATCCGCGCCGAGAAAACCAATTAATACGCTGATGGTATTAGCCCATGCCAACTCCAGACCCATCAGCGATAACAGATCCCGAATGGTTAATGCCAACAGGGCACAAATACCGGCGTTTAATAACCGGCGGCGTGATGGCATATTCAGATAGGCGCCTTTCAATAACGCCATAGAGCCCGCTAAAAGGGCATTAAAGACCGGTTGCAGATATTCACAGACTCGCTGAATGATTGCGTCAACGGCGTCTGGCTCAAAGCTGGACATGGCTCCTCCTGGTTATTATTAGCCGCATTAACTTTTAAACGCTCAATACAATTAGGCGACGCGAACTATTCAACCGAATGACTGGAATAACATCAAATGCTATCGCTCTTTAATAATTGGACAATTCAGGAGGATAATTATACCGACAACCTCAGCGCTGTCGTTTGCTTTGCGTTGTTAGAGCGCTCACCGGACAAGGGCCGGAGGTGAGCTTTACCAGAAGGGGAAATCGCAAAGGGTTTAACCTGACGCAGTTAAACCCTTTTTTGCCACAGCGATTACTGTGACATATTAAGAATGGTGCGGATGTTGAGGGCGCTGGTCGCGATAATATCGATCGCCCCGGTACGCAGCGCGCCCAGAATAGCCAACGCTTTGGTATTCTCAGAGGCAATGGCAATCACACAAGGGATTTTCCGCAGCTCATCAATGCTCAGACCAATGACGCGATCATTCATCACCGTATCCACATGCATCCCCTGCGCGTTGAAAAAGTCATAACCGGCGATATCACCGATCACTCCCTGATTCAGACTGGCATCAATGATCTCGTGAGGAGTAAACCAGCCAAGCTTTACCATGTAGCTGTTTTCGTTCATATCACCGATCCCCACCAGAGCCACATCGGCCTTGCGCGCCCGATCCAGGGTTTCCTTGATGGTACCGTTTTGCATAAACGCCTCTTTCAGCGCCCGGTTTTCGACATATGCCGGGGCATACAGCGTCTCGCTGCTACCACCAAACTTCTTCGCCAGCCGGCGGCTGATGTGATCAGCATTTATAGCGTCACCAGGGCGATGCGTTCCCCCAATGCCACAGATAAATTTACAGCTTTTTGGTGCCACGCTGCCCACATGGTCGGCAATCGCGGCCACGTTACGCCCTTGGCCAACCGCCAGCACCATATCATCTTTCAGGGTCATGGCCAGATAACCGGAAACCAATGCTGCTACCTGACGCCGTTGTTCTTCCTCATCCTGATGATCCAGCGCGATTAATGCACGGCTGAGGGAGAAACGCTCCAGCATTTGCTGCTCCAGCCGGGTACTGAATACCGGATGATAGCGGACGGTGATCTCAACAATGCCTTCTTCTTTGGCCCGCTTGAGTAAACGCCCGACCTTAATCCGCGAAATACCGAACTTTTTTGCAATCTCCTCCTGAGTGATTTCGTCCTGATAATAAGCCACGGCAATTTCAGTCAGCAGTTCGTTATCCTGGGATCCTGTTTTTTTTTCCATCCGTTACACGTTTCCCCACGGCAGATTGGTCTTTTTCAATAGAAGATGGGTTCAGCATGCCGAACCCAGCTTATCGCATTGCTCGCTAGTATAACCTGTTCAGGCGGCAACGGTATTCAAGCGTTGTTCTACCGCATCGGCCAGTTGGCATAAAAGTAGGCAACAGGATACCGCACCGGCATCCAGCACGCCGCGCGAACGTTCCCCCAACCGGCTCGCACGGCCAATCTTGGCAACCAGATCGCGGGTTGAATCACGCCCGGCCACGGCAGCTTGTTTCAACTGCTCCAGCGCACCACTGAAGCTATCGCCGCGCCGAACCGCCTGCTCATACCCTTCTATCGCAGGGATCAACGTATCCATCAGGCACTTGTCGCCGACGCCAGCACTGCTGATGTCCTGCAGTTCAGTGAGCCCATTGCACAACATGGCCAGAAATACCTGTTTATCCAGCGCCATTTTATCGCGCACGCTGTCGGCCATGCCCATGAACAGGCTGCCATACAGCGGCCCCATCGAGCCACCAATCCCTTCCATCAGCGCGTCCGCTACCGCTTCGAAAGCCTGTGCCAACGACAGATTTTGGCCCTTGATGGCCTCACCACATAAGGTGAAGCCTTTTGACATATTAATGCCGTGATCGCCGTCGCCAATCGCGCCATCTATTTCACTGAGATACTCACGATTGCTGACAATCACGCCAATCAGCGCCGTGACGATCTCGTTGCCATACTGCGTCGAAATTTGTGTGGTCATGATTCACTCCACCTGAGTTAGGCCCAATGAATGAGCGGGCATATCGAGCAACGTTTTCAATTGGTCGTCGAGCTTCATCACGGTTAGCGTCACCCCCATCATTTCCAGTGAAGTAAAATAGTTACCCACGTAGCGACGGTGAACCTTGATGCCACGCTCCGTCAGCCGCTTTTCAATCTCGGCATAATAGATGTAGAGCTCCATCACCGGCGTGGCCCCCAACCCGGAAATCAACAAGGCGACTTCCTGCCCCTTGTTCAACGGCATATCATTGAGCACAAAGTCGAGCATGGTGCCAGCCATCGCGGACGCCGACTGGATCGGTGATACCTCAATCCCAGGCTCACCGTGATGGCCAATCCCGATCTCCATTTGGCCATCGGCTATATGGAAGTTGGGCTTACCTACCGCAGGGATGGTGCAAGAGCTGAGCCCGACGCCGATCGAGCGGCAATGGCCAATCGCCTTTTGCGCAGCAGCGATCACTCCGTCAAGATCGTAACCTAACGCTGCAGCAGCGGCTCCGACTTTCCACATCAGAATTTCACCGGCGACGCCACGGCGCTTTTCAATTTCACTGGCGGGCGCAGAGGCAACATCATCATTTGCCACCACAGTTTTTACCGTGATACCGGCGGCACTGGCCTTCTTCATCGCCATTTTGACGTTCATATTATCGCCAGCATAGTTGCCATACAGGCAGGCGACTCCCGCCCCGCTGTCCGCGGCCTTGAACGCATCCAGAAATGCCCCCGCCGTTGGCGAAGAGAAAATCTCACCGATGGCCACAGCATCGAGCATGTTCTTGCCAACATAGCCCAGAAACGCTGGCTCATGCCCCGAGCCCCCACCGGTAACAATACCCACCTTGCCTTGGATCGGTGCAGCAGGGTATTTGAGGACTCGTGCATTATCGGTCGCGGTGAAATATTCTGGATGAGCCTTCAGATAGCCCTGAATGGCATCTTCCACGACGTGATCGGGATCGTTAATGATTCTGTTCATCATGGCCTCTCTTTTGCCTGAGTATCGAGTTATTGAATGGTGTAACCGCCGTCAACCACCAGATTGCTGCCGGTGATCATGCTGGCCGCATCGCTCGCCAGGAACAGCGCGCTGGCGGCAATATCCTCGGGTTCGGCAAAGCGCCTCAGGGGAATTTTCTGCTTCATTTGTTCCGCTACCTCGCCTGACCATGCTTTGCGCCCCAACTCGGTCAGCACCACCGTGGGTGAAATGGCGTTTACCCGCACGTTGTGCGGCCCCCACTCCAGTGCCAAAACCTGGGTCAAGCCAATCACGCCGGCCTTGCTGGCGCAGTAAGCCAGATGATTGGGCAAGGCGACTACACCGGCCTGCGAGGCCAGGTTGATAATGCTGCCACTGCCCTGACGAATAAAATAGTGGCCCACGGCCTGACTGGTAAGGAACACCCCTTTCAGGTTCACCGCCATGGTGCTATCCCAAGCGTCTTCGGGCAGTTCTTCCGCCGGATACAGCACGACAATCCCAGCGCTATTGACCAGCACATCCAGCCGCCCGAAATGGGCATTGGCCTGCGCAACCGCCTGTTCTACCGAGGCTTTGTCGGTGACGTCCATCACGATGCCCAACGCCAGCTGCTCATCCAGCTGTTGGGCAATCTGCACCACCTGTGCAGCGCGATCCAACAGCACAACCTGCGCGCCGTTTTGCAGATAGCATTTGGCAATAGCCAGACCTATTCCCGCCGCGCCACCGGTGATCAACGCCACTTTCCCTTGCAAGACTCCCTTGCTTTGACCAGTAATCATAGAAAACTCCCTCAAACGGTTAGTTACGCCAAGCTGTGATGATTTTCTTCCACGGCGGCAGGCACGGCTTTAGGCAAGGTGACATATTTCATCAAGACGCCGCTGAACAAATACAGGCCGGTGAAAATCCAAATCACCCCGCTGCTCCCCAAGCTGCCGATAAACAACCCTACCACTGCCGGGCCAACGAAAGTGCTCAACCCCGCGCCGAGATTGAGGATCGACATGGCGGCACCTTTATTCTCCGGGGCCAGCGTTGGCATAATGGCCGAAAGAGGCACGAAGGCAGCCAGGCAAGCACCGAATAGCCCGGCGGCCACGACGGTCAGCAGATAATTGGGGCCGAGGAAATAAGGCACGTAATAGAACATCAGCGTGGTGATGGCGCAGCCGACGCAACCGAACCACATAACGACGTTACGCCAGCCCAAGCCGTCGCTGATCACCCCAAAGATCAGGTTGAAGATAATGTTCACCGTCCACAGTGCCGCATACATCTGTAGCCAGTCAGTGCGGCTAAACCCGATATCCATCATGTACATCGGCATAAACACCACGAAGCCGTACGCCGCAGAGGTATTGATGGTGCGGACAATGCCACCCAGGCCGATTTTCGGGTTCTCAAACGCAATGGTGATCCCCTTTAGCACATAGCTGAGAGAGGCTTTTTGCCTGTCCCCCACGTCACTATGGCCAGGGGTGCGGTTAAGCATCAGTGCGATCATCGCCCCGAGTACCACAAAGATTAATGCGCTCCATAAGGTGTGAATTTCCCCCAGGTACGGCAGCATGATGCTGGAGTAGAGCACGCCCAGCACGCTCAACCCACCGCTGTAGACAAACCAGAAAATCCCCACGGCGGAACCCAGCCTTTCCGGCGGAGCCTCATAGGCGACCCACACCAGAAAACCATAGGCAAACAGGGGATAGCCCAGCCCGCGCAGCGCATAGGTCGGTATCATCACCGACAGGTTATTACTGGGTAATCCCCACACCAGAAAACACACCGAGCCCAGCAAGAACAGCAACAACCCAGCCAGCATGACGCGGCGAGCGGTAAAGATTTCCACCAAAACGCCAGAAAACCAGGCGGAGATTGCCGCAGCAAAACCGTAAACGCTAAACAGCAGCGCAGATTCTTGAATGGTTAAGCCTTTGCCGATCAGATAGGGTGAAAGCCAGCCTTGTTCCAGCCCTTCCCCCATCATAAAGACCAACACACCGGCATAACCGAGCATTAATTTTGGTGACAGACCAATGCGATGAATCAGTCCATTCAGCATAAAACACCCCAGCACATTGAATTGTGGAGGTGCAGGCTAGCCCGCACCCGAAGAATGATGCAGGCATTACAGATTCGGGTTGAGCACCACTTTGATTGAGCCGACGCCCCGTTTCATCATGGCGAAGCCTTCAGCAAACTGCTCCAGCGGCAACGTTTGGGTGACGACACCTTTGGTGGGCAGATCGCCATTACGGATCCCTTCAATTACCAACGGATAACAGTAAGGGCCGAGGTGCGATCCCAGCACGTCCAGCTCCTTACGATCGCTGATAATGCTCCAATCGACGGTCACCGGATCTTTAAACACCGAGAACTCGACAAAGGTGCCCAATTTGCGGATCAGCATCAGCCCCTGTTCGACAGATTGCTGCGCGCCGGTGGCTTCAATGTAGATATCGCAGCCGTAGCCTTCGGTCATGTCTTTAACGATCGCCATCACATCATCGCGCAGTGGGTTCAGCACGACGTCAGCACCAAATTCTTTCGCCAACGCCAAGCGATCGTCAGACAGATCGAGCACCACCAGCTTCGATGGGCCGGATTTTTTAATCGCCCCGATCATCCCCAAACCCAGCGTTCCGGCCCCCGCCAGCACCACCACGTCACCCAGTTTGATGTTGGCGCGCTGTACCGCATGGAAAGAGCAGGCATAGGGTTCGATCAGAATGGCGTCCTCGATCGGCATATCCGCAGGGACGTGATAGTTAATGGCCTCTTTGGTGAACTTCATGTATTCAGCCATGCCGCCATTAACGTTTTTCTGGAAGCCGTACAGGTCGTGTTTCTCACACATCCAATACTGGCCACGGTTACAGAAGCGGCATTGCCAGCAGGGGACAATCTGCTCAGAGATCACCCGATCGCCCAGCTTAAATCCCTCAACGCCTTCACCATATCCCACCACGTGGCCGATAAATTCGTGGCCGGGGATCATCGGCGCTTTGATGTAAGCCGGCTGTTTTTCATCCCCCCAAAAGCTGGCGGCCCCTTCAAACGCTTTAACGTCACCGGCGCAGATGCCGCAGGCTTCAACTTTCACCAGGATCTCTTGCGGGCCAATTTTCGGTACCGCCACTTGCTCTAAGCGATAGTCCTTCGGGGCATAGGCCACCACCGCTTTCATGGTTTCAGGAATGCCTTCGGCCATGTTTGCCGCTGTTACGCAGTTCTGACACATAGTTCTATCCTCGGGTAGGGTTTATTTTTATGATCATAAGTACACGCAAAGAACAAATAAACACTACATACTCTCAACATGTTTGCCCACCACCAACCTTTGAAATTGTGATCCTGCTCAAAAAGCCCTCTTTAAGTCATATGAAAGACCTTTGAGCCGATTTATTCGTGATGTTAATCACTTTTAGTGGACATAACCCCCTAACAAAAACAAAAACAAATGAACATCAATTGAACATTTGATAAATCATGGTTAAGGTAATAGCCATGACGCGCCACCGGGGATCGTCAGCCTTACCCTTGACCAGCAGGAGATGTGTTATGCAGCCTATTGCGATTGGCGCCGATGATGCCGCCATTGAACTGAAGAATGTGATCGTTGCGTTTCTGCAACAGCGAGATATTCCGGTTACCGACTACTCACCGGGAAGCGATACGGCCCCCATCGGCTATCCCGATATCGCCTTTCAGGTGGCGCAGGGCATTAAGGATGGGAAACACCAACGCGGCATTTTGCTGTGTGGCACCGGTATTGGCATGAGCATTGTGGCCAACAAGGTTCCGGGGATCCGCGCGGCACAGTGCCATGACACCTATTCGGCACAGCGCGCACGTAAAAGCAACGATGCACAAATCATCACGCTTGGCGCACGCGTCATTGGCCCGGAACTGGCAAAATCGATCGTCGAAGCCTGGTTGAGCTCTGAATTTGAAGGAGGGGGATCGGCGCCTAAGGTGGCAAGGATCGGCTATTACGAACAGGTCGTTGGCCAACGCTGAACCAACGTCGACAGAGGGTCACGGCTTGGGGGACCCAAGTGGTATTTCTGCCCCCATTGTTTCTATCCATCGCAACAATCAGAAAAAGCGCATTTCATTCATCAGCCATATGATGCATGGTGTTAACCATAATGAAATACGTTCTCATTTACTGTTATGACTTTGGGCAAGGAGCTTATAAATGAACCAGTTAGACGCACTCAAACAGCTGACCGTGGTCGTTGCCGACAGCGGTGATATCGAATCCATCCGCCAGTTCGAGCCGCAGGATGCCACTACCAACCCTTCGTTGATCCTCAAGGCCGCGGTGCTGCCGCAGTATAAGTCGCTGATCACCGAAGCGCTGGAGTACGCCCGCCAGCAAGGCGGCAGCAAAGAAACCCAGCTGATTAACGCTAGTGACAGACTGGCGGTGAATATCGGGGTAGAAATTCTAAAAAGCGTGCCGGGCCGTATCTCCACCGAGGTGGATGCCCGTCTATCCTTCGATCGCGGTATGTGCGTGGCCAAAGCACGCAAGCTGATCGGCATGTATCAAAACCAGGGCATCGATAAATCCCGCATTCTGATCAAGCTGGCAGCCACCTGGGAAGGGATTAAAGCTGCCGAAGAGCTGGAAAAAGAAGGCATCAACACCAACCTGACGCTGCTGTTCTCCTTTGCTCAGGCCCGTGCCTGCGCCGAAGCCGGTGTCTATCTGATTTCGCCGTTTGTTGGCCGTATCTACGATTGGTATCAGGCCAGACAGCCAATGACCGATTACGATGCCGAGCAGGATCCGGGCGTGAAGTCCGTCCGCACCATTTATGAATACTACAAACAGCACCGCTATCAGACCGTGATCATGGGCGCCAGCTTCCGTAAGGTTGAGCAGATCCTGGCATTGGCGGGTTGTGACCGTTTGACCATTGCGCCAAACCTGCTGGAAGAATTGAAGCAGAGCAATCAGCCTATCGAACGTAAACTGATGCCGTCTACCGAAGGATTTTATCAGCCTGCGCCACTGGCCGAGGCCGAGTTCCGCTGGTTGCATAACCAGGATGCCATGGCGGTTGAGAAGTTGGCCGAAGGCATTCGCCTGTTCGCCGTCGACCAGCAGAAGCTGGAAGATATGCTGATCGCACAGCTGTAAGACGATGATAGAAAAGTGAGATCGGCAAAGCAATTGCCCCTCACCCTAACCCTTATGTCTTGATCTTCTCCGCCTTAGCGGAGAAGATCCCCGACTGATCATCGGGAGATAGCCGGTGAGCTCCCCCTAACCCTAGTGCCTATGAGCCCGTGGGAGAGATT
>NZ_JBLJAK010000017.1:0-118218 GCF_047530105.1 Serratia sp. T13T92 | reverse complement strand
ACCTGGCGGATTTCATCATGGTTCGGGTCGTAAAGACCCAGAAAGAAACCGAATATATGCCTGCAATACCTGTTCACCTTTTTCAAGAAAACACTGGCGTTATCGGGAGCGTCCATATATGCGCGATTGCGAGCCCCCATGGACGGGTTCACGGCGTGTCGGCGTTCTGCATAATCCCCAGCTGTAGTACCGTCACAATCAGCTACTCACCGCATGCATCACGCCGACGTCAAGGTGCTAGCCCATATCAACCGCCAAGGCTTTATCTCGACATAGCGCCATAACCCCGGACTGGTTTACTTTTGTCCGATAAAACAAGACAATGCAGCCACAATGATACAGGGAGAGACGAATGAAAGGATATTTTCGCAAGTTACTGATCGGCTTGCTAGCCGTCGTTATTGTGGCCGCTGCACTGTTTTTTTGGGTCCGGTATGAACTTAAGCAGGATGCCACACTAGCTTTTAACCAAAACAGCATCGTCAAAGAACATCTAGGCGAAGTGACCATAGAAGAACTCGGTCTGAGTCAGTTTTCGGCCCTGCCACAGTGTCAGGATGGTTGCGAGCACTATCTGGTTACCTTAGAGGGTGAAAAAGCTAGCGCTACTGCCGTTATGGACTTTGCAAAAGGGGATACTGAACTCTCCAATGCGATATTGTGTCTGGCTGACGGCACCAATATCGCTCTGACAGAAGATGCGGTGGCTTTGGTACAAAACGACACCCAAGAAACTCACTGCCAGTGATGCTTTCTCAATAAGCTGTAAATTCCCCTCATGCAACATGAGGGGAAATCGCATTAAGGCTCAAACGGCCGGCGTTGGAACTGATCGTGACCGCACTTCGGGCACAAAGGCAGCACTTCCGGGGTATAGAAAGCCAGATGATGATGGCATTTCTCACACACCAGATTGCCCAGTCCGACCACCTCGCCGCTGTGGTAGACGCCGTGATGGCTGACATCTTTAAACACCTCACGCCACTCCAACTGGGTTTTATCGGTGATATCCGCCAGTTCCTGCCACAGGCTTTCTTTAATCACGCGCATAAATACGCTGTCGGTGAATTCCTCCCGGCTCTCTTCATAGCTGCGGGCGAACTCTTCCAGATCGCGGCGCACCGCACGGGTCAACTGCTCCACTTCCGTACGGCTGAGCTCCTCCACCTCGTTCAAACGTTTCTCGGCGCTGGCGACCAATTGGTCAATGTCACGCTCACCGCTCTTTAAACGTTCCGTCAGCGACGTCACCAACTCGCGGTAATACTGAGCAACCTTGTTCATAGCTTCTCCTCGATGAACTACTGCGACAGGACTTCTCCCCTAAAATTAGGCTGTGTCCCTCAATTGTCCATGGGCCGCTGGCGGTCATTTGAGCACATGACATGAGGTTTGATGAGCTAAATATGAGTACCGTACCAGCATGCTCAAATGAACCCCAGCCCAAAGGGTCGCGCCCCAAAAACCCGTTCTCTGCGTTGTCGGGCTTGAACGTAGACCCACTATGCCCTTCCCCCTCCGCCTTGATAACGGGCTTTTGTGTCTGCGACGGCACCACGCCCAATTGAGAAACACAGCCTATCCGTAATTATTTTAGTCGTAAATCACTGATGTGGCTTGGCTAGGTGAGGTTTTGACACATTGTGAGTCACATCATGGCACAGATATTTTTTTAATACGTCGAGTCGGGCCGCTTGGTGTTGTTGCTGGCAGGTCTTATCAGCTATGCTATGCAGATCTAAAGATACTCACAGAATGCTACGGATGTAGCTGTTACACACCTACAGGACCATCGGCCGCCATGCAAGAGCAATACCGCCCCGAAGAGATAGAATCGAACGTACAGCTTCACTGGCAAGAGAAGCAAACTTTCAAGGTTACCGAAGACGCCAGCAAGGAAAAGTATTACTGCCTATCCATGCTGCCATACCCTTCTGGTCGTCTGCACATGGGTCATGTTCGGAACTACACCATTGGCGACGTGATCTCCCGCTACCAGCGCATGCTGGGCAAAAACGTGCTACAGCCGATTGGCTGGGATGCGTTTGGCCTGCCAGCCGAAGGCGCGGCGGTAAAAAACAAAACCGCACCGGCCCCTTGGACCTACGACAACATCGAATATATGAAGAACCAGCTGAAACTGCTGGGCTTCGGCTATGACTGGGACCGCGAGATCGCTACCTGCGATCCTGACTACTACCGTTGGGAACAGTGGTTCTTCACCAAGCTGTACGAAAAAGGCATGGTCTACAAGAAGACCTCGGCGGTGAACTGGTGCCCACACGATCTGACCGTACTGGCCAACGAACAGGTGATCGACGGCTGCTGCTGGCGCTGTGATACCAAGGTTGAGCGTAAAGAGATCCCACAGTGGTTTATTAAAATCACCGATTACGCCGATCAACTGCTCAACGACCTGGACACGCTGGAAAGCTGGCCAGAGCAGGTGAAAACCATGCAGCGCAACTGGATTGGCCGTTCCGAAGGGGTAGAAATCACCTTCGACGTTGCCGACAGCGCTGAGAAAGTCACCGTTTACACCACCCGCCCAGACACCTTTATGGGTGCTACCTATGTCGCCGTTGCCGCAGGTCACCCGCTGGCACAGCAGGGCGCGGTCAACAACCCGGCGCTGACAGACTTCATCGACGAATGCCGCAACACCAAGGTTGCCGAAGCCGAAATGGCCACCATGGAGAAGAAAGGCATGGCCACCGGCCTGTTTGCCATTCATCCGTTGAGTGGTGAGAAACTGCCAATCTGGGTAGCCAACTTCGTCCTGATGGAATACGGCACCGGTGCGGTAATGGCCGTCCCTGGCCACGATCAGCGTGACTGGGAGTTCGCCACCAAATACGATCTGCAGATCAAACCGGTCATTTTGAATCTGGACGGCAGCAAGCCAGACGTCAGCGCCGAAGCGATGACCGAAAAAGGCACCCTGTTCAACTCCGGCGAATTCGACGGCCTGGATCACCTGGCGGGCTTTAACGCCATCGCCGACAAGCTGGTGGCCAAAGGCGTCGGCCAGCGCAAGGTGAACTACCGTCTGCGCGACTGGGGCGTGTCCCGCCAGCGCTACTGGGGTGCTCCAATCCCAATGGTCACCCTGGAAGACGGCACCGTAATGCCAACGCCAGAAGACCAACTGCCGGTGATCCTGCCGGAAGATGTCGTAATGGACGGCATCACCAGCCCGATCAAAGCCGATCCCGAGTGGGCAAAAACCACCGTTAACGGCCAGCCAGCGCTGCGTGAAACCGACACCTTCGACACCTTTATGGAATCTTCCTGGTACTACGCGCGCTACACCTGCCCGCAGTACGATAAAGGCATGCTGGATCCGGCTGCGGCCAACTACTGGCTGCCGGTCGATCAATATGTTGGCGGGATCGAACACGCCATCATGCACCTGATGTATTTCCGCTTCTTCCACAAGCTGATGCGCGACGCTGGCCTGGTCGATTCAGACGAGCCTGCCAAACGCCTGCTGTGCCAAGGCATGGTGTTGGCCGATGCCTTCTACTACACCGGCACCAGCGGCGAACGCGTCTGGGTATCCCCGGTTGATGCCAACGTCGAACGTGACGAGAAAGGCCGCATTGTCAAAGCAACCGATCCTGAAGGCCGCGAACTGGTCTATGCTGGCATGAGCAAAATGTCGAAGTCGAAGAACAACGGCATCGACCCGCAGGTGATGGTAGAAAAATACGGCGCGGATACCGTGCGTCTGTTTATGATGTTTGCTTCCCCAGCAGAAATGACGCTGGAATGGCAAGAATCTGGCGTTGAAGGGGCAAACCGCTTCCTCAAGCGCGTCTGGAAGCTGGCTTACGACCACGTTGGGCAAGGAGCCGTTCAGCCACTGAACGTCAGCGAGCTCAATGAAGATCAGAAAGCCCTGCGCCGCGACGTGCACAAAACCATCGCCAAAGTGACCGACGATATCGGCCGCCGCCAGACCTTCAACACCGCCATCGCCGCCGTGATGGAGCTGATGAACAAGCTGGGCCGTGCGCCGCAGGAAAGTGAACAGGATCGCGCGCTGCTGCAAGAAGCCTTGCTGGCCGTGGTACGTATGCTGTATCCGTTCACGCCACACGTCTGTTTCACCCTGTGGCAGGCGTTGAACGCCGAAGGCGACGTAGACACTGCGCCATGGCCAGTGGCAGACGAAGCCGCAATGGTGGAAGATTCCAAACTGGTAGTGGTACAGGTTAACGGCAAGGTGCGGGCAAAAGTCACCGTGCCAGCCGATGCCACCGAAGAACAAGTACGTGAGCGCGCCGCCCAGGACCATCTGGTGGCCAAATATCTGGAAGGGGTCACGGTACGTAAAGTG
Organism: Serratia sp. T13T92; assembly: GCF_047530105.1. Taxonomy (NCBI): domain Bacteria; kingdom Pseudomonadati; phylum Pseudomonadota; class Gammaproteobacteria; order Enterobacterales; family Yersiniaceae; genus Serratia; species Serratia sp. T13T92. The sequence continues at coordinate 113,876 of NZ_JBLJAK010000017.1, read as the reverse complement.
ATCTATGTTCCAGGCAAATTGCTTAACCTGGTTGTGGGTTAACTCAAGGAGGCTTTGTGCGACTTCGTATTCTGACGTTGTTGCTGGGGTTGGCGGTGCTTGTCACCGCCGGCTGCGGTTTTCATCTGCGCGGCACCGCGCAGGTGCCCACAGAATTGCATACGCTGATCCTGGACAGCTACGATCCCTTTGGCCCACTGACCCGTGCCGTGCGCGAGCAATTGCGTCTAAGCGGGGCTACCGTGGTCAAATACGATCCGGCCCACAAGGAAGTCCCGTCACTGCGCATCGTCAATTCGACGCAAAGCCAGGATACGGTTTCGATCTTCCAGGATGGTAAAACGGCGGAGTATCAATTGGTGATGACGGTGCAGGCTCAGGTGCTGATCCCGGGGCATGATATTTACCCGATCAACGTCAAAGTGTTCCGTTCGTTCTTTGATAACCCGTTGACTGCGTTGGCCAAAGACTCCGAGCAGGACATCATCATGCAGGAAATGCGTGAGCAGGCTGCCCAGCAAATTCTGCGTAAGATGCTGGCAGTACACGCGGCGGTGCAAGAAACGCAAGAAAAAGCCGCTATCGCTGGTGAAAAAGCGGCCAGTACCCCAGCACAATGATCCGTCTTTATCCTGAACAACTTGCCGCGCAGCTCCGAGAGGGGCTGCGCGCTTGTTATTTATTGAGCGGTAATGAACCCTTGTTGCTGCAGGAAAGCCAGGATCTGATCCGCCAGGCCGCCCAACAGCAAGAGTTCACCGAGCATTACAGCATTTCCCTGGATGTCCATACCGACTGGGATGCCATCTTTAGCATCTGCCAGGCCATGAGCCTGTTTGCCAGCCGGCAAACCCTGCTGCTGATTTTCCCCGAGAACGGCCCAACGGCCCCGATCGGCGAGCAACTGGTCAAGCTGGCGGCTTTGCTGCATGACGATATCCTGTTGGTACTGCGCGGCCCGCGCCTGACCAAAGCCCAGGAGAACAGCGCCTGGTTCAAGGCACTCAGCGCTAATGGCGTTATGGTCAGTTGCCAAACGCCGGAACAGGCACAGCTGCCGCGCTGGGTCGCCCAGCGAGCCAAATCCATGCAGTTGGAGCTCGATGACGCAGCCAATCAACTACTGTGTTACTGCTATGAAGGCAACCTGCTGGCACTTTCGCAGGCGTTGGAACGACTTTCGTTGCTGCACCCCGATGGTAAACTGACGCTGCCCCGTGTAGAGCAGGCGGTAAACGATGCTGCCCACTTCAGCCCGTTCCACTGGCTGGATGCCCTACTGGCAGGCAAAAGCAAACGTGCCTGGCATATCTTGCGGCAACTCCAGCAAGAGGATGTCGAGCCAGTGATCTTGCTGCGCACCCTGCAACGGGAACTGCTGATGTTGCTGAACCTGCAACGCCGCATGGCGCACACCCCACTGCGTACGCTATTCGATCAGCTCAAGGTCTGGCAAAACCGCCGCAGCCTGATCACTCAGGCTCTGCAACGCCTGTCGGGTCAACAATTGCGGCAGGCGGTGCACCTGTTGGCGCAAATTGAGCTCACCCTCAAGAAAGACTACGGCCAGTCGGTTTGGCCGGAGCTGGAAACCCTGTCGATGCTGCTTTGCGGCAAACCTCTGGCGACGAGTGTCACCGATGCCTACTAGCCCGCAACAGCCGCATACCCTGCACGCCTTTTTCGGTGGCACCTTTGACCCAATCCACTACGGCCATCTGCGCCCGGTGGCGGCCTTGGCTGAAGAGGTCGGCCTTGAGAAGGTCACGTTGTTGCCCAACCATGTGCCTCCTCATCGGCCACAGCCGGAGGCCAACGCGCAGCAGCGGCTAGCCATGGTCAACCTGGCCATCGCCGGTAATCCGTTATTTGCCGTGGACGATCGCGAATTGCACCGCACCACCGCGTCTTACACCATCGAGACTTTCGAAACGATTCGTAAAGAACGTGGCGCCGCAGCGCCTCTGGCGTTTATTATTGGCCAGGATTCACTGCTGAGCCTGCACAAATGGCATCGCTGGCAAGACCTGTTGCACTTCTGCCACCTGTTGGTGCTGGCGCGCCCGGGTTATAACCAGCAGATGGATACGCCAGAGCTGCAACGCTGGCTGGAACAGCACCAGATCACCGATGCCGCCCTGCTCAGCCGCCAGCCGCACGGGTTTATCTACCTGGCTGATACCCCATTACTGGAGATATCCGCCACCGAGATACGCCAGCGCCGTCACCAAGGCATCAGCTGTGACGATTTGCTGCCGCGCCCGGTGCAGCGTTATATCGAGTTACAGGGTTTATATCGATAGGCCGCATGCTATACTGCGCCGCTATTTTTCAGGTATCCGCTGAAAACCCCAAGGATCTTGGCTAGCTGGGCAAAACCAGCAGGCTTTCAGCGGCATCCTGCCGAAACCATCACGATTCAGGCCAGTGACTTTGGGCAGTTGCCCTCAGCCTCCTGATGAACAGAACAACCCGAGGGGGAACCTTTGCAAGGTAAAGCGCTCCAAGATTTCGTTATCGATAAAATTGATGACATGAAAGGCCAGGATATTGTCGCTCTGGATGTTCAGGGCAAATCCAGCATCACCGACTGCATGATCATCTGTACCGGCACTTCCAGCCGCCATGTGATGTCGATTGCCGAACACGTCGTGCAAGAAGCCCGCGATGCCGGTATGGAACTGTATGGCATGAAAGGCCAGGCCGTTTCCGATTGGGTAGTGGTCGATCTGGGCGAAGTGATCGTGCACGTGATGCAGGAAGAAAGTCGCCAATTGTACGAACTGGAAAAGCTCTGGGGTTAAGCGGTGAAACTGCAATTGGTTGCAGTCGGCACCAAAATGCCCGACTGGGTGCAGACCGGCTTTATGGATTACCTGCATCGCTTTCCGAAAGATATGCCGTTTGAACTGACCGAGATCCCGGCGGGCAAACGCGGCAAGAATGCGGATATCAAACGCATTCTGGAAAAGGAAGGCGAGCAGATGCTGGCAGCGGTGGGCAAAGGTAACCGCATCGTTACGTTGGATATCCCAGGTACCCCGTGGGAAACGCCCCAGTTGGCACAACAGCTCGAACGCTGGAAACAGGATGGCCGCAACGTCAGCCTGTTGATTGGCGGCCCTGAGGGGCTGGCTCCGGCCTGTAAAGCCGCCGCGGAGCAAAACTGGTCGCTTTCCCCGTTAACGTTACCGCATCCTTTAGTGCGTGTTTTGGTGGCAGAGAGCCTCTACCGCGCCTGGAGTATTACTACAAATCATCCTTACCACCGGGAGTAACCGGTGGTGACAGTAACAGAGTGAAAAAAAGCAGCGGGATGAAAATAGAACGTAACCCTTTTCGCGACTATACGGCCGAGTCCGCCCTGTTTGTACGCCGCGCCGTGGTGGCGTTTTTTATCATTCTGGTGCTGACAGGCATCCTGATTGCCAATCTGTATAATCTGCAAATCGTGCGTTTTGAAGATTACCGCACCCGCTCCAATGAAAACCGCATCAAGCTGCTGCCTATCGCCCCCAGCCGCGGCATAATTTACGATCGCAACGGCACGCCGCTGGCGCTTAACCGCACCATTTACCAGTTGGAACTGATGCCGGAGAAGGTGGACGATCTGAAAGCCACGCTGGATGCCTTGCGCCCGGTGGTCGATCTCACCGACGACGATATCGCCAACTTTGAAAAAGAGCGCAAGCGCTCGCGCCGTTTCGTCTCGATCCCGGTGAAAACCCCGCTGACCGAAGTGCAGGTGGCCCGTTTTGCCGTCAATCAATTCCGCTTCCCTGGTGCGGAAGTCAAAGGCTATCAACGTCGCTATTATCCTTATGGGTCTGCCCTCACCCACGTGATCGGTTACGTGTCAAAAATTAACGACCGCGACCTCGAGCGCCTGGACAAAGACGGCCAGCTACGCAACTATGCCGCCACCCATGATATCGGCAAGCTGGGTATCGAACGTTACTATGAAGATGTTCTGCATGGCAAAACCGGCTATGAAGAGGTTGAAGTCAACAACCGTGGCCGGGTGATCCGCCAATTGCATGAACAACCGCCTTCCGCCGGTAAAGACGTTTATCTGACGCTGGATCTCAACCTGCAACGCTATATCGAGCAGTTGCTGGTGGGCAGCCGTGCCGCCGTGGTGGTCAGCGATCCGCGTACCGGGGGAATTTTGGCGATGGTTTCCAACCCAAGCTACGATCCCAACCTGTTTGTTGATGGTATCTCCAACAAGGATTATCAGGGGCTGCTCAACGATCCGAACCGCCCGCTGATCAACCGTGCCACCCAAGGGGTATACCCTCCAGCCTCCACGGTTAAACCCTATATTGCCGTTTCCGCTCTCAGTGCCGGGGTGATCACCAAAAATACCGTCGTGTTCGATCCGGGCTGGTGGCAATTGCCTGGGTCAGAGAAACGCTTCCGCGACTGGAAAAAATGGGGCCATGGCCGCCTCAACGTCACCAAAGCGCTGGAAGAATCTGCGGATACCTACTTCTATCAGGTAGCGTACGACATGGGAATCGATCGCCTGTCCACCTGGCTGACCAAATTCGGCTACGGCGAATATACCGGTATCGATCTTTCCGAAGAGCGTTCAGGCCTGATGCCAACGCGCGACTGGAAATTCAAACGTTACAAGAAACCGTGGTATCAGGGCGACACCATTCCGGTGGGCATCGGCCAGGGCTACTGGACCGCTACGCCGATCCAGATGTCCAAGGCGCTGAACACCCTGATTAACGACGGCAACGTCAAAGATCCGCATCTGCTGCAAAGTACCAAGATCAACGGCGTGTTGGTGCCGTTCAAGCAAAAAGAGAGCAAGCAGATCGGCGATATCCATTCAGGCTTCTGGGAAATAGCCAAAGACGGCATGTACGGCGTTGCCAACCGGCCTAACGGCACGGCGCGCAAGTTCTTTGCAGGAACGCCGTATAAAGCCGCGGCAAAATCGGGTACCGCGCAGGTATTCGGCTATGAAACCTATAACGCCCATAAGCTCGCAGAACATCTGCGGGACCATAAATTGATGACCGCCTTTGCCCCATTTGATAACCCAACGGTGTCAGTGGCCATCATTTTGGAGAACGGCGGTTCAGGCCCGGCGGTAGGCACCATTACCCGCCAGATCCTCGACCATATCCTGCTGGGCGACAACAATACGCAATTACCGGATGCAGAACCGCTGCCGCCAGGTATAGAAGGTGATTAAGGTAGAACATGACTGAAAGCCAACAAAAGGGCTCTATCTGGACCAAAATCCATATCGACCCGACATTCCTGCTGTTTATTCTGGCCTTGCTGATCTACAGCGCCGTGGTGATGTGGAGCGCCAGCGGCCAGGATATGGGCATGATGGAGCGCAAAATCGGCCAGATCCTGATGGGGCTGATCGTGATGGGCGTGATGGCGCAAATCCCGCCACGGGTTTATGAAAGCTGGGCACCCTACCTGTATATTTTCTGCGTGATATTGCTGATCCTGGTGGATGCCTTTGGCCAAATCAGTAAAGGCGCACAGCGCTGGCTGGATCTGGGCTTTGTGCGCTTCCAGCCTTCGGAAATCGCCAAGATCGCCGTGCCGCTGATGGTGGCACGCTTTATGAACCGTGACGTGTGCCCGCCTTCGCTGAAGAATACCGGCATCGCGCTGGTGCTGATCTTCCTGCCCACCTTGCTGGTTGCCGCACAGCCCGATCTGGGCACCTCGATCCTGATCGCAGCCTCAGGCCTGTTTGTGCTGTTCCTGTCGGGGATGAGCTGGAAGCTGATCGCCGTGGCTGCCGTAGCGCTGGCCGCCTTTATCCCGGTGTTGTGGTTCTTCCTGATGCACGGCTATCAGCGTGACCGCGTGATGATGCTGCTCGATCCGGAAAGCGATCCGTTAGGGGCTGGTTACCATATTATTCAATCGAAAATCGCCATCGGCTCTGGCGGCCTGTCGGGTAAAGGCTGGCTGCACGGCACCCAGTCCCAGTTGGAATTTCTGCCGGAACGCCACACCGACTTTATCTTCGCGGTGTTGGCAGAAGAACTTGGCCTGATCGGCGTGCTGGTGCTGCTGGTGCTGTATCTGCTGGTGATTATCCGCGGGCTGATGATCGCCGCCCGGGCACAGACCACCTTTGGCCGCGTAATGGTCGGTGGGCTGATGCTGATCCTGTTCGTCTATGTGTTTGTTAACATTGGTATGGTCAGTGGCATTTTACCGGTAGTTGGCGTACCTTTGCCTTTGGTCAGTTACGGGGGTTCGGCGCTGATCGTACTCATGGCTGGGTTCGGCATCGTGATGTCGATCCACACGCATCGGAAAATGTTGTCTAAAAATCTATAAGAGGTGTGCAATGCGTAAGGAATGGCTTTGGGTCGGCGCGGTTGCTGCTGCGGTATTACTTTCCGCCTGTACCACGACGGAAGAAACACAGGCTCCGGTGCAACAAGCCTACAACGGGCCGGTGACCGAGATCGGCGGCGTGGAGCCTCACTATGAACCCTATAACCCTGGCACCCTGCAGGATTATAAGGTTAATGGCGACACTTATCGCATCGTGCAAGATCCGCAGAACTTCTCGCAAACCGGCCTGGCAGCCTGGTACGGCGAAGAAGCCAACGGCAACACTACCGCTATTGGTGAGCAGTTCGATCCCAATGCGCTGACCGCTGCTCATCCCACCTTGCCTATTCCTAGCTATGTACGCGTCACCAACCTGGCCAATGGCCGTCAACTGGTGGTACGCGTGAACGATCGCGGCCCTTATACCTCTGGCCGGATTATCGATCTGTCCAAAGCTGCCGCCGATCGCCTCAACCTGTCCAGCAACACCAAGGTGAAAGTCGACTTTATCAAGGTTGCTCCGGACGGCACGTTGAGCGGCCCTGGGACCGTGGGTACCGTCGTCGCCAAACAGAGCTACGCCCTGCCTCCACGCCCGGATCTCAGTTCCGGCAGCGGTATGGATACACCGATGCAGCAATCGGCACCGGTTGCCGCCCCTGCCGCACAAGCGATTGACAACGGCAGCATGAACTACAACGACAGCAGCACTACCCCTGCCGCCTCCACTGGCCGTAGCGGTGGTTTCCTTGGTGCGCCGCAGCCGTTAGCCCCAGGCGTTTTGGAAGGGTCAGAACCCCAGCCGGTCATCAGCGCGCCAACTGCAGCCCCGGTTGCGGCCACCGCATCTGCAACCAGTGCCAGCGGTAGCTATGTCGTTCAGGTAGGTGCCCTGAGTAATGCCGAGCGTGCGCAAAGCTGGCAACAGCAACTGAGCCAGCAGTTCGGCGTTCCTGGTAAGGTCGCCGCCAACGGCGCCGTCTACCGCGTGCAGCTTGGCCCGTTCAGCAATCGTCAACAGGCCGCACAGTTGCAACAGCGTCTGGCCACTGAGGCACAACAACAGTCCTTTATCACTGCCGCACCCTAGTCGTGAAACTCGGCAGGCCGATGCCGCCGACAGCAGGTCGTTGACTTATCTGAAACATTTTCTTTCAGGTAAATCTGTGTAAACCCCCTACTGTCGGCCGAATGGCTAATGCCTGCCGGGGCCCCGTCTGCTATAGTGTGACTCGTTTTTTAACTTAACTTTTACGGATGTTGTAGTCCCGATCATGAAACAGGTAACCTCTTTTCGCTTAATCAAAAGCCTCACGCTTGGCACTGCCATCGCGCTCAGCGCAGCGTCAGTTGCCCACGCAGACGACGTTAATATTAAAACCATGATCCCAGGTGTGCCGCAGATTGATGCTGAAGCCTACATCCTGATTGATTACAACTCCGGCAAAGTGTTGGCGGAATCGAACGCCGACGCACGCCGCGACCCTGCCAGCCTGACCAAAATGATGACCAGCTACGTCATCGGCCAGGCGCTGAAATCCGGCAAGATTGGCCAGGACGATATGGTCACCGTAGGTCAGGACGCCTGGGCCACCGGCAACCCGGTGTTCAAAGGTTCCTCGCTGATGTTCCTCAAGCCGGGCGACCGCGTGCCGGTTTCCAAGCTGACTCGTGGTATCAACCTGCAATCCGGTAACGATGCCTGTGTCGCCATGGCGGACTACGTCGCGGGTAGCCAGGACGCATTCGTTAACCTGATGAATACCTACGTCAAACAGCTCGGCCTGCAAAACACCCACTTCCAAACCGTGCACGGCCTGGATGCGGAAGGCCAGTTCAGCTCGGCGCGTGATATGGCGTTGATCGGCCAGGCGCTGATCCGCGATGTGCCAGACGAATACGCTATCTATAAAGAAAAAGAGTTCACCTTCAACAATATCCGTCAGCTGAACCGTAACGGTCTGCTGTGGGATACCAGCCTGAACGTCGATGGGATTAAAACCGGCCATACCAATTCGGCGGGTTATAACCTGGTAGCTTCAGCGACGGAAGGCCAGATGCGTCTGATCTCCGCCGTGCTGGGTGGCCGTACCTACAAAGGCCGCGAAACCGAAAGCAAAAAACTGCTGACCTGGGGCTTCCGCTTCTTTGAAACCGTCGCGCCGCTGAAAGCAGGCAAAGAGTTCGCTTCTGAACCGGTTTGGTTCGGTGATGCCGATCGCGTCGAGCTGGGCGTAGACAAAGATGCCTACCTGACCATCCCACGCGGCCGGATGAAAGATTTGAAAGCCAGCTACGTGCTGAACACCCCGGAAATTCATGCTCCGCTGGCCAAAAACCAAGTGGTTGGCACCATCAATTTCCAGCTGGATGGCAAGACCATCGATCAGCGCCCGTTGGTAGTGCTGAACGAAGTGAAAGAAGGTGGCTTCTTCGGCCGCATCGTGGATTATATCCGCCTGATGTTCCATCACTGGTTCGGCTAACCCTTGAATCGGCTGAGTTCGGCCCCATATAACAATTAACACTAACTCCCGCCCCGGCGGGAGTTATAATTTAGAGATCCGCCACAGCTGGAGCGCACCCACATGCAAAAGACTAAACTGAACGAACTGCTCGAATTCCCCTGTACCTTTACCTACAAGGTAATGGGCCTGGCACACCCCGAGCTGGTAGACCAGGTGGTTGAAGTGGTGCAACGCCATGCTCCAGGAGATTACAACCCGCAGGTCAAACCGAGCAGCAAAGGCAACTACCACTCCGTTTCCATCACCATCACCGCCACCCATATCGATCAGGTGGAAACGTTGTATGAAGAGTTGGGCAATATTGAAATTGTCCGTATGGTGCTGTAATTACAGCATAACTCCCTGCCAGCCAACCTGGTTCAGCACAAGCGCTGTCCGGGTTGCTCTGGTTCGCCAGGGATAAATGCTGGTCGCGGGCCAGAGCGCCCGGTATAATGTTTTTTACCACTTCTGTAACCTGACGATGCCCCGCTTGCAACACAATAAGATCATTCTCCGTCAGCTAGGGTTGCAGCCCTATGAGCCTGTATCCCAAGCCATGCACAGCTTCACCAATCACCGCGATGAGTCCACGCTCGATGAATTGTGGCTGGTGCAGCATCAAGCCGTGTTCACCCAAGGCCAGGCCGGTAAGGCAGAACATCTGCTGATGCCAGGCGATATCCCGGTGATCCAGAGCGATCGCGGCGGCCAGGTCACCTATCATGGCCCAGGCCAGCAGGTGCTGTACGTAATGGTGGATCTGAAACGCAATAAAGTAGGTGTTCGCCAACTCGTCACGGCCTTGGAAGAGACCGTTATTAATACCCTCGCCCATTTCAAGATCGAATCACGCGCCCGCCCGGATGCGCCCGGCGTGTACGTGGGCGAACAAAAGATTTGTTCATTAGGTTTGCGGATCCGCAAAGGTAGCTCATTTCATGGCCTGGCCCTGAATGTCGCCATGGATCTCACCCCTTTCCAACGCATCAACCCCTGCGGTTATGCCGGAATGCAGATGACACAGGTCAGCGCGCTGGCACCAGGTGTCGGGATTGCCGATGTGCATCCCATTCTGGTACAGGAATTTGTTCATTTACTCGGCTATCAGACGGTCGAGCTTCGTAACTGGAACCTGCACGATTATGAGTAAACCGATTCAGATGGAACGCGGCGTCAAATACCGCGATGCAGACAAAATGGCGTTAATCCCGGTAAAAACGGTGGCCACCGAACGCCAAGAGCTGTTACGCAAACCCGAGTGGATGAAGATCAAGCTCCCTGCCGACTCTACGCGCATTCAAGGCATCAAGGCCGCGATGCGCAAAAATGGCCTGCATTCGGTCTGCGAAGAGGCGTCATGCCCGAACCTGTCTGAATGCTTTAACCACGGTACCGCCACCTTCATGATCCTGGGGGCCATCTGTACCCGCCGTTGCCCATTCTGCGACGTAGCCCATGGCCGCCCGGTGGCTCCCGATGCCAACGAGCCGGAAAAGCTGGGGCAAACCATTGCCGACATGGCATTGCGCTATGTGGTGATCACTTCGGTTGACCGTGACGACTTACGTGACGGTGGCGCACAGCACTTTGCCGACTGCATTACCGCCATCCGTGCCAAGAGCCCGAACATCAAGATCGAAACCCTGGTGCCAGACTTCCGTGGCCGTATGGATCGTGCGCTGGAAATCCTTACCGCTACGCCGCCAGACGTGTTTAACCATAACCTGGAAAACGTGCCGCGTGTTTATCGCCAGGTACGCCCAGGGGCTAATTACGAGTGGTCATTGAAGTTGCTGGAGCGCTTTAAGGAAGCTCACCCATCGATCCCGACCAAATCCGGTCTGATGGTGGGTTTGGGTGAAACCAACGCGGAAATCGTGGAAGTGATGCGCGATCTGCGCCGTCATGGCGTAACCATGCTGACGCTGGGGCAATATCTGCAGCCAAGCCGTCACCATCTGCCAGTGCAGCGCTATGTCAGCCCGGCGGAGTTTGACGAAATGAAAGAAGAAGCGATGGCAATGGGCTTTACCCATGCTGCCTGCGGCCCGTTTGTGCGTTCGTCCTATCATGCGGACTTGCAGGCCAAAGGGCTGGAAGTGAAGTAACCGCGGTAATCTTTTGTTACGCTTCACCCGCGATTAACGCCAAAAAACGGATGTCCTTACGGCATCCGTTTTTTTATGGCTCAACGGCAGAGGCGGTTAAATGTCTTTCTTTTCGACGCTCTGCTGCGCGGTAGGCGTTTCAGCCGTATTCTGAGCAGGAGGGGTGTCGTCGCCCACCGCTTTTTTAAAGCCTTTCAGCGCAGCCCCCAGATCCGCGCCCAGAGTACGCAGTTTGCTGGTGCCGAACAGCAACACGATCAACACCGCAATTACCAGCAGCTTGGTAATACTGATACCTTCCATAATCACCTTCTTTATTCATTTATGGCTGCAGGACGCAGCGCGGGAACAAACTTTGTCTATAGGTATTTAGCGACTTTCTTTCGGCTATAACAACAACCAGTTGTAACAAGGTGAGATCTACCCGAGATGTTCTATGCTTAGATTATAGGGCATATTCTTGGCTATTCGCTTTTTTCCGGCTCCAGGTCGGCTGCATAATTCATCACAGGGAAACATGGGATGCCTACAGCTCCATCGGCTATTAACACCCGGCGTGCAGGTCTCAACTTCGCCAGGCGTCTCTACCTGCCACGTATTGTCGGCCTGGGGATTGGTTTCTTGTGCGTACTTACGGCGCTCTATCCAGAGCACCAGCCGGTTGGCGTGTGGATCTTGCTGGCAGTAAATGGCTTTATCTGGCCACATATCGCTTATCAGTGGTCTATCCGCAGCGAAGCCCCCTACGCCACCGAGATCCGCAACCTGCTCATCGATGCACTGCTAGGTGGGATGTGGGTCGCCATTATGGGTTTCAACGCGCTCCCCGCCGTGGTGATCCTGTCGATGATGGGGATGAACAATATCGCTTCCGGAGGGCCGTCTCTGTATTTCAAAGGGCTGATGGCGCAAATTATCGGGGCGCTGGTTACCAGTGTGATACTCGGCTTCCCGTTTACGCCACAATCCACGCCGCTGCAGGTTTATCTGTGTCTGCCGATGATCTTCGTCTACCCAGTCTTCCTAGGCTACGTGACCTACCAAACCGCCAAGCGGCTGGCAGAAAAGCAACAGGAACTATTACGCATCAGCACGCGTGATGGCTTGACCGGCGTGTTTAACCGCCGCCATTGGGAACACCTGCTGCACAATGAGTTTGATAGCTGCCGGCGCTATAATCATACGGCGACGCTGATCCTGATGGATATTGACCATTTCAAAGCCATCAACGACACCTTTGGCCATGGGCTGGGGGATGAGGCGCTGATCGTGCTGGCGGAAGAGTTAGTGCTGGGGCTGCGGGCGATGGATATCGTTGGCCGCTACGGCGGTGATGAATTCGGCGCGGTGTTGCCCAATACCAGTGCCGAACAGGCCAGCCTGGCGCTCCACCGCATTCAGGAGCGCCTGAACGAGGTCGTCTTCCGTGAAGCCCCTGGGTTAAAGCTGAATATCAGCGCAGGGATCGCCGATTACCAGCCCGAGATGCCCGGCTACCAGGAGTGGTTGAAGGCTGCCGATATCGCACTGTATCGGGCAAAAAATAATGGCCGCAACCGGCAGGAACTCGCCGAGCATCAATGCTAGCCCACCAGTTTATTAAGCTAATAACTTGATGGGTGAATAAGTTGCTAGCGTAATCAAGTGTTCGTCAGCTCCCCTCACCCTAGCCCTCCCACAGGGAGAGGGGACCGGACGTGCCACAGATTAGCTCCTGCGCCGGACCACAACACCGGACTGGCTCCCTCTCCTTTTTGGGGAGAGGGTTGGGGTGAGGGGGAACAGCGATGGCAGAATTGTTAGCAATACCCATCCAGCTAGCAAAACCACAGCGACAAGGTGTAAAATCTGCCCCGCGCGATTACTTCGTGCCAACAAACGGAGATGACATTCCTCCATAACCGCCTTTCACAGGCTGATGATGTCTACGTAACCTCTCAGAAAGGTGCGTAGGCGCTTGCCTGAACCTTTCTGAGCATCTTCCATCTTTAGATAGGGTTTATCACCATGTGGAGTTCTTTACTGGCTGTGTTTATTGGCGGTGGTTTGGGTAGCGTATTGCGCTGGGCAGTGAGCCTGAAGCTCAACCCTCTACATCCGCATATTCCATTGGGCACTTTGACCGTAAACCTGGTAGGGGGGTTTATCATCGGGCTGGCACTGGCGCTGTTTATCCGTATGACACACATTGATCCGGTTTGGAAGCTGCTGATCACTACCGGATTTTGCGGCGGGTTGACTACCTTCTCTACTTTCTCGCTCGAAGTGGTTTATCTGTTGCAGGATGGGCGCGTTGTCTGGGCTATCACCAATATGCTGCTCAACCTGGCGGGTTCGCTGGCGATGACGCTGTTGGCCTTTATGCTGGTCAGAGCGTTCTACGGCCAATGAAATCTCGGGGCTTAATGTTTTCTTAATCTGCCATCGGGATAATCCTCGCTCAGTAACCTGTGCTGAGTGAGGAATTGAATGTTTAACCTGCCAAAAACCACTACTGAATGGATTGTCACCCTGACGTGCGTGCTGATCGTCCTGGCCTTCATCAAGGTTTACCTGTTCCCTTAACTGCTCCCGGCCTGAAAAAAAAGCATAAAAAACCCGCTCATGGAGCGGGTTTTAACAATTTTGGCTACTGTAGCTTAGATAGCGATAACGTTAGCAGCAGATGGCCCTTTGGCACCGTTCGTGATTTCAAATTCTACACGCTGGCCTTCAGCAAGAGTTTTGAAACCATTGCTAGCGATGGCAGAGAAGTGAACGAAAACGTCCTTGCTACCATCTTCTGGAGTAATGAAACCGAAACCTTTAGATTCATTAAACCACTTAACGCTACCTTTAATCTTAGACATCAAACTTACCTTTAACGTGAATGTAAGACACAAAATGTGTGTCCAATACAGTACAGCAATTAGACGGGATTTTGTCCACAACACAGATCACATAAAATCGATAAAAAGTGAAAAAGTCGGTTATTTGCCATGTAAATTGATGTCCTCAGTTACCAGAGATGTCCGAGGCAGCCCAATCAGCCAAAAAACCGTTGAGTGACCGATTAAACACCTCTGTGGCCCATTATTGCCCCTCAACCCGCAGTTTTTAGGTTTTCGTCTTACTGATGAAACACCGCCCCCTGTCACTGCAAGGCATTACGCGTTATCATTAGCGCTGTTACGAACGACCTGATGAGAATGACCATGAACGGCAAGATAACGACTTTTTTTGAAGACAAAGGCTTCGGTTTTATCACCGACGAGAACGGGGAAAATCGTTATTTTCACGTGATTAAAGTGCAAAACCCAGAGCTGATTAAGAAAAATGCGCTGGTAACCTTTGAGCCAACCAACAATACCAAAGGGCCCTCGGCCTATGCGGTAAAGGTACAGGCACCAAGCAAGTACATCACCATCGCCAACGAGAGAATCAAAATCTCCAGCATCAAGTCCTTCGATACCTTCACCAAAGAAGTGCCGGTTAAGGTGGAGGTCGATAAAGAGAACACCGTGTTGTCCGTTGGTTTGCTGATGAACCGTATCCGTCCGCAAGTAGCCGAAGCGCCACAGACCGCCACGGAAACGCTGCGTATGCTGTCAATCACCACCTTCCAGAACGCGACTCACGTCTTCTCTGAGCATGAAATCGATATCGATGAAACCGTGCAGGCGTTGAAGACCCTATAGCCCCTGAAAACAATCAAAGCTATTTAATGGCACCTGTGTTAGCGTGGGTTTTCACCTGACACAGGTACGCGATATGTCTGAATCCACCAGCGTTAAAGGTTACAATAACCGCACCACTCAAATTGCCTGCCCAAAGTGTGCTTATGTTACCGAACAGCAATGTTCAAAACTGCGTAAACTCAGCACCTTGATTTGCCCCAACTGCGGCACGCAATTCGCACCAAAGCAGGGCTGAAACGCTATTTGAATATGACATGGTTGAGGCTGTTACCGCTGACCATGTTAAACGATTCGACGCAGTTGCGGCCTTGGGACTTGGCGCGATAAAGCGCAATGTCCGCCATATTCATCAACTGTTCCAGTGATTTATCCTCATTCATTGCCAAACTCGCCACGCCCACACTAATCGTGATCCGTAATGGCGCTTTGCCGTTCGGGTTCAGTTCGGCACTTTCTATCCGCCGGCGCAAATGTTCCCCCAGGGCCACCGCCTGCGTCCCCAGCGCTCGCGGCAGCATAATGGCAAATTCTTCCCCCCCCAGACGACCGAATAGCTGGTCGTGGCGCAGCTCACGTCGCAAAATATGGGCGAATGCCGCCAGGACGTGGTCACCGATGGCATGACCATGGGTATCGTTGATCAGTTTGAAATGATCGATATCGATTAACAACAGCGACACCGCCTCCTTCGTGCGCTGCTTCTGTTCCAGCATTTCCCTGCCTTTGCGCGTTAAAGCACTACGCGCCAGTGTCCCGGTAAGGAAGTCGTGGTTCGCACTGTGCTCCAGCCGGCGCAGCAGTTTACGGCTAACGGCAATCGAGCTGGACAAAATAAGCGGCCCCATCACCAACATGGCAATCCCCAAACGTGCTGACATCAGGCTGTCCATGACCGCCCCTCGCGCTCCCGGCGTTTCATACAGCATCAGATTGGCAGAAATGCTGACAATCTCCGTCACGCCGGTGAGAAACGTCAGCAAGGTGACGGTAAATAAATGATAACGCACGGCGCACCATAGCAGTGCGGGGATGGGGAAGGCTATCGCGCCAGGCCCACCGATATACACGCTAAGCGCCAACGAAAGCAACAACGCCAGCAAAGGCAGGCTGGAACGCAATTGCCAGCCAAACTGCAGGCTCAGCAATTGCTTTAAGCGTGGCGCGGCCAGCACCACCGGCAGGATTAACAGGTTGGTCGAGAACTGTTCGCTAAACCAGGACATCCAGGCAATGATCAGCGTATTGTTGTATTGACTGTCAGTGCGCAACACTGACAGCGTTGCCGATAGCGCGGCCCCAAGCAGACAGGCGGTAAACATATACAAAATCGCCTGGGGCTTGCCCATACGCCGTTGAGACTTGGGCAGCATTGACATCACGGCATAGCCAGTGGCAATCAGCGCCATATTGCAGGCATTTAGCCAAAGTGCCAGTGGCCAGTTTTCGCCGGCGCTGAAATCGGCAGCAATCATGCCAAGATAGGTGCCAATCCATCCCAACATCGTCGCATAGCCAGGTTTACGCAGCATCAAGCCAAGCAAAATAGCATTCACCGGCCAAAACAGAGAGAGTGACCCTAACGGGCGGGTGAAGATGCCAAACAAGGAAAGCAGGTAGGCCAATAAAAATACATTGACCAGCAGAACCGTCGCTGGCAAACGCTGTCTTTCTACGCTCATGAAATAACCTGCGAGGCAATAATAACAACACTGACTATAAGCATGCTTTCTTTCCCCAAAAAAGTAACAATGAACCACAACGCCCATTAAAATGGTCAATTAAATCAATCAAAAACCCTATCGTGTCTTATTAGTTTAATTCGCCGCTGACAATGTAAAACCCTGTTCGCTGGACTCATCCTTTTAACGAACATGGTTGTTAACAGCATAGTCTAAATTGTTAACGTTATTGAAATAACAAACTATGAGAAATTATAAGGGTATAAGGTTAAGACTCTTCTTACTTGCGGGTTATTTTCCTGCAACGCCAGCAGAAGCGCAATGAGAAAAGCCCGTAAAGAGCTGCAGACTGACTGGGGGTCGAAAACTAAATGGACAGTTACGGCGCAGGCCCACAGGCCAGCACGGGTAGTGATAGTAAGACAGCAAGCTTAGGCGTAAAAAAGCCCGGCTAGGAACCGGGCATAAAGTGTCGAAATGCAGTGTTAGCCCAAACGGGCTAATAACTGGCTTATCATAATCCTCAATTGTGCAGAAAAAGTGGATCACCCCAAGCTCCACCCTCTTTAACCGGCAAGTCACCACGCTATCTAACCGCTGCCAGACAAACTAACGTATTGAGCATGCCCGGCACACCAAAAAAATCCCGCACAAGGCGGGATAAAATCAAAGGGATGGTAATACACTACAGGACTAACACAACATCATCGGGCTGGAATAACCTTACCAGCGCGAGTGTATAGAAATGTCATGCTTGGGTAAGGATGATGTGCCAGATGTAACGCCTGATAGAAGGCACTGACAAACCTGTGGTTTTACTCTGACAGGACATTAATTGTAACCAATGGCAACATGGTTTTTATGGTGGGTGCAGCACACCAATCGCCGCTCACCGGGTGAATTGCGGGCCTTGCATTACAAACCCTTTGGCGACGCCATTGCGTCGGGGTTTATTAATGAGCTATCCCTGTCGTAATAAAAGACAATCTGTAACAGCGCTATTTTTCTGTAAGAGCTCTCCCATGTCTTATTCTATAAGTTAGTGCTATATTTTTTAGGCACCCCCCCCCTATTTCATGATGGGAAGTATATGAAAAAAAATCGTTTTGGCGTTGCCGCGGCTGCCTTGGCTGCGGGTATGTTGCTGGCGGGATGTACCTCCAAGGTTGCAGAAACTACGCAGTATTCCGGGTTCCTGCAGGACTATAGCAAACTGCAAAAAACTGAAACCGCCAGCGGGCATCAGGTTTTGCGTTGGATCGCTCCCGGATTTAAAGAGTCTGACTATCGTGGCATCTATATTACCCCATTGGTCTTCTACCCACCGGCAAAACCTACTGCCCGGGTGAGCCAGCAAACGCTGGATAAGATCAGAGAGTACGCCAGCACCTCACTAAGAAATGCCGTTGCACAGCGTACAACGCTGTTGCCTACCCCATCGGGCTCACGCGTACTGGTCGCCAAAGTTGCCATTACTGCGGTAACGGCTGAAAACGAAGGGGTTCAATTCTATGAAGTTGTGCCAATTGGCGCAGTGATCGCCACCACCATGGCCGCCAGCGGACACAGAACGCAAGACACCGCGTTATTCATGGAAATCAAACTGATCGATCAAGATACCGGTAAAACGGTAATGGCCGTAGTACGTAAAGGCTTGGGTAAAACGGTCAGCAACCAGAATGCCCCAATCACCTTGGCCGACGTGAAGAAAGCCATCGATGATATGGTGACGGATATTGTGAACTTCCCAAAACAATAATTAGTGCTGCAAAAGATGGGGAACTCGTTTTCCCCATCTTTTCCCCCCATTAAATCTGTGAGTGCCATCACATCACCACCCTGCCGATAAACAAGCTGGGACAAATGTCCCGAGCAATATTCTAATATCAGAGCCAGCTTCCAGTTTTACGCCCTTTTTGACATTGCCGTCGGACCGGCGTCCTGTCCTTACCTGCCGAGGAACTTTATAGTTAACGCTATGCAGAACGACAAAAAAAGCAGTGAATGGTTGAGCGTTGTCGAGTTGGTTACCGGTGATGCCATACTTTACGACCTGTTGAAATATTGCCCGTTGGCTATTTTACGCCGCTGGCAGTTACAACAGGTCAGACCCGGCACACTGATCTGCCAACAGCATGAAATTTGTCATGAATTTCATCTGATAGCGCAGGGTAACGTGGACGTTTTTATTCACGCCGACGATGGGCGTAAATATTTACAGGCGCGCTACCATGCCGGAGATATGCTGGGTGAGCTCGAGATCTTTGAGCAACGGCCGTATATCTGCTCGGTAGAAGCGACCAGTGAGGTGACATTACTGACGCTTTCACGCACCGATTTTTGCCATTGGCTGACGGTCGACAATTACTTCAACCAGAAAATCATTCAGTCGTTCAGCAGCCAGTACTACCAGCTATCGAAAAAAGCTGGCGAAGACAGTCTCTATTCATTGCACCAGCGCGTCTGCCATGCGCTGTGGCAAAGCTACCAACACCAGGGAGCCCAAAATGAAGGAGAAATTACCATTAATAAACAACAGCTCAGCGAACAGTTTGCCGTGGCCCCACGCAGTATCAACCGCATCCTGTTTGAACTGCGCGAGCAGCAAATTATTACGGTCAACGGTGAACGGATTGCGGTGATCGACCCAGTCCGGTTACACCAACAGGCCGGGTTTTAATTTCTGCGGTATTCGATTTACACCGCCAAACAGGAAATCCACCTATACCCTATGGATTTCAAGCTGCAGCTAGGCGACAAGCTATCCCAGCCCCAGGAGCTTACTTTTAGTAAGTGACTGGGGTGGGATAGTGCAGGTAACAACGCTGCAGTTTGAAAGACGACGGGTATAAATTTAGGTAAGTTCCATGACTCAACTACAACCTCATATCCGGCTTAGCCGGCAGATGACACACGCCCATTACGCCCTGTTACCGGGCGATCCGCAACGCGTCGAACACGTTGCCCGCTTTCTGGATCAGGTGGAGGATTTTGGCCAAAATCGCGAATACCGGGCGCTGCGCGGTTGGTTTCGTGGCGTGGAAGTCCTGGTGATTTCCACCGGCATGGGTGGCCCTTCAACCGCCATCGCCGCCGAAGAACTACATCAGATCGGCGTAGACTGCCTGGTGCGTATTGGCAGCTGCGGCGCGATGCAAAGTTCAATGAAGCTGGGCGATCTGGTGATTGCCAGCGCGGCAGTGCGCGATGAAGGTACCGGCAATGCTTATATTCCCGCAGCCTACCCGGCCAGTGCCGACTGCGGCCTGGTTTATCTGCTGCGCCAGCAGGCACAAAAACTGGGATACAGTACACACTGTGGCTATGTGCGTAGCCATGACAGTTTCTACACGGATCGCGAACAGGAGATCACCGATTTTTGGTCGGCCAAAGGTATTCTCGCCGCCGATATGGAAACCGCCCCGCTGATGGTCGTTGGCGCACTGCGTAATATGCGCATTGCCTCTATCCTGAACGTGGTGGTGGAACACCAGGGCTGCCTGGAACAGAGCATCAACGACTATCAACAGCAGGAGCATTCCTGCCAACGTGGCGAGGAACGCGAAATCGTGCTCGCGCTCGAAACGCTGTATCAGGATCATCTTGAGAGGACGCAATAATGGATTTTTTCAGCATCAATAACGTCATGGTCAACATTCCTCTGGGCGAGGGTGGTTATGCCCTGTCATGGATCGAAGCCATAGGTACGGTGTTTGGCCTGCTGTGCATCTGGTTTGCCAGCAAAGAGAAGATTATCAACTACCTGTTTGGTTTGATTAACGTCACGCTGTTTGCCGCTATCTTCTTCCAGATCCAGCTGTACGCCAGCCTGCTGTTGCAGGTGTTTTTCTTCGTCGCCAACCTGTACGGCTGGTATGCCTGGAGCCGTCAGAACGAAAATAATGAAGCCGCACTGAAAATTCGCTGGTTGCCACGGCAAAAGGCCCTCACGCTGCTGGTAGTTTGCGTAGTGGCCATCGGCCTGATGTCGCTGTTTATCGATCCGGTATTCGCCGTGCTGACACGCATTGCCATCGGCATTATGCAGGGAATGGGGCTTTCAGTGGTGATGCCTGAACTGCAGCCAGACGCCTTCCCACTGTGGGATTCCACCATGCTGGTGCTGTCAATCGCCGCCATGGTGCTGATGACGCGCAAATACGTCGAGAACTGGCTGCTGTGGGTACTGATTGACGTGATCAGCGTAGTGATTTACGCCATTCAGGGAGTTTATGCCATGTCGTTGGAGTATATTTTACTGACGGTGATTGCGCTGATGGGATCGTTTGCCTGGATCAACAGTGCACGCCAAAATGGCTCAAAGCCGTTGCAACAAGAGACAGCACTCAAGGCAATGCCTTGAAAATGGCGGGCATCCCCCCCATGTAACCTGTGTTGTCTGCCATTTCGGTAGGTCTAGCGAAAGGAAATGAATATGTTAGAGAATTATTTTGGCTCTGGGATCGCTCCAACTGAAGAGCAAAAACGCAGATTACTGGCGGTGCAGGCAGCACTGGAACTGTTGAAGGCAACGCTGTCTGACACCAACGACGGCAACGGTGTCGAATACCAGCTGAAAACGGCAGAAAAGCACGTCAGCTCTCTGGCAGATGCCATCCAGGCTGCCGTAGAGAAGAAGTAACGTCCTTGCCTTGCTGGCCCCTGCACAATTCACGTTGTGCGGGGTTTTTTATTGGCTGCTCTCCTCAACAAAAAACCTCTTGCCTCCCCCGCTGTTTTTATCCGCAATTCATATTTGTGCCAGCACTCACATATTTAACCAGGGAATTTTTGATTCCCATTCACAACATATCCCCTCTTCCTATAGTGTGAAAATTAATCACCAAGAGGGCGATAACTAAAAATACACAACTTGGGTTTTCTTATCAGCATTAAATCATGTGCGGCGCAGGTTGCTCATTGGCACGCTATTTTCTGTTCATTATTAAATAAATTATATTCATTACCTCAAGCACAAGTCGTTAGAGAGATTAATGCATCCAACTCAACTCATTATTTTTTAAGTGAGTCGCTTTAGTTCGCCTCATATTTATAAAAAACAAGAAAATGACTTACCTTACACAGGATCATAATAATGAAAACAATACCTCTGGCATTACTCCTTCCTGCCCTGCTAGCCACCAGCGCCGCCGAGGCGGTGACGGTCTATAACAGTAAAGGAACACAACTGGATATTTATGGCCGTATCGAGGCACAAACCGGCAATGAATGGACAGATGAACACACCAATGCCACCAACCTGACCGGCCGTCTTGGCTTTGAAGCCAAACAAAAGCTCGATGAGCAATTCGGCCTGTTTGGCAAGTTGGAATGGCAGGTTAACACTCAGAAGAACGATACCGAGGTCGCCGAAGATAACTGGGATATTCGTTATGGTTATATCGGGATTGACGGTAAGGATCTGGGGAAATTGATGGTTGGGCGTACGCGCAACCCGATGTACCAGTGGATGGGCATCACCGATCGTTACATGAACTACACGGCTAACGTTTACTCCAACTGGGTTGGCACGCGTATCGACTCCTCCTATCAATGGAACCGTCAGGACGGCACATTACAATATGAATATACGAATGGCGGGCTGGACGTTCGCACCGCCTACGTGATGGGTAACGGTGCCAGCGACAGCACCGTTGACGATGGTTATATGGCCAGCCTCGGCTACGCTTTTGAATTCCCGGTGATGGGTACGCCACTAAAAATCAAACCGGTGATTGCCTGGCAGAAAATGACCAAAGATCCCAAAAATACCAGCCTAAGCGGCAACTACACCGATTACACCCAAAAAGGGGTTGGCATACGCCTCAGCTACGACAAGGCTTATCTTGGTCTCAACGTTGGCCGACAAACCTACGAGCAAACCGGCAAGCCAGACAAAGATTATGATGCCTTCGACTCGCTGGCCGAATATTGGTTTACCAGCAAAGTCGCGTTACGTGGCGGCTATTCTCAGTTGATTGAGTCTGAAAATGACTACGTCCATCGCAAACAGTGGATCTCCGAATTGGAATACCGACTGAAAAAAGATGTACATCTTTCTGCCACCTATATTTATGACGATCGGGAAAGCTACGATTCGGCAGAAAATCTGTGGGTACTTGGGTTACGTTACGAATTTTAATCACTGAACAAGGATGAAAATCATGAACAGCAAACTCAGTTTATTCGCCGTGTTAGCGTTGAGTGCCAGCCTCAGCCATGCGGCCTCCCTGCCAAAAGAGAGCGGTAGTTTCGATTTCACCGTGCCACAAACCGGCAAGAAGATGGAAGTCTTCAGCTACCAGCCTCCCGGAGCCAATGCCAACACCCCGGTGGTGTTTGTCCTGACCGGGCTGAACCGTAACGCCGCTGAGTACCGCGACTCATGGGTAGAAAATGCCAAGAAAAACAAACTTATCGTCATCGCTCCGCTGTTTTCCGAAGCCGATTATCCCGGTAACGACGGCTATAATCTGGGGAATATTGAGAATGCCAAAACCCACCTGGTCAATCCTAAAGGGGAATGGGCCTTCACGGTCATTGACGATCTGTTTGCCGATATGCAAAAACAGGGGATCACCAAACAACAAGACTATTATTTATTTGGCAACAGCGCTGGCTGCCAGTTTGTTCACCGGATGCAGACCTTTGTCCCTGAGGCCAATGTCAAAGCCGCCATTTGTGCAGCTGCGGGATGGTGGACCATGCCAGATGTGGAAAACCCATGGCCCTATGGGCTGGACAATGCGCCAGTGAAAGTGACGCAAAAACAGCTGGCCGACTATTTTGCCAAACCCGTGCTGATCACCGTCGGTGAAAAGGATAACGATCCGTATCACCCTTTGCTGCGCCGTTCTTATGAAGCCATGGCACAGGGGGATAGCCGGTTAACCCGTGCACAAAGCTATTTCCTGACGGCGCAGCAGAAAGCCAAACGCTATAAGGTCGACTTCAACTGGCGCTTTACGACCTTACCCGACGTAGGGCATAGCGGCTCGAAGATGTCTGCCTATGGCGCCGAGCAATTTGCCTGGTTTGAACAGCATGGCGAGTTCAAGGTACAACCGTAATTCGAGGGGAACGCGCTACTGCCAAAGCAAGCGGTAGCGCGGGTCAGAAGGGAATGAGAGATGACACACACTTCTGACAAGGGAATTTTTGATTCCCCTTTTTTCTCCCTTGGGTTTTGTTATTAATGAAGGAAGAAATTACGTAGAGGGGAAAACTGACATGAACAGAGCGGAATTCACTCAACGTATTGCTGACATTGATAATCTGACCGAAACGGATCGGCGTATCATCGACTATTTTGACAAACACTTTGAGTCCATTCCCTACAGCAAAGTGGTTGATGTTTGTCATGAAATCAACATCGCCAAGTCTACCTTGGGGCGATTTATGATGAAGCTCGGCTTCACCGGCTTTCGCGACTTCAAAGAGTCCACCATCGAGCCTGAGCAACGCAGAAACATCTCCCCCATAGAACGCTTCGACAACAGCAAAAACAGAAAAAACGGCATCGAATTCATTGAAAAACACTGCAGCGAGATCACCGATAATATCAACAATACGTTGAAAAACATCAATCGCCAGCATTTGGAGAAAACCATCGCGCTGATTTGCGATCCGGAAAAAAGGCTGTATGTGATTGGCAGCGCAACGGCACATGCCTTGGCCGAGTATTTTTATCTGCTTGGTCGCTATATCAAAAAAGACATTGTGCTGCTGGATGCCAATATTGCCAATTTACCGCATAAGTTAATCGACTCGAGAAAGGGCGATGTGCTACTGGCGATTTCTTATTATCGTTTTTCCAGCGTGACGACAAGGTTAATAAAATGGTTTTATCAAAATCGTGGCGATACCATCGTCATCACCGATAATGCCGTCAACCCGTTCAGCCACTTCGCCACGGCGATGTTGCTGATGGAGAGCCAGCATAGCGGGCTATTCAGCAGCCGTAGCGCTGGCTTCGTATTAATCGAGGCGCTG
Source organism: Serratia sp. T13T92 (assembly GCF_047530105.1). Taxonomy (NCBI): domain Bacteria; kingdom Pseudomonadati; phylum Pseudomonadota; class Gammaproteobacteria; order Enterobacterales; family Yersiniaceae; genus Serratia; species Serratia sp. T13T92. The sequence goes on along the minus strand of NZ_JBLJAK010000017.1, from coordinate 89,577 downwards.
GTTAATTATATGGGCGAAGTGAAAAGCAACGAATTAAACGAGAACTTCAACGTCATGGAGTCGTTATTCGAGGCATTTAACGTTTTCAATAAATAACACCAACACCAGGCAGTATGAATATTCATTAACCATCTTTATAGCCCTGGTGCTTCAGGGCTAAGCATTGACTCACCAGAATGCCATGTAGCAATCCATCTCTGGCGTTTATTTAATGAAAAGAGGCTTTATCATGAGCAGTGAAAACAGCGCAATCTCTGTTTGCCCTGAGCAGCAAATTCTACGTACCTCACAGGGGAATTTATCTTTCCGCGCCTGCGGTGAGGGCGAAACCCTGATCTTTTTACACGGTATTCTGGGCAGCTCGAAGGCCTGGCCATTCCAGTTTGCCGCCTTTTCTCCCCACTACCGCGTCATGGCCTGGGATGCGCCCGGTTATGCCGACTCCGCGCTGGTGCCGGCCGATATCGACGCTTTTGTGCAGATGCTGCATGAGTGGGTGCAACACTGCGGGGCAGAGAAAATTTCCCTCGTCGGGCACTCAATGGGCGGTACCGTTGCCAGCCGCTACGCCGCCCGCTATCCCGAGCGGGTAAAAAACCTGGTGTTGTCCTGCACCCATCCTGGCTATGGCGCGCCAGAGTCGGCACCCAGCTCGGAAAAGCTGGAAAAGCGGCTGAAAGAGCTCGCCGAAATTGGCCGCGAAGCCTACGGCAGAAACCGCGCACGTGATCTGCTGCCGTTCCCAGATGTACCTGCGGCAGTGCTGGACTATGCGGCAGAAATTGCAGCAGGCACCAACCTGGAAGGCCTGAGGCGTGCCACTCGCATGTTGCAGCTAGCCGACAACCGCCCGCTACTGCCCCAGCTCAAGATGCCAACGCTGATCCTCACCGGTGAAAAAGACGCCGTGGTGCAACCACAGCTCAAGGCCGATCTGCTGGCGCTGGTGCCCTACACCCAACATATCGAGATGCCCGGGATGGGCCATGCGCCTTATTTCCAGGCTCCGGATTATTACAACACGCTATTGCATGAGTTTTTTGCCAAACACTCATAAGGGGACATGATGACTGGATTTATCATCGGGATGATCGTTACCGTATTGGCGGCCTGGTTTATTATCAAAAACTACCAGCCGCAAACCGTGTTACTGCTGGCGGGGCTGAGCCTGCTGCTGATCACGGCGGTGTTCTTTCCCGAGCAATCGATACTGTACGGCAAGGCCAAATCCATCGGCTGGGTTGGCGGGGATATTTTCGCCTTCGTGAAAGAGTCTTTGACCACCCAGGTGGCGGGCATCGGTTTGATCATTATGGCGGCGGGCGGTTTTGCCGATTATATGGATCACATCAAAGCGTCGAACTCGATGGTAAATCTGTGCATCAAACCCTTGCAGATGATCAAGGCTCCTTACCTGATCCTGGCGATCGGCTACATATTATCCCAGTTGCTGCACGTGGCGATTTCCAGCGCGGCCGGTCTGGCGATGCTGCTGCTGGTCACCTTCTTCCCGGTATTGGTACGGCTTGGAGTCAGTAAAGCCGCCGCCGCCTCGATGATCGGTATGTCGGCGTTTATGGATCTCGGTCCGGCAGTGGGCACCGCCAACCTGGCAGCCAAACATGCCGGTATGGAAACCGCAGTCTACTTTGCCCACTACCAACTGCCGGTCGCCACCGGCGTGATGCTGGCGGTAGCGGTACTGATCTTCTTCACCGCACGCTACTTTGACGCCAAAGACGGACATGTCGTCACCCAACAGCAGGTGGAACAGCCAACCAGCGAAGATACAGCCAAGGTACCGGCATTCTACGCTTTCCTGCCGGTGTTCCCGGTGATACTGGTGATCGTCTTCAGCCCGCTGGTGATCAGCAGCATCAAGATTGACGTGGTGACGGCGATGATTATCGGCACCCTGTTGGCATTTTTCTGCGAGTTGCTGGTACGGAGGGATTTCAAAACCGCCTGCAAGGGCATTCAGGTGTTCTTCAAAGGCATGGGCACCATGTTTACCAGCATCGTTTCCCTGCTGGTGTGTGCCGACGTTTTCGCCCAGGGCTTGCAGATCATCGGGGCCGTTGACTTCATTATCCACACCGTTCAGGCCGCGGGCTTCGGTTTTGGCAATATGACGATAGTGATGGCCCTGCTGGTCTGCGTGACCGCGGCGCTGACCGGCTCCGGCGTGGCTGCGTTCTTCTCCTTCTCCGGGCTGGCTCCAGGCATTGCCGCCAAATTTGGCGAAAGCGCCGTCAGCATGATCCTGCCAATGCAACTGATGGCCGGTATGGGAAGATCGATTTCCCCGGTGGCCGGGGTAATCATTGCCGTCAGCAAGGCCGGTGAATGCTCGCCGTTTATGATCGTCCGCCGGACGCTGATCCCCGCTGTAGGCGGGATGATCACCATGCTGGTGCTAAACGGCATCCTGAATTAACGTCGTGTTAAAACTCGGGGCAGGGAAATCTCTGCCCTATCATCAAACCCTCGCCAACTGCCCATTTCTTGACCATAAACCTGGTCTTTTCTGAAATGTTTCACCGCCTCTATATCGCCTGGTTATCCCCCTGTACACTGCCTGAAAATCGCCCTTAATCCGGGCAGGGATACCGTTTTATTAACAAGGAGTGTTGATATCATGTTCTCAAAGATCATGTTTATTCTGTTTTCCGCCACCGTGGTATTGGTGCTGATTAACTGGGAACGCCTGTGGGACTATATCCGCCCAATGGTGTGAGGTAGCGTAATCCTGCCCCTGACATAATTCACTGGGCTTTATCGATGGTGCAGTTCCATTGCTGGTTCACCACGCTCTGATTAGCGACGATCTGTAACGACAGTGCAGCATCCTGGGTATGAGTGATGCTGTATTCAAGCACCACATCGTCCAGATTACTGGCGGTCCGCTCAACCCTGAACAAAGCCGAGCCTTGCTCAATGTTCAGCAAGCTGGCCAGTTTGGCATCGCAGATCATCGGTAAATAACGTTCCGTTGCCTTGGTTGGTGAATAACCGAACGTTTCTCGTAGCTGTTCATACAGCGGGCTGCTTCCGTCAACATGACTCAGATCGTTATACACCCGTCCATTCAAGTGGGTGATCGAATGGCCCACCACTTTCTCCCCCTGCATGAACAACCGCTCAAGACGCATCAGTTGGTGGCCTAAATCCAGATGCATCCGTTCAGCCACCTCTTGATCGGCCATGGTCGATAACAGGGAAAGGATCTCTACTTCAACCGGCATAGCCGAATTAAAGCTCAGCAGGACATCTGGCAGATCGGTGTAGTGTTTATGCAACGCATCACGATTGATGAAGGTCCCTTTGCCCTGCTCCCGATGCACCATGCCAACACTGGCCAGTGAATCGATCGCTTGCTTGATGGTCCCGCGGGCGACCTTAAACTCATCGGCAAGCAGTAACTCGCCGGGGAGTTTATCGTCATAGGTAAAGGTGATGATCCGTTGCAGGATAATGCCTTTTATCCTGAGATACAGTGGCAGTCCATCCGACTCAAACATACTGATGCTCCGCTCAGAGGTAGTGTATTTGGCTCCTGTAAGCGTCAAGTATATCCTGATTTATCTGCTGATTGCCGTCTATGTTTGCGCTTGCCAGGATCGGTGGCGTGCGCTGTTTCTGTTGCATCAGTTCACAGATCCGCAGTACCAGACTGTTAGCAATAGTCGCCCCCATAATGGTCGAGAGCGGTGCCGCCTTCTGGGCCAATCCCGGCAGGCTGACGGCGGCATCACCATACTCGCATTGGTTATCAATGGTGATATCGGCGATATCCACCAACAGCTTGCCGCTGGAGTGTCGGGATGTCACCCTGGCCGCGGTGGCCAGACTGGTGATGGCAATCACCTTCGCGCCAACCTTCAGAGCGGCCAGCGCGACATCGATGGTAATGGCGTTGCGGCCAGAAACCGAGTGGATCAGCAGCGTATCCCCCGCTTGCAGCGGTGATTGCTCGATCAACACCCGTCCCAGGCCTTCAACGTTTTCCACCGCGCTGGTCAGCGTCAATGGCCGGACATTGAGCATCAGTGCAGGGGTAAATAAAGGATTAACGATAGCCAAGCCACCGGCCCGGTAGCTCATCTCCTCGGCCAGAATGCCGGCATGGCTGGCACCGAAAACGAACAGATCCCTCTCGGCCAGCACCGTGTCCGCCATCATCTGCGCCGCACGGTTTATCGTGTCTGGCTGCGATTCCAACTGGGCCAGCTTCTGCCGGATTTGCTCATAATACTGGGTCAACGCTTTACTCATAGCCTTCCCTCTCAACATCAGAATGTTAGCAGCCTGGTTAAAGCCGCGATCAGCGGTGCCAGCACAAACATATCGCTGTCACCGGCCCACAGAGCGGTGTCGGGAATGGTGTCGTTGATAAAATAGCTGACACAGAAATATTGCCCCCAGGCCACCACGGTCGAGGTAATAAATCCGGCCAACAGCGCCCCCTTATAGCCGCCGGTGATATTGCCAAATACCCCTGCCGTACCGGCATGGAAGAAAATCACGATCATGCTGGGGATAAACACGTAGCCGGTATAGCGGCCGATCAGGGTGAGCCACAACAGCGAGCCGATAAAGGCACCGACAAAGCCTAACACCACCGCATTGGGGGCAAAGTTGAACAGGATTGGGCAGTCGAGTGCAGGTTTGGCTCCGGGCACCAGGCGTGAACCGATACCGTTAAACGCTGGCACCATTTCACCGATGAACATCCGCACGCCGAGCAACACCACGGCAATACCACCGGTAAACATCAGTGACTGTTTCAGCGCATAGATGTAGAAACTCAGGTCGCCAGACTGCGCCAGGATTTCAGCCGCTTTTGGCGTACCTTTGATTTGCAGAATAAAGGTCCCAATAAAGAACAGCAGCGACATGGTCAATGCGGTCACCACGTTAGAATCCCGCAGAAATCCCAGTTTTTTCGGTACTTTGATATCTTCAGAGCTGATTTTGTTGGCCGCGAAAACCTGGCCAAACAACGCCCCTAGCAAAGCCACAGAGGCAGAGGTGTGCCCCAATGCCACGTTGTCGTTGCCGGTGATCTTGCGCACCCAGGGTTGTACCAGCGCTGGCTGCAACGTCCAGTAAAGCCCCATGATCGCCGTCAGCATCAACGTCAGTTGCAGGCCGGAAATGGCCGGATTACTGTTGACCATCACCCCGGCAAAAATCATCGTGGTCCAGAACATCATGTGGCCAGTCAGATAGATATATTTAAAGCGGGTCAGCCGAGCCAGCAGCAGGTTAAGCGCAAACCCGCCAGCAATGGCGATAGTTACGCTGCTGCCATAGCGTTCGGAGAAATGTACCTGGCCGATAATATTCGTCAGATTCATCGAACTCAGGCCAAACACTTCCGTCCAAATGGGCTGGAAGATGAGCAAGGCCGAGACGATAATCCCCGCCCCTGCCCCGATAATCAGAAACCCCAAAATGCCTTTCAAGGTACCAGAAACTATATCCGCCAGCGGTTTACCTTGTAACACCAAGCCCAGCAGCACAATCAGGCCGATTAAAATAGACGCTTCCCCAAAAATATTGACCGTGATCCAGCGCAATACCCCCAGAAATTCGCTCATGGCTATTCCCCCTGCTTAATAATGCCGGCCTGTTCCAGCGCCAGGGCGATCTCTTTGCTGTCGATGTAGTTATTGACGACCGACACCGGGCAAGAGAGATGCTGCAGGTTATCCACCAGCTCGGCATTGGTGATCACCAGATCGGCACTGGCCGAGGCCGCCGAAGAGACATCCATATGTTCCACCGAAGCCTGGATCCCATGCTGTTTTAATACCGCTTCCACGTTCATTTTTAATATCAGGCTCGATCCCATACCTAAACCGCATACCGTCAGAATTTTCATTAGTATTCGCTCCGAGTTGAACCTTCAAAATCGCTACCCTGGGGATGTCAAGTGACAGTTGAACCGTGAGGAGAGTTACCCCGCGCCGGCTATCAGTTGATAAAGCTGCTCAGGGTCGCGGGAATTCATTAGGGTATGCAGGTTATTTTCGTCTGCCAGCAGGGTGACGATATGCTGGATCAGTTGAATATGCCGCTCGCTGCTGGTAGCTGACAGCCCCAGCAAAACCTGTACCGGATCGTTTTCTGTGTGGCCAAACGCTACCGGTTCACGCAGCCGCACCAGACTCAACTGCGCTTTAATCGCCCCTTGCTCTGGACGGGCATGCGGCATGGCCAATCCAGGGGCAATCACAAAATAAGGACCAAACTCCTGGTAGCTGGCCACCATTGCCTCAACATATTCCGGGCGGCAAGCACCAGACTGGCAAAGCGCCTGACCCGCTGCCTGAATCGCGTCTGTGGCAGTACTGGCCGGGTTATCAATAAGTATTGCCTGGCGAACGATCATCAGTGCCTCCTGCAGCTAAATGGTGACGGATGGAAGCCAGAGTTGTCTGCAAGGCGTGCTGTACCAAAGCCAGCCCTTTTTCCTCGCTGGCGCAGCCTGGATCGCCTAGTACCGCATAATCGGAAAACTCCGTCCAGTGCACGGGCTGATAGCGGAAATTCTCTGGAAATTCTGGGTAGTGCGAACGTGCCAGCGTCATCTCGACGTGTTCGGGGGCCAATGCCAGCATCAACGAGGTTTCAATCTCGTCTGCATGCATATAGCCGGGATAGGCAACCGCAGAAGTTCTTAACCGCTGGGCGCAGCTGTCCATCCCGGCCCAGCTATAGCTGAGCAACGTGATACCCTCCTCCTTCAACTGCCTGGCGGCGGCCTTGATGGCATCAAAATTGCCGTAGTGCGCATTGATTACCGCAGTGGTGGTAATCGCGTAACCGGCCATATTGCGTGCTAGCGAGAGCAATAATTGCGTCAACAGATCGTTACCAATATCGATCGCTCCTGCGTGCCCACGCAGTGACCACACCTGGCTGTAGGACACCACCGGCAGGCTTAGCACTGCCTCCCCCAGTTGCTCATCCAGCAAGGCGCAAAATCGCTCAGCCAATAAATTATCGGTATCCAACGGCAGGTGGCCGCCATGAGGCTCCACTGCACCTAGCGGCAACAATGCTATCTGTGCTTTCGCCAACGCCTGCCTGGCCTGCTGCTCGTTCAACTCATGCAGTTTCATGAGGCCTCCTTAGCCAAAAGCAAAGTAGCGTGCCGGATTTTCTACGAAGAAATCATGCAGCAATGCTTCGCCATCAAACCCTGCCTCTTGGGCCTCCTCGATAAATCTTGGCCGCCAGTCGGCCAGAATAAACTTCAGCCCCAGACCGCCTTTACCGTAGTGGGCACTCATGGATTTACGGGCGAAATCACCGCCGATGAGAATTTGTTTCTGGTAGCCACGTTGGCACAGCGCCAAGATGGCCTGGGTGCGGATATGTTCTGGGTAATATTTTATCCGGCTCATACCGTCAAAAGAGAGAAATGCCCCGGTGTTGGCAATCTGACGGTGGAGCCACGGATCGGGGTTACGATCCATATGAGCGAAGCACAGGCGGGACAAATCCAGCCCCAAACCTTGAAATATCTGCGCCTGCTCTAATCCCATAGTGCCCATTTCCGTATGGCTATGCATCGGGGCTCCAGTACAAAGCTGTGCCCTTACGATGACTTCCATGGTTTTCCGTTCCAGCGGGGAGATGGTGTTATAGCCGGTGCCGCATTTCACCACGCCAGCGCGATAATCGCTGCCTTCGATACCTTCAGTGACTTCACGGCTAACGTGTTCAACCAGTTCATCAATCGAAGCCCCTTCGATCCATTCTGCAAAGCTTTGCGTCGATCCAGGCCGCTTGCTGCTCCACAGGAACCCTTTGTTAAACCCGGCGGTGGCAATGATATGCACCTGCTGCCGCTTGGCCATTTCGGCTACGGCAACCACCTGACGGCCATAATCGGGAGCCGTGGCGTCATAAATGGCATTGCCGCCGGCCTGATGGAAATCTGCCAGTTCTTGCTCTGAAGCCTGCGGATCATCCAGTAATAGATCGTCATCCCCACGCTCTGCCCAGTAGGGAGGAATACAGTAAATATGATCGTGGCTGTAGGTTACGCCGAGCTGGCTGGCGGCAATATCACCATTTAACGTGCGGATGGATCCCATGAGAACGGCTCCCTGGAACGGAAAAGAAGGTAGCTTCAACATAGGCCAGGATCACTTGATCAGTCAAGTGATCAAGTTCGCAAATTAACCAATCTGCTAGCGAACCACTTGCCTGATAAACAATAATGGCCACGCCATAGCGCCGCTATACATGCCAAAGAAAAATGACAGCCACAGCAACACTATCGTCATGCGTTCAAAGCTCGGTGCCTGGGTCAGCCATTCCAACGCCGGGTAAGTGGTCAGTAACGCCAACATTGCGATGGTCATTAATACCGCTCTGCGGCCAATGCAGTCGGAAATGGCCCCGCCGATCGGTAACCAGAAGTTGAAAGTCGAATCAGGCTTTACGCCTTTTTTCTATCGCCCACTTTAATAACGCCGCGGTACGATAAAAACCATGGGCAAACTTGCCGTAAGGCAGGGTTAAAAACAGCGCCATCACGGCCCCCAGATGCACCGCCAGTAATGCCCCCATCAGCGAAGTATCACGGCCAACCAGCAAGGCGATACCGGTAATACTCACCAACAGCAATAACAGGATAAAACCCCGGTCCATCGGCTTTTGTGCCGCATCACCGTGGGCCGGGTTGCGGCGCAAGTTAAGCCACAGCAGGCCTGCCGGGCCAATAATCAGCCCTATGCCCCCCAGCGTGCCCAAGATCACCGGTAAACTCAGCAAGTCATATGGCGCTTCTTGCCCCAGCAAAAAGTGATAGCCGGTGGCCACTATGGTTGAGGCAAAGCACAGCATAAAGCCGTAAAACGTGAAGTGATGAAAACGGCGCCGCCGCAGGGTGAAGGCGTCGTCCTCATCGTTACAGCCCTCGCCGTGTCCGCCGTCCAGATAGGTTAGCGTCAGCACATTACGGGTGGTTTCTGCCAGCGCAGGCAGGCTGCCCGCCACCGATGAGATCTCCCGCCAGAACTTTCGGGTGCTGAACAGTAACGAACACAGCGAAAATACAAACACGCTGCCAAACATCCCCGCCAGCAAGTTATGGGGGAATATCTGATAAAAATCACCGGCCAGCGGTTGATGGAGCAGGCTGCCGTTAAGTGCCATCACCAACAGCAGAAACAGCCCGATGCCAAAAGCCAATGCCAGCACCACCGCCATTCCCGCCCGCTTGTACAACATGCCAAAGCTGGCTGGCCAGGCGTATTCCTGATAGGTCTCGACGCGTACCTTAGCCATCGCCTGCGGCACATTAACGCCAAACTCATGCGGTGGCGCATACTGGCAGGCGTGCAGACAGGCACCGCAGTTATGGCACAGGTTGGCCAGATAGTTGATATCTGCCTTGCCAAACGTCAGCCGGTAGGTCATGGCGGGGAAGACGGCACAAAAGCCCTCACAGTAGCGGCAGGCGTTGCAGATTTGCATCACCCGCTCGACCTCCTGCTCGTTGTCGGTCAGGGATTGCGCCTCGCGGATTAACGACTCAAGCTGTTTCATAATTAGCCTCTCGCTGTGCGGCCAGTGCCGATTGATGACCGGCGATACGGCCAAAGACGGTGCCAATAGACATTCCCACACCAGCGGTGTAGCCCTTACCCAGCACGTTGCCGGCCATCATTTCTCCGGCCACAAACAGGTTGCGGCTAGGTTGGCCGTTAAAATGCACGGCGGCATGTTCATTCACTTTCAGCCCCAAATAGGTAAAGGTGATGCCGGGTCGTAAGGCGTAACCAAAGAAAGGTGGCGTGTCGATGGGCAAAGCCCAATGCGTTTTCGCCGGAGTAAGGCCTTCGGTACGGCAATCGTCCAACAGGGTATGATTGAACGTACCTGGCTGACATGCGCGGTTATAGGTTTCGATGGTTTTTACAAACTGGGCGGGATCCAGCTCTAATTGCATGGCAAGATCGTGCAGGTTATCGGCTTTCACACCTGGGAAGACCGGTGGCATAAAGCGCCCGATGGCTTTGCTATCAATGATGGAATAGCCGATTTGGCCGGGCTGCTGCGCAACCAGACGGCCCCAGATCGCATAGCGTTTAGGCCAGAAATCTTCCCCTTCATCATAAAAACGCTGCGCCTGACGATTGAGCATGATCCCCAGCGAAACACAGTCGACGCGGGTGCAAATCCCGCCGTCATACAACGGGGCGCGAGCATCAATAGCCACGCAGTGAGATTGGGAAGGGTCACCAATCACATCGGCCCCCGCCTCCATCATAAACTTGAGCAACACCCCTTGATTAAAACGGGTACCACGGATCAGAAAGTTATCTGCTGGCCATTCACCTGCGTCATTCTTCCCCCAGGCCTCACGCAGCCACTCGCGGTTGGATTCAAACCCACCCGCGGCTAGCACACAGGCGCGGGCTTCAATTCGTTGGTCGCCAATCCGCACCGCAACAAATTGCCCATCTTGTAACTCGATGGCATCAACCGGGCTGAGATAGCGGATCACTACGCCCATTTTTTCAGCACTGCGGTAGTAAGCGTTCACCAATGCCTTGCCCCCGCCCATAAAGAAGGCATTGGTACGGGCCACATGCAAGGCGCCGGACAGTGGCGGCTGAAAGTGGACGCCGTGCTTTTTCATCCAGCCCCGGCAAGTCGATGACGCCCGGATCACCATTCTGGCCAGCGGTTCGTTGGTCAGCCCACCGGTGACCTTCAGCAGGTCTTGCCAGTACTCTTCTTCGGGATAGCTGCCCACCAACACATCCTGAGGCGCATCGTGCATGCAGCGTAAATTACGGGTATGTTGAGAATTACCACCGCGCCACTCCTTGGGAGCCGCCTCCAACAGCAATACTGAGGCCCCACTTTCCCGCGCGGTCAGGGCGGCACACAGCGCCGCATTGCCCCCGCCAATGACCACAACATCAAACATAGTCACACTCTCGGTGTTATCCTTTTGTGACTAAAATGTAACCTTTGGTATAAAGGCCAGCTAGCGGGCAATGCTTAACGGGGGTTTAGGGATGGTAAAGGGTCGCGCCTGGCCAGTTGCCCTGCGTTACCAGTTGACGGATCACGCTTTGCAGCACCACCCTGGCGGCCAGGCCTACCGGCGAGAGTTCATCATCGGAAAGGCTGACCAGGAAATTGGGGCGGCTTAATACCGGGTTATCAATTTCGATCACTTTCAGGCTGTCATCCAGAATGCGGGAGATGGCCGCACCGGGCTGAATGGTAGCTCCCAGCCCCTGGCGAACGGCGTCCATCAAAATCGCCAGCCCGTCGATCTCCGCCACAACGGTTAATTCCAACTGCTGGCGGGCAAAGCTGGTATTGAGCAACGCCCGCAGGCCATGAGTCTGACTGGGTAAAATCAACGGCAGCGAACAAAAGGCTTCGGGCGTAATAGGCTCATCCTGAAAACGTCCGACAATCTCTTGGGTGCCAATCAAGAACAACCGCTCTTCCAACACTGGGATCGCGCTCCAGGTCTGCAGCTTTTTATGTTGGAATACCACCGCCAAATCCAACTGGCGGACCTTGATCATCGACGCCAGATTTCCGGACAGGCTTTCTACCACATGCAGGCGGATATCGGCATAGCGCTCACGCATTGCCAGAATAAACGGCAGACCGAGTACTGAGGCAGTACTTGGGGCCATTCCTACGCTGACGTGCCCAGATAAGCGGGCCTGCTTGGCGGCCCGCACGGCGTCATCGGCATGGCGCAGGGCCAATTGAGCCTGAGAAAAAAAGGCCAGACCGGCGTCGGTGGCAACAATCCCACGCGAGGTACGTTGCAATAGGCGGATAGCCAGCTCGCTTTCGAGCCGACTTATCTGCTGGCTCAAGGCCGAGACACCAATATTCAAGTCAAGCGCGGCCTGGCCCATGCTACCTAATTCAACGGTGCGAACAAAATAACGTAACTGTCTCAGTTCCACCCTTCTCTCCCATTAACCCCCAGCGTTACCCTATACTTATCATGGAAAAGCTAACAGAGAAGAGCAAAGTCTGGCGTAGCGGTAAATTTTATCATCGCACAAACAAGAAATAGCAGGCCAGCCTGGCTGACCTGCTTAGGCTTAGCGGGAACGCAGATCCAGCGCCACGTCGACGATCATATCTTCCTGGCCACCCACCATGGCAGCGACCAACATTCTGGTCACCATGAATCTGGTAGGAATGGGGCTAGGCTTGTCTATTGTGCCGCGCTATGTCAGCCATTTTCAGTCCTCTAACGTAGTCTTCCGCCCACTACCGACCAGTGCACCACAGATTGAATTATTGATGGCCTGGCACAGAGAGAACAGCAGCCCGGCACTGGCACAGATGATTGACCTGGTGGAAGAACAACCAGAGGTTTAGCCGCATCCAGACCTTTTTTGCAGTCTCAGAACCCACCACTTGGGCGGGTCCTTGAGAGATTGCTAGGCGATAGCTTCGCGCTTTTCCTTGCGCACCACGTTGACCCGCCAGATGCCAAAGCACACCAGCACCAGCGCCACGGCATAACGCCATTCCATGATGCTTTCCTGTAAGAAAATGGCCGACAGCACCGCGCCGGAAACCGGGATCAGGAAGTTGAACGGTGCAATCATGCCCACGCGGTTATATTTCAGCAGCAGGCTCCAGAGCGCAAAAGCGACCGAGGACAGCAGCGCAAGGTAGCTCAGGATCGCCACCGATGCCCAACCGTGGAACTCTAACCGGCCCCCCGCCAAATATCCCCCTACTGTCAGCATCACGCCGCCGATGGCCAGTTGCCAACCGGTCATGATGGTCGGATCGACGGTCTGCGAAATGCGTTTGCCATACAGCGTAGCGGCCGAAAGGATAAACGCAGCGATCACCACAAAACCGTCCCCCAGCCAGCTAAAGCTGAAGTCCATCAGTTGACTGTTGAAGTTCACCACCATCACCCCGGCAAAACCCACCACGCAGCCGACGATTTTATTCATGCTAAGGCGATCGTTTTTATAAATAAAATGCGCCAGCAACACGCTAAAGAAGGTGCCGGTCGCGTTCATGATCGATCCTTTTACCCCGGTGGTGTAGGCCAGACCAATATAGAAGAAGACATATTGCAGCGCCGTTTGCGTGCTCCCTAGCACCACCAACTGTGAATACTGGCGCCGTGACAAACGGCCGATGGGTTTACCCTGCAAGATGGCAAACAGCAGCAATAAGGCCCCGGCAATCACAAAGCGGTAACCGGCAAAGACGATCTTGCCGGGGAGATCGTCGGTGGCGATCTGGAAAATTTCATAACCGTTTTTAATCGCCGGGTAGGCACTGCCCCACAGCAAACAGCAGAAAGCCGCACACAGCCAAACGAACTTCGGCTGGGTAAACAACGACAGGTTAGTCTTCACGCCCCTTTCCTTTCAAAAAATTAAAATCCCGTTTCATAAATACGTATTATCCGTAAAAACAAAAAAATAGCCCGTTGTTTAATCAATAATTTGGCTGAACCCTTCGCCGTCATAACGCGTTATGATAGGGCCGGAAAATCAACACTCAGGAGAACATGACGTGTCTACCGCAACCTTTAGCCGTTTAACTTCCCTTCTTGACCAACAGCAGGCGCGCTATCGCGTAGTTGATCATCCCAAGGCAGGGAAATCCGAAGAAGTCGCCAAGATACGCGGCACCCAGTTAGGTCAAGGGGCGAAAGCGTTGGTGTGTCACGTTAAGGGGAACGGCATCAAGCAGCACGTGCTGGCCATCCTGCCCGCCGACCAACAGGCCGATCTCGGCGCGTTGGCACAGGGTGTTGGCGGTACTCGCGCCTCACTGGCCAGCCCGGTTGAAGTCGACCAACTGACCGACTGCGTCTTTGGCGCGATCCCGCCATTCAGCTTCCACCCGGACTTGCTGCTGGTGGCCGACCCGCTGCTGTTTGAGCGCTTTGACGAGCTGGCCTTTAATGCTGGTACGCTGGAGCGTTCGCTGATCCTTAACACAGGGGATTATCAGCGCATTGCTCAGCCCAAGCTGGTGAAGTTTATCCGCGTGGAATGATCTCCGGCCCCCTCACCCCAACCCTCTCCCCCAGGAGAGGGAGCTGATCGGCGTCGTGATCAGGCTGTGCTGCTTCGGGAAGTAATGCGTAAGAAGAATGGCAATCGTCCCCTAATCCAATGTGGATCACCGGATTTTCAGACTCACTCGATCGGTCCCCTCTCCCTGTGGGAGAGGGTTAGGGTGAGGGGCAATCACTCAATTTTATTGATTATTTAACAACAGCTTAGCCATATTAATGGCCTCAATCAGCTGTGGCCGGTTAACTCGTGGCGACTGGCTGTCCAACAGGCGTTGCCACAAGCTTATCGCCTTGGCATATTCCGTATGTAAAAAGGCATCGGCAGCCAGCAACATCAGCGCCGAGACCTCATCCTTATCCAGTGCCAAGGCCTTTGCTATATTGCTCTCCACCTGCGGGGTAATACGCTGCCCTGCCTGGTAATAAAGCACCGTTGCCAACGCCGAGTACAGTTCGGCATTCGCCCCCCGCAGAGACAACGCTCTCTGATAGGCCGCCTGCGCATCGGCAAAATTATCGTTAAACAGATAATACTCCCCCAATTGCGCCCACAACACGCTGTCTTGCGGTGACTGGTCGATCTGTTGTTGTAACTGCTGAAACTCGCTTTCTGCCTGCTCTTGAGGCGTGAGCGGTTGGACAGGCAAGCTACGCTTATGCTGTTCGGCCAACACAGTCTCCGGGCGGCCGCTGGCCACATACCAACACGCGGTGAGGCCAAGCACCAGCACGATAAACAACAGAGGGTAACAACGCGATTTCATTCCGCTTTCCTCCGCCGCCATAACACCAGCCCGATCGCCCCTAACATCAGCGGTGGCAGCCCCCAAAGTAACAACGTAGAGGCCTCAAATGCGGGTTGATAGCGGACAAAGTTGCCGTAGCGTGCCGTCATGAAATTCATGATTTCCGCCTGCGTTTTGCCTTGTTCGGTCATGGCAAACACCTCATGGCGCATGGCGACCGCCGCAGGGGCATTGGACTCCAGCAGGCTCTGATTCTGGCACTGCGGGCAACGGATCTGGCCTGCCACTGCCAACGCTCTCTCCTGCATTTCCGGCGAGGTAAATACCCAGGTATCGACGATCTGGGCCGCCAGCGGCAACGTGATGCTTCCCCACAACAGCAGAGCGGTTAACCAGCGCATGCTCGCCTCCTTTGCCAACCGGTGGCCAATACGCCAATCATCATCAGCGCCCCTCCCCACCAGATCCAACGGATGCCGGTCTGCACATAAAAGCGCATGGCATAACGCTGATCGCCACTTTTTTCGCCCATCACCACGTACCAGTCATGGAAAGCGTTCCAGTCTATGCCGGGCTCAAACATCTGTTGGCGGCGGGCGGTATAAAACCGCCTTTCAGGCGTCAACTGGGCCACGGGCTTGCCTTGCCGGGTAACCTCAATCACCGCCTGCTCACTGGTGAAATTAGCCTGAGCCTGTAGATCTACCGAGCGCAGCGTAAATTGGTATCCCGCCAGGCTGACCGTCTCGCCCACGGTGACGTTCAGGCTGATTTCATGGCGTTGCAGCGCCGAACTGGCGATGCCTAATGCCGTCAGCAGCACTCCGGCGTGAGCGATCCACTGGCCATAGCGCCGCCGCCTAAACCCGCCGTAGCACATCAACACCAACCCCAACAGCCCAAACGGCAGCAGCACCAGATTGAAATAAGGCGCGCCGACCGAGATCTGCCCCCATCCCATCATCCGATAGAGCATCGGGTACAAAGTGCCCACCAGCACGATCAGGGCGGCGGAGCTGAGAAGCAACAACGCGCCGAGCAATGCAGGTTTCACCGGGGACGTAACGGCTTTCCCCCGGTTGGCGCGTAAGGCATAGATTAAAAATGACGACCCGCTAAGAAAGGCAAACAGGATAAACAGCGGCAAGGCGCGCTGCTCATCCAGCGCAAAGGCGTGTACTGAAACCAGAATGCCAGAACGCACAATCAGGGTGCCCAACAGGCTGAGAACAAAGGTGCCCAACGTCAGCAATAGCGACCAATGCCGCAACCCACCGGTACGCTGGCCGACCGCCAAACTGTGTAACAAAGCGGTCGCGGTCAGCCAAGGGAGCAGCGAAGCATTTTCCACCGGATCCCAGAACCACCAGCCGCCCCAGCCCAACTCGCTGTATGCCCACCAGGACCCCAAAATGATCCCGGCAGTGAGGAAACACCAGGCCGGTTTGGCCCAACGCAGGCACTGCCCGGCAATCTCGGCGCTAAACTCCCCTCGCAGCAAGGCGGCCAGCATCAGAGCACTGCAGGTGGCAAACCCGGCATAGCCCAAATAGAGCAGCGGAGGGTGCAGGATCAGGCCGATATGTTGCAGCATCGGGTTCAAATCGCGCCCCTGTACCGCCGCAGGGAAGAGCCGAACGAAAGGATCGGAGAAGAACAGGATGAAAAGCAGAAAACAGCCGACGATCAGCGCCAGAATGGCCAACGTGAGCGGCTGTAGTGAGCGTACCGATTTGGGGCTGAACAAGGCAAAGCAGGCAGACCAACCGGCCAGGCACAGCAGCCAGAGCAGCAGCGAGCCTTCATGCCCACCCCACAGCGCCCCGGCCTTCATCAGCGGTGGCAACTGGCTGTGACCATGTTGTGCTACGTACATTACCGAGAAGTCATTACTCAAAAACAGCTGGAGCAGAATGGCGAAAGACAGTGCGATTAACACAAAAATGCTCAGGCTCCAGCCACGCGCTGGCAACAGCCCACCCCAACGGCGATCCTTCAACGTCAACAGCGTAATGCCAGCCAGCAGCAGCGACGCCGTGCAGGCCAGCAATAACGCAATAAATCCCAGCTCGGGTAACCACAACACATCTACCGCCTTATTCTGCTACAACATGCCTTCAAGCAACTGTCATCTGCCCGGCATACAGAATGAAATAACGCAGCAACAGCACGCCACACAGGCTAGCGCCGCTGATCAACAGGATATGGAAACGCGCTTTCCCCCAGCCCAAGGCCTTCAGCAGCAATGGCATAATCAGCCCACAGCCGACGACGCCCAACCAGAACCACCAGGACCAGAACCCACCGCCAAGCGCGGCCGACAAGGCACGGAGTTTGCCGTCATCCCCCAGCCACAGGCCGATGAAGAACGCCGCCAGCAGGAAGATCTCCAGCCACACCACCGGCGTCTCCAGGCGATGCAGGAAATGCACTTCCCGGCTGTGCAGATGACCTTTAGGGCCGAAGGCCGCCACCAGCAGTGCCACCGCGATCCCGGACGAAACGCCCGAGAACAGGAACAGCACCGGTAACAATGGGTTATTCAGCATCGGGTACGACTTCAGCGCCGAAAGCAGGAAGCCGGTATAAGCCCCCAACAGCACCGCCAACACCAGCATCACCGTTTCTATTGGCCGCAACAACGGCAGCAAGCGCTGCAGCAGACGCGGGATCACCGCCAACTTTGGTAACCAACGCTGTTGTAGCGCCGCCACCTCGTCTCGGAAGATCAGCGCCAGCCAGACCACCAGCACTACCATGTAGACCTGGAACAGCATCACCCCCATCGACATCACCGAGGTGAAGCTATAGTGGAACATCAGTTTCCAGAAGGTCCACGGACGGGTCAGGTGGAAGATCAGGATCACCAACCCAAGCATGACCGAGGTTGGCGCGACAAGCAGCGTGGTCAGCATCACCCGGCTGTTGGATGCCCCCTCCTCTGGATGATAGCGGCGCAACAGGATAGCCAGGGTGACCAGACCGGCGGAGATGCCGATCAGGAACAGGTAAATCGCAATGGGCCAGTCCCAGACCAGAGAGTCAAAATGAAAGGCAGAAGTCATTGACTTGTCTCCCCATATTTAAACGGCACGCGATACATTTTTGGCCGTGTCCCTAACGCTATCTTGTAGCGATAAGTGGTCTTTTGCTGCAACAGACGCGAAATATCACTGTGTGGATCGTCGAGATTGCCAAAGGTTAATGCCTTGGTGGGGCACGACAATACACAGGCTGGCTGCTTGCCCTGCCGCAGGTTGGTCTTGCGGCAAAAATCGCATTTATCCGCCGTTTTGCTCACCGGATGAATAAAGCGTACCCGGTAAGGGCACGCAGCGATGCAGTATTGGCAACCGACACAGAGATCCGGGTTCACGTCGACAATGCCGCTGGCGGCATCGATAAACGAGGCACCCGTTGGGCAGACATGCACACAGGGAGCGTCATCGCAATGCTGGCACGAATGGCGGAAAAACCGGTACTTCACGTCCGGAAATTGGCCTATCGGTTCGCTACGAACGATCTCCAGCCGTGAAACGCCGACCGGCACCTGATTGACTTCGCGGCAAGCATCGATACAGGCGGTACAGCCGATGCAACGCGACTCATCGTGGATCATGCCGTAACGGATGCCATTGACGTTCATGGTGCGCGCCAGC
Source organism: Serratia sp. T13T92 (assembly GCF_047530105.1). Lineage (NCBI taxonomy): Bacteria > Pseudomonadati > Pseudomonadota > Gammaproteobacteria > Enterobacterales > Yersiniaceae > Serratia > Serratia sp. T13T92. Next base: position 71,098 of record NZ_JBLJAK010000017.1, on the reverse strand, counting down.
AGCTTTTCCGCTAGGGTCGAGCCAGCCGCCAACACGCCAATGCCTACGATAAAACGGCGCCGTGAGCAGCTCATGGCTGCCCCTTATCCAGCCTTACGGACGCTGGATTAAACGCGGGATCATCCTGTTGTTGACGGTGGCAGTCCACGCAGAGCTTGATGCGCCCCTTGTCGTTCAGCCCTTGTACCTTATCTTGCTGCGGGTGCAACGTATGGCAGCTGGCGCAGCTCACCTTGGCCAAATGCACATCATGTGGCCAGAAGGCTTTTTGCAACGTCTCTGGCAGGTGGCAGGACATGCAAACGCTGTTTTGCTGTTCGACGCCGAACATTGGCTCGTTGAAACGCATCACATCCTTCACGCCCTCACGGTGATGCAGTGAAGGTGAACCGTGACAGTTGGTGCAGGTCAGCGGCAATTTGTTATTCGGGTTAATGGCTCCCGCATGTTTACCGTGCATCGCATTCTGTTGCGGCTTATGGCAGCGCAGGCAGGCCTCATCCGGATTACGTTGCAAGGTGACTTCCGCCGATTGCTGTTGAACCGCGGGGCTGTCGGTCTGGGCCGATACCGGTAATACTGTCAGCCAAAGGCTACAGGCAAGCACCCCGGTAGTTAATAACGAACGCAGTACGCTCATATTGACTCCATTTATTTACGCCCCGCGCACGGGGCGGAGGGGTTATTTGCCTAACAGCCCGGTTTTACGTGCCTGTTCTTCCCACTGCGGTACCACCGTCTTGAGGAATTCCTGCTTTTCGGCGTTCAGCTGCGGCATGTCCATACCCAGCGCCAACTGTGCCTTTTCCTTGGTGGAAATGTCCGGCAACTTGACTTCGGTGGTGATGCCCTTGGTCGCTAGCAGACGGATCAACTGAGTCCGAGCCTGTGCTGCCTGATCGAGCGCGGTGCCCAAAATACGCAATGCAACTTCTGGCGCATGCATTTGAATACCGTGGGAAGCAATGGAAAAATCCCAGCGCCATTGCGCATGACGGATGTGGGTCAAGATAGGCTTCATCTCGGCTTCGGTGGCACCGGCATCCCAAGCCGCTTTCGCTTCAAAGTGCGCGTGAACCAGTTGGTCTTCTACCTTCAGCTTGATCTCGTTGATATCCTGCTTACGTTTTTCGACCACCGCCTGCATGCTGGCTTTATCCTGGGTGTGGCAGTTCTTGCAGGTTTGTTCGAAGTTATCGAACGGGTTGCCAATTTTGTGATCGGTATAGATCTTGCCTTCGGCGTTTTGCACTTTCGGCATATGGCAGTCAATACAGGTGACGTTGTTCTTACCATGAATACCCGCGCTCCAGGTTTCATATTCTGGATGTTGGGCTTTTAGCATTGGCGTCTTGGACAGCGGGTTGGTCCAGTCGGAGAATTCGATATTGTCGTAATACACCTCCATGTCATCGACCGTGGTGCCCTTGTCCCAAGGGAATTTCACCGCTTTGTCTTTACCATCAAAGTAATACTCAACGTGGCACTGCCCACACACCATCGATTGCTGATCGAAGCGGCCTGCCTTGTCAAACGGCTTACCTATCGTTTCCATGGCACGAGCCGCGTAAGGGCGGGACAGGTGCAGCGCAGGTTTACCGGCAGCAAAATCAGCGGAAGCGGTATTGTGGCAATCCGCACAGCCGAGATTATTAACGATTTCCGGCCCGCCACGCGCCCATTTACCGTGGAAGTAGGCCGCTTCGCCCTGTTCGGCGATCACCCTGGCAACGTCCGGGCTTTTACAACTCCAGCAGGCCATCGGCAACGGACCATCTTCTGCCGTTTTTGGTGCACCCGTTCGCAAGGATTCACGAATATCCGTGATGGCATAGGCATGCCCACGCGGCTTGTTGTAATCCTTGGCAAACGGGTATCCGGCCCAGAGAATGACCAGACGCGGGTCGCCAGCCAAAGCGTCTACCCGATCGGACTGCTCGGAAGTCGCCTGCCAAGACTTATATTGGTCAGGGTGAGGTGCAGAGAAGGTTTCATTCTTGGCTTCAACCTTCTGCAGCGTGGCGGCAGGTGTCGCCTCTGCCTGTGCCGAGAAAGAGAGAAAAACCGCGTACATCCCTGCCAGAAATAGCATCAATAACTTGCTTACCTTATTCATAAGCATCCCATCCATTTAGCCTGCTTGAGAGCAGTGCTTTTATTAGTCGTTAAGTTCTTGTTAGAACAGATTTTCGCCATTACACCGTGCGTAGGGATACCATAGACCCCACAAAAAATGTTGTCTTTGGTCAAGTTCCGGCAGGTTGTTCAGTTGTTGATTGAATTTTGCGAGGCAGCGCAAACTCGAACTAACTCTAATTAGTTATTGAAAGATAAGGAGTTGGATGGGGAAACAAAATGATGACACGTACTCGATGTTCCCCCCTCCCCCCAAAAAGGAGAGGTGACTAGTTCGGAGCGGTAGTCAGATACGGAAGGTATTCTGCGGAATATCCACCCCGGCCATTGCGTGCAAAAAATCTGCATTTTTTTGTTGACTGACCGTCAGTCAATTACTACCGTAGCGCTACTCCATACGAAAAAGAGGGTTTTAATATGGTACGTACTGTGAAAACGCCAGAGGTGCGCCGGGCTGAAATTTTGCAGGCGGCAAGCGAGCTGTTTCAGGAAATCGGTTATGAGTCGACCTCTGTTGATTCCATCGTCCGCAGCGCAGGCATCGCCAAGGGGACGTTTTATTACTACTTCAAATCCAAGGATGAAGTCCTGGCAGCGCTGGCACAGCAACTGTGTGCCGAGATGGTTGCCCGTTCACAAATCATTGCTGACGATCCGCAACTGGGGGCGATTGAAAAGTTCTGCGCCATCATCGCCGCGCAGAATCAAACCGTAGAAGCCGGGCAGGCTTTGGTTGAGGACTTACACCGCCCAGAGAACCGCGCATTGCATGAGCGCAGCAATATTGAAACGGTGTTGGCCTTTGGGCCAATTCTTGCGGCAGTGGTCGAGCAGGGAAACCAGGAAGGCGTATTTCAGGTTGATGATCCGCTATCGACGGTGCAGTTCATTCTCGCCGGTTCGCTGTTCCTGTTCGGCCACCAGATGTTTAGCTGGACGCCTGAAGAGCAAGCCGCACGTATGCAGGCCATGCTGTTGCTGATTGAGCGCGCCTTCGGTGCCGTTGCCGGGTCTTTTGCCACCGTTTTAGGGGCCAGCATCCAAGGGGAAGAATAAAATGGCTCCGGTACAATCTATTATTCTCTGCAACGCTAATGGTGGCGTTGCTTATTTACATTAAACAGGAGACTGTTAAAAATAAAACAATAACATTTCATTAGTGTATCAATAAAAACATGAACTTTAGTTATCGGCTCATTAGCGGCTGATGGCTACCTTTTGACCTAACTCTGGGGTGTTTATCATGATGGATTATTCTTCTTTATCTACTCGCACGTCATTTTTAATGGCTAAACCATTCTCGCTGACGGCCATATTATTAACGGGCAATGCCTATGCTGGCGATTGGTCGGTAGGGGCTGGCGTTCTGGCAGAACAGTTACCCTATCGCGACTATAATGCACAATATATGCCGCTACCCATTGTGACTTATCAAGGGGAGCAGTTTTTTATTAATAGCCAAGGGATCGGCATTAATCTTCTGAGTTCCGAGAAGCATAATCTGCATTTGGCGGTTAACTACTCCCCGCTAAGCTTTAAGCCTGCGGATAGTGACGATCCGGCGATGAAGAAGCTGGATAAGCGGCGAGCGACCGCCATGGCAGGCATCGGTTATCAGTATCATGCCGATTGGGGGAGCCTTAACGCTGATATTGCAACCGACGTGCTGGGTTATAGCAACGGCGTAATTGCCGATGTCGGCTATCAGTACCGCTTCCAGTTTGGCAAATTGCAGCTGGTACCCGGTTTCGGCATGCGCTGGCAAAACCGCGCCTTCAATAATTACTATTTTGGCATCAGCGAACGGGAGTCACAGCGCAGCGGAATGCAACAATACCGGGCGAAAAGTGGCGTCACATCTTACATTTCTCTCGCCAGCTATTATGCCATTAATAACGACTGGCAGCTGTTCCTGATGGGATTTAATGAACAGATGAGCGACACGGTGAAAGATAGCCCGATGACCAACCGTGATTATAGTATCAATGCAGTGGCCGGTGTTTTATATAGTTTCTGATCGACCCACTATTTGATAAAACCAGCGATGACTCCCAATACGCATTTATGGGAAGGGGCTGTTTTCGCCATAACCCACTGCACCTTAATTTGTGACTAGCCAACTTTAAGGTGCAGTTTACTTTCTGCCAGGGTAAGAAAATTTTAGGCACCAAGATCCCCGAGTCACTCCCGGTAAAGCAAATCCCCATAAATCCCGGTCAGCACCCCACCCGGAGCGAACTGCTTTTTGATCCACTGGGTGACCTGCCCGGTTGCCGCATGCTGTGTCGCCAGCAACATGCTGGAATCCTGCCGTGGGTTATGAATGGCGCGGGTAGCCAATAGCCCTTCCGCTACCGGTTCACGCGCCATATATTCCGGCAAGAAGCCAATCCCCTCCCCTAAAATCTGGCATTGGCACTTGGTGTTAAAGTCCGGCACCAGGATCGCTTCCTGCCCATGCAGCAACCACCCTACCTTCTTGTTGATGGTATGCGCGGTGTCTTCCACCATGATGTTGGGATAAAGCCGCAGCTGGCTCTCAGAGATCGGCTCTGGCATAAACGCCAATGGATGATCGGGCGCAATGGCGAACACCCAACGGATGGCGCCGATTTCGGTGTAATCAATGCCGCCGCCGTCCAGCAACGTATCCGGTGCACCAATGGCGATATTGGCCTGGTTGTTGATGATGGAATCCCAGACGCCGTTGTACACCTCAGTGGTCACCGTGATGTGGCAGGTGGGGAATTGCTTCTTCAACACCTGTAGCAGCCGGGCGGTATGCCGTGGTGTGTAGAGTAACTGATTGATACAGATACGCACCCGCGCTTCGATGCCCTGCGATATGGTATCTATACCGCGCTTGATGGCATGGAAGTCGTTAAGCAGGTCGGTCGCTTTACGGTAGAAGTAAAAGCCGGACTCGGTGAGTTCGATGCTGCGCGTGCTGCGGTTAAACAGCACGACGTCCAGCCCGGTTTCCATCCGTTTGATGGTATAGCTGATGGCCGAGGTCGTCAGATCCAGCTCCTTGGCCGCTTTGCTGAAGCTGCCAAAACGCGCCGTGGTGGTAAATGCCAACAGATTTTCTTCGGTAAAAATAGAATTCATAGACCCCTCACCCTAGCCCTCTCCCACAGGGAGAGGGGACCGATCGAGTGTGTTTGAAATTATCGTGACTCACTTTGGCTAGGTCACAACATACCTCGCCTTTCTTGTTTTCACTCCCTACTTTCCGAAGCTGAACGGTCCAACCACGCACTCCGGACAGCTCCCTATCCCTATGGAAACAGATCGATTTCGATGATCTCCCATACATCTTCTTTTTGCACCCCACTTTCCGAAGCTGCACAGGCTAACCACGCACTCGGGGCAGCTCCCTCTCCCTGTGGGAGAGGGTTGGGGTGAGGGGCCGCCGCATTGTTGAATGTATTTGTAAATCCTATGGCACGCAACCAGTATTGAACAAAATTTAACACTGCGATCACAACTGATTTGAAGACAATCACACTTCTGATTATTAGTTTGGAGCCTGATGTGGCGCGAGGTGAAAGCCTATTCCCCGCAGGGACGTTTGCCGTGGCAAAAGGCGCAAAACATAAGAGAAAGATTGCGCCGACGCACAGTTTGTCTTTATTGTTGAATTACTTTCAACAATTACACCCTTTGCGATGAATGATTCTTAAGCGGATGTTTTTATCCAGCATCTGTTGCTATTCTCAGTAGCAATGAAAGCATCCAATCCCACTAAAAAAACAGGGAGCCAGAATATGTCTGATAAAGCGCTAATCACAGAATTTCTTTTTGCGGCGGAACAGGGTGACGGCGACGCGCTGAAAAGCTGCCTGAGTAAAGGTGCGGATATCAATGCCACCAACCGCCAAGGCCGCACCGCAATTACGCTTGCCAGCTTGAATAAACATTACGACTGCGTGGAATTATTAATCGCTGCCGGTGCTGATATTGATAAGCAGGATCAGACCTGTTTTAACCCCTTCCTGCTGAGCTGCCTGAATAACGATTTAACGCTGCTACGCCTGGTATTGCCAGCAAACCCGGATTTGGACCGCTTAACACGCTTTGGCGGCGTGGGTATTACCCCGGCCAGTGAAAAAGGCCACGTCGATATTGTACGTGAATTGTTAACGCGTACCGAAATTAACGTCAACCACACCAATTTTGTCGGTTGGACGCCGCTGCTGGAAGCCATTGTGTTAAATGATGGCGGCGCGAAACAGCAAGAGATTGTCAAATTACTGCTCGAGCACGGTGCGAATCCACATATGACCGACAAATATGGTAAATCGCCGCTGACGCTGGCCCGTGAAAAAGGTTATCACGAAATTGCTGAACTGCTGGTTGCCGCCGGCGCTTAACAGAGGAGAAATGCCATCGCACAGCCGCAACGGCAGTGCATTACAGCGTTATCGGCGGAGGTGGCGTTCCCCCGCCAGCAGCTAAGTGGGCAGGTCGAACAGGTTTTTTCCCGCGCGGTAAACCTGTTCGTCCCCGAGCAGAACATGCTCTACACGTTATTAAGCGACGAGTACGATAACGCCCCCAATAGTTGCCGCATAGCGCTCAGGCACTGTGACCAGATATTTAGCCCAGGAGATCGCGTCGAGTTCTCTCAGAGCGGCATTGAAATAGGTAAACATTGTTGGGTTGATTTTTCCCACTGCGATATATGGCAGCAACCTGACCTGTATTTAACCGATAAAAACCGGGCATCTATTGACTGGTTACAATGGGGAGAATGCATTAATCAAAAAGCTTCATCCGGTAATTCGCCGTTTAATTACCGTGGCGATAATATATTTTATCGGGAAATGGCCAGGTTATTACAACTGCATCGTGATGCGTTATTTCTGGCGATACGGCGCAATGAAGATCCCGACGAGGCCATACATTCCCTCATTGGTTTGGGCATTGGCCTGACGCCTTCTGGGGATGATTATCTGGTTGGGCTTTGCTCTATATTACTGTTGCCCGGTCATCCGGTACAAAAGTATCGCGAGGTTTTTCTGGCGGTGCTGGAAAAAGCACAACATAAAACCACGCTGCTAAGCGCTATTACCTTAGAGGCGGCAATCAATCAGCGTTACCGACAGGTGATAAGTCACCTGTTAGAAAAATTAATACACGACGATCGTCACCTTATTATCGATACCATTAACAAGATTAAACAGATTGGTTCAAGTTCGGGTTGTGACATGCTGTATGGCATGGCCGATGCCTGCCTTTTGACCTCATATTTTGGAGAAAAATATGTCCATCAGGATAGTGGTAAAAAACAACACCTGGTTTGACTCTGTTTCGCTGATGTCTATTTCCACCAAAGCGAACAAACTTGAAGGCGTTGAACAAGCGTTTGTGGCCATGGCCACGGAGATGAACAAAGGGGTGCTGGAGAATCTGGGCTTGTTAACCCCGGAGCTGGAAGCCGCCAAAAACGGTGATCTGATGATCGTGATTAAGGGCGCCAGCGATGAAGCTAATGAGGCAACCCTGCAAGCGATCGAAGCCTTGTTCACCCACAAAGATAAAGGTGGCCGCCACGAAGCGCGCTACGCCACCCTCGCCAGTGCGAAAACGCATATCCCGGAGAGCAACCTCGCGGTGATCTCGGTCAACGGGTTGTACGCGGCACGTGAAGCTCGTCAAGCGCTGGAAAACGATCTCAACGTAATGCTGTTCTCCGATAACGTCTCCATCGAGGACGAATTGGCGCTGAAACAGTTGGCGCATGAAAAAGGCCTGCTGATGATGGGGCCAGACTGCGGCACCGCCATCATTAATGGCACCGCCCTGTGTTTTGGTAACGCGGTTCGCCGTGGCAACATCGGTATTATCGGCGCTTCCGGCACCGGTAGCCAAGAGCTGAGCGTACGTATCCATGAGTTTGGCGGCGGCATTTCGCAGCTGATTGGCACCGGTGGGCGCGATCTGAGTGAAAAGATCGGCGGCCGGATGATGCTGGATGCGATAGCGATGCTAGAGAACGACAACGGTACAGAGGTGATTGTACTGGTCTCCAAGCCCCCTGCCCCAGCCGTGGCACACACCGTGCTCGAGCGTGCCCGTGCCTGCCGTAAACCAGTAGTGGTTTGCTTCCTTGGGCGCAATGAGCCACCAGCCGATGAACCAGGGTTACAGTTTGCGCGTGCAACCAAGCAGGCAGCGTTAAAGGCCGTGCTGCTTACCGGCATCAAAGAAGAGTCCCTCGACCTGCATCCACTCAACTGGCCGCTGATTGAAGAAGTGCGTGCCAAACTGACGCCGCAGCAAAAATACATTCGCGGTCTGTTCTGTGGCGGCACCCTGTGCGACGAAGCGATGTTTGCCGCACTGGAAAAATACGACGACGTATACAGCAATATTCAACCTGACCCGGCCATGCGCCTGCAAGACCTCAACCGCAGCGTGGCGCACACCTTCCTCGACTTTGGCGATGACGACTTCACCAATGGCAAACCGCACCCGATGATCGACCCGACCAACCGCATCCAACGTCTGTTGCAGGAAGCGCGCGATCCCGAAGTCGGCGTGATCGTGATGGACTTCGTGCTTGGCTTTGGCTCTCACGAAGATCCGGTGGGCGTAATGATCGAGGCGATCAAAGAGGCCAAGGCCATTGCGTCCAGCGAGAGTCGACCGTTGGAGATCCTCGGCTATGTGCTGGGCACCGATCTCGATACGCCGTCGCTACAGCAGCAGTGCCAGATGCTCACCGATGCGGGCGTGATCTGGGCGAGTAGCAGCACCAATACCGGATTGCTGGCGCGTGAATTTGTCTGTAAAGGAGGGAAAGCCTGATGAGCCACTCGTTATTTAACCAACCGCTGAACGTCATTAACGTCGGCATCGCCATGTTCAGTGATGACCTGAAAAAACAGCATGTGCCAGTGACCCAGCTCGATTGGACTCCGCCGGGCCAAGGTAATATGGCGGTGGTTGAGGCCCTCGATCAAATTGCCTCCCCCGCGCTTGCCGAGAAAGTCGCTGCCGCCAACAAACTGGCGCTGGAGCGCATTATTCAGTCGCATCCAGTGCTGGTAGGTTATGACCAGGCGATCAACGTCGTCCCTGGTATGACGCGCAACACCATTTTACATGCAGGCCCGCCGATCACCTGGCAGAAGATGTGTGGTGGGATGAAGGGCGCGGTCACCGGTGCGCTGGTGTTTGAAGGACTGGCGGCCAACCTCGACGAAGCCGCAGAATTGGCAGCCTCCGGGGAAATCATCTTCTCGCCGTGCCATGAACACGACTGCGTTGGCTCGATGGCGGGCGTGACTTCTGCATCGATGTTTATGCATATCGTCGAAAACAAAACCTACGGCAACCGCGCTTATACCAATATGAGCGAGCAGATGGCGAAGATCCTGCGCATGGGGGCCAATGACCAGAGCGTGATCGACCGCCTGAACTGGATGCGCGATGTGCAAGGCCCGATGCTGCGCGATGCCATGAAGCTGGCCGGTGAGATCGACCTGCGGTTGATGCTGGCACAGGCGCTGCATATGGGTGACGAGTGTCACAACCGCAACAATGCGGGCACTACGCTGCTGATCCAGGCGCTGACGCCGTGGATTATCCAGGCGGGCTACCCGGTTGAACAGCAGCGCGAGGTCTTCGACTTTGTCGCCAGCAGCGATTACTTCTCCGGCCCAACCTGGATGGCGATGTGTAAAGCGGCAATGGATGCGGCGCACGGTATTGAGTACAGCACCGTGGTTACCACCATGGCACGTAACGGCGTTGAGTTTGGTCTGCGCATCAGCGGGTTACCGGGCCAGTGGTTTACCGGCCCGGCACAGCAGGTTATCGGCCCGATGTTTGCAGGCTATAAACCAGAAGACTCGGGGTTGGACATCGGCGACAGCGCTATCACCGAAACCTACGGCATTGGTGGTTTTGCCATGGCGACCGCTCCGGCCATCGTTGCACTGGTTGGGGGCACGGTGGATGAAGCGATCGATTTCTCGCGCCAGATGCGTGAAATCACCCTGGGCGAAAACCCCAACGTCACCATTCCCCTGCTGTCGTTTATGGGGATCCCAACGGCGATCGATATTACCAAGGTCGGCAGCAGCGGCATCCTGCCGGTGATCAACACCGCCATCGCCCATAAGGATGCGGGGATCGGCATGATCGGTGCCGGGATTGTGCACCCGCCGTTCACCTGTTTTGAGAAAGCAATACTGAGTTATCGCGACCACTACTGCCAATAAAAAAATAACGGGGCTAACCCAGCGTTAGCCCCACCTGACACCAGAGAGTTGTTCACCTGCAGGACCAATGGCGATCCCGTGGATCGTCGAGAGTTGTTAAACGACCTGTGAAGGATTTTCCATGAACAAAATGAAATTAGAGTGGAAACGCGGTGACTGGGCAGCCTACTTCGGGCTGATGACCAATAACCTGACCAACCTGCTCACCATGATGGGGTTACTCATCTTCGTGGTGGGTATCCCAAAAGAGATTGTCTACGGACGCATAGCCCCGGCCTTTGGCCTGGCCGTGATGATGGCCAGCATCTGTTACACCTGGTTCGGCCTGCAAATGGCTCGCCAGACCGGGCGGAGCGATGTGACCGCGCTGCCTTCTGGCCCGAGCGCACCTTCCATTTTTACCGTGACCTTCCTGGTGCTGATGCCGGTTTATCAGTCGACCGGCGATGCGGACTTTGCCATTGCGATCGGCCTGGTGTGGTGCTTTGTTGAAGCACTGATCCTGGTGGGCGGCTCTTTCCTCGGCGAAACCATCCGCAAGATGATCCCGCGCACCGTGCTGCTCTCCTGCCTTTCCGGCTTGGGGCTGTTGCTACTGGCGATGAACCCGATGCTGCAAGCGTTCGAAGCGCCAACCGTTTCGTTCATCGTGCTGCTGCTGATCTTTATCAACTGGTTTGGCAAAAAGCCAATATTCGCCCGCATTCCGACCGGTTTACTGCTGTTGATCGCCGGTACCGCGCTGGCGTGGATCTCCGGCCTGCAAAGCCCGGATGCGATTAAAGCCTCGATGTCTTCCTTTGGCTTTAACCCGCCGGGGTTCCATGTCGACAGCTTTATGCAGGGCCTACCGCACGCGCTGCCTTATCTGGCCTCTGCGGTTCCGCTGGGGTTGGCGAACTACATCTTTGACCTGGAGAACATCGAGAGTGCTCACGCTGCCGGGGATGAATACAACACCCGCAAAGTGATGATGGCCAACGGCCTTTCCTCCATGTTCGGCTGCTTACTGGGTAACCCGTTCCCGGTGACCGTATATGTGGGCCACGCCGGTTGGAAAGCGATGGGCGCCAGTATCGGTTACACCTTGGCTTCCGGCGTGACAATGTTCCTGGTACCGCTGTTCGGGCTGGGTGCCTTTATGCTGGCCGTGATCCCGATGACGGCGATCGTGCCAATCCTGGTATTTATCGGTGTGGTCACCGCCAACCAAGTGGTGAGGGAAACGCCGAAAATCGAGGTCCCGGTGATCTTCATCTGCCTGTTCCCGTGGATCGCCAACTGGGGATTAACCATGGTCAACAGCGTGCTGGGGGCGGCGGGCACCTCGGGAGCCAAGCTGGGCGCTGAGTTGTTACATAGCAAAGGCGTGTATTACCAGGGGCTGGTGCATTTGGGTAGCGGTGCGCCGCTGGCCAGTATGCTTTGGGGATGTGTCGCGATTTTCGCCATCATCAACAAACCGCTGCGTGGTGCGGTGGCGGCGGCAACCGGTGCGCTGCTGGCGCTGTTCGGCGTGATCCATGCGCCAGCCGTGGGCTTTGCCGAGGGAAGCTCGTTGCTGTTCACGCTGGCTTACCTGATGATGTCGGCCATGTTTGTGCTGAAACATTTTCTCGATAGCCGTGAAACGGTGGCCGCCGCAGTTCAAGAGCCCCCTCACCCCAACCCTCTCCCACAGGGAGAGGGAGCTGCCCCGAGTGCACAACTAGCCCGTACAGCTTCGGAAAGTAGGGAGTAATAAAAGCAGGGTATTACACGGAAAAATCAACGGACTCAGTTAGGTGAAAAAACAAGGTGGGCGGGTTTTTACGCAGAAAAATCAACCAACTCGATCGGTCCCCTCTCCCTGTGGGAGAGGGTTAGGGTGAGGGGCAATCACCAGCTCCCGCCCCTATTTAAACGGCCTTTTTAATCGGAAAACCCAGATGAAAGAACTCGTCGTCGTCGCCATTGGTGGCAACAGCATTATCAAAGACAACGCCAGTCAGACCGTGGAACATCAGGCCGAGGCGGTGAAAAAGGTCGCAGACTCGGTGCTGGAAATGCTGGCATCGGATTACCACATCGTCCTCACCCACGGCAACGGCCCGCAGGTGGGGCTGGAGTTGCGCCGTGCCGAAGTGGCTCACGAACATGAAGGGCTGCCGCTGACCCCGCTGGCCAACTGCGTGGCGGATACCCAGGGCGGTATCGGCTATCTCATTCAGCAGGCACTCAACAACCGTCTGGCACAGCATGGCGGGCAGAAAGCGGTAACCGTCATCACGCAGGTTGAAGTGGATAAACAGGATCCCGGCTTCACCAACCCCACCAAACCGATCGGCGCTTTCTTTAGCGAACAACAGCGCGATGCGTTATTGCAGCAATATCCCACCTGGCGGTTTGTAGAAGACTCCGGGCGCGGCTATCGCCGGGTGGTAGCCTCACCGGAACCCATCAGAATCGTGGAAGCCGACGCAATCAAGGCACTCACGCAACAAGGGTTTGTGGTGATCGGAGCAGGCGGTGGTGGCATCCCTGTCGCGCGTAATTCACAAGGGGATTACCAAAGCGTCGATGCGGTGATCGATAAAGATCTCTCCACTGCCCTGCTCGCCAGGGAAATCCGTGCCGACGTGCTGGTGATCACCACTGGCGTAGAGAAAGTGTGCATTCACTTTGGCAAACCGAATCAGCAAGCGTTAGGCCAGGTGAACGTGGCCGAAATGACCCGCTATATGGCAGAAGGCCACTTCCCTGCTGGCAGCATGCTGCCGAAGATCATCGCCAGCCTGGCGTTCTTACGCGATGGCGGCAAACGCGTCGTCATCACCTCGCCGGATTGCCTCCCCGCCGCACTGCGCGGTGAAACGGGCACCCATATCGTTAACCTCTGAGAGGCAACAACAGATGAATGAGAACAAAAGTCGCCGTGAGTTTTTGAGCCATAGTGGCAAAGTGGCTGCGGCCTGCGCACTATTGGGTGCAACCTCCTCCGTCGGTTATGCTGCTAACCCGGCAACCGCGAACTGTGAGGCAGACCAGCGTATGAAAATTACCGACCCGCACTATTATCTGGATAACGTGCTGCTAGAGGCGGGTTTTGAGTTTGACGGGGCAACCCCGGTCAGCACTCGCACCGAACTGAAAACGCTGGAGATCAACCAGGGCAAGATCGTTGCGTTGCGCGATAACCGCCAGCATGCAGACAGCGCGTTGCCGGTCTACGACGCTGGCGGCAAACTGATGCTGCCCGCCATGCGTGATATGCACATCCATCTGGACAAAACCTTTTACGGCGGCCCATGGCGTTCGCTGAATCGCCCGGCGGGCACCACCATCAAGGATATGATCAGGCTGGAGCAGAAACTGCTGCCGGAACTGCAACCTTATACCCAAGAACGGGCAGAAAAGCTGATCGATCTGATTCAGTCCTACGGTTCCACCACCGCTCGCAGCCATTGCAACGTTGAGCCGACTTCCGGCCTGAAAAACCTGGAGAATCTGCAAGAAGTGCTGGCACGTCGCAAATCTGGTTTTGACTGCGAGATTGTCGCGTTCCCACAGCATGGCTTGCTGTATTCGAAATCAGAGCCGCTGATGCGTGAGGCAATGCAGGCAGGAGCGCACTATGTCGGTGGCCTGGACCCGACCAACGTCGACGGTGCAATGGAAAAATCGCTCGATAGCATGTTCCAGATCGCGCTGGATTATAACAAAGGGGTGGACATCCACCTGCACGAAACCAGCCCGGCAGGCATTGCAGCGGTGAATTACATGGTAGCAACCGTTGAGAAAACGCCACAGTTAAAGGGCAAGCTAACCATTAGCCACGCCTTTGCGCTGGCGATGATGAATGAGCAACAGGTGGATGAGATCGCCACCCGCATGGCGGCACAGCAGATCACCATTGCCACCACGGTACCCATTGGCACTATGCACATGCCGCTCAGCCAACTGCGCAAGAAAGGCGTGTTTTTGATGACTGGCACCGACAGCGTGATCGACCACTGGTCGCCGTATGGTTTGGGCGACATGTTGGAGAAAGCCAACCTTTACGCTCAGCTTTACGTCCGCCCGAATGAGGGAACCTTGTCACGTTCGTTGGCGCTCGCCACAGGTGACGTCTTGCCGCTGAATGATAAGGGTGAGCGCGTATGGCCGAAAGCCCAGGACGATGCCAGCTTCGTGCTGGTTGATGCTTCCTGCTCCGCCGAGGCGGTAGCGCGTATTTCCCCAAGAACCGCCACGTTCCATAAGGGCGAGATGGTTTGGGGCCGCGTTGGGCAAGGTAGTAAGGCCTGATAGGTGTGGTGACACCTAGGGGCGCAGCATGCTGCGCCCATTTAAATCATCATTGGCTTGCATTAACAATCCACCAGTAGAGCAGGCCGAGCAATGCCAAAAATACCAATATGGTGATTACCACCCGTCTCCGAGTGCGCCCTTTGGTAAACGAATAAATGCAATTCACAATTTCGTAGATGGCTTCCAATATCCCAAAAATAATTCTGAATACCACACTTACCAAGTCGCTGATAATGTCAAACATTCCCTGTTCCTTGCTATCCATAAAGGGCATACCGTACCAGCCAGGCATATGATAAGCCACTGACCTGCGCTAGCAGACCCACTGATTACCCCACTCTTACCAGCGCATTGTTGGCTCGCACGGATCATAGTGTGCACACCCGTATAAACTTATCGCACTTCACTCAGGCAAATCGGTTAAAAACCGTGGGTCGGTGGGAAATAATGCCTTAGCTTCCTGGTGTAAATGCCGGAAGGTGGCGGTATCCTGTTGATATTGCGCGATAGCCAACCATGAAGCATAAACATTTTTATCAATCCGCTGAGCAAGATAGCCCTGAGCCCATTGGGCATAGTTTTCAAGCAGGCGGGGATCGCGGGTCTGGTTATACATTAGCAACGCATGGGTCTGTTGATCGTATTGCCAGCGCTCGGTATTCACCCAGGGATCAAACGCCATTGCACGGCGAGCTGGCTGAATATCCGCAAAGTGATTACGTTCAAAGGTAGTTAAAGACAAATTGGCATATAGCCCAATACTGGCCACTATGCAGACGGCGGCTGAAGCCATGGGCACTACGGTTCTTAAAAAAAAGTTAGTTGCCAAGGATAAAGTGGCACGCTCTAAGGCCTTATCGGTTTGACGATCCCACTGTGCCAGCAGCAGTAAAAAAATCGCCCAATGTGCGCTAGACAGCATAAACGGGTATTCCGTTTGGCTGTGTAACAGCAAAGGGAGCAGCACGATGGTCAACGCCAGGCTTGCGCCTTTTTTTCGCCAGGATAGCCGGAGCAACCTGATACCGGCACACAGTAAGATCACCATGCCTGCCAAGGCAACCATGCCCCCTTCAACCCACCACAGCAAGATTTCATTATGCGGATGGCGCACCACACCAAGCCCCAATGTGGATAATCCGGCAGCCAGGCGATAGTGCTGAAAGCTATATTCGAATCCACCGTAACCCCAACCCAGCCAGGGCTTTTCGGCAATCATCTTCAGGCTGTCCAGTAACATCATCAGCCGCGCCTGGTTTGACGCGGCGTGTTCAACCGTTTCAATTCCTCCGCTCACTTGAAAAATCAAGGCGATAGTGATACCCAAAAGCATTAGGCCTGTTGCGATACCCGTGAGCTTTTTTGCCTGCCGCCATCCCAAACAGAGCAACAACGCCCCGCTGATACCGCCGCCAAGCCAGCCTATCCGTGACTGTAACCACACCAATAATGCGGGGAACAGCACCAGCACCACCCCCAAGGCATAGCGTCTGTATCGTTCTGCTTTTGGCTGGGTTAAGGAAAAATCAGGCAACAACAACAGCATCAATGCCAGTGCTAATCCGCAAGCGATAAAGCTGGCCAGAACATTCACCTGCTGGAAGACCCCATAAGGCCGGCCATCTTTCATTGGGTAGTCAAACCAGGCTGGTACGGCTCCCGGTAAAGTCAATTGCAACAGGGCAATCAACGCCTGTAATACAGCGGCCAGTAGAATGGCGTAAAATAGCCAATGCCGGGCAAAGTGCGGTGGGCGATATTGCATCCATGAGACGTAAAAAACCCAACCGCCAGCTAACCCAAGCCAGCGTGCCATTCCCGCACTCAGCCAATGTGGCGAGGTATATAATAGGGGAATTGCCAGGATCACCACGGCCAGCAGCAGCCAACGTGCCGTTACGCTAAGCGAGACGGGAGAGTTAGCCGATAGTGTCAGCCAGATGGTGCCAGTGACGGCAGCCATCACAGCCCAAGTCAGGATATTATGCGGCAGTTTCAGGCCGCTTCCGCCCATGTTAGGCAAGGCAAGCGGGCTAAGAAATATCAACCAAATCAGTAGCAGCCCTAGAGGCAATAAGGCTAGTCCCACCGGACTAACCAATGGTAAAGGGCTTTGTGGATGACGCATTTTTCACCTGATAAAATAAGCTTCAGTGTTGAGAGCGATGGTATTACTTTTTTATGCCTATCACTCTTCAAATTACGAGGGAATAATAAATTTAACATCAATTATAGTCATTGATGCATAAGAGTCTACAACATCGTGGAAAAACCAATCAATTTAATAGTTGACAATTAAAAAATAATATCTTCAATTTTTTATAACAAAAAATTAAATGTTGGCTTAAAAGCAGAGATCGCAAACTCAATGGCAATATTGCTGAATTTGCAGGGGAATGTATACATGCCAATCTTTAGTTAAACAATTGATTAATTGAGAGATGTGAAATATACGGCGCCCGTTTTAGCGTAGCCGCTTAGGAGTGTCTGGCCCGGTAAACCGGGCCATCGTACGATGAGAGTATTAAATCAACCAAAAACAAGTTAAAACAAATTAAATCAGCTTAAATCAACATCTTTACTGCCAAACAACCAGGTCAGAATAAATCCGGCGATATAGGAGATCATAATACCGGCGACATACACCAGCATGCCGGCAAAAATCCCCTTGGCTGAGGTCATTAATGGGATCGACACCAGGCCCGAAGGACCAAACACCGTATTCAGCCCCACCGGCAACCCCATCCAGGCAACCAGACCGATAAAGAACCCACCGACCGCACCACCCAGACAGGCGGTAACGAAGGGCTTCAGGCGCGGTAAGGTTACGCCGTAAATCAGCGGCTCACCAATCCCCAGCAGGCCGGGGAAAATGGCACCTTTAATCTGGGTACGCAGCAAAGAGCCTTTAGGTGACCGAGCAAACAGCGCCAGTGACGCTCCCACCTGCCCTGCACCGGCCATCGCCAGAATAGGGAACAGCGAGTTAAAGCCCTGTGCATCCATCAAGGCAAAGTAAACCGGCACAAAGCCCTGATGAATGCCAAACACTACGGCGATCAGGAACAACCCGGCCAGAATGGCGGTACCGAACGGGTTGCCGTTCAGGTGCATAAACAGCCATGACATGCCCTTAAACAACTCACCGCCAACCGGCATAATCACCACAAAGGTAATGGCGCCAGTGATCAGCAGGGTAATTGACGAAGTCAGGATCATATCCAGATTATCGGGGATCACCCGGCGCACCTGCCTTTCGATCCATGCGCCCAAGATACAGGCCAGTAGCACCCCAATAATGTTACCGCGTGGGTCGATCGCCAGCCCAAAAAAGTCGCTCATCCCTGCGTAGTAGCCGGTAGTTCCTTCGGGAACATAGCGTAAAACAAACAGCGAAGCGATGATCGCTCCGTTAACCCCGGTGCCACCAAAGGCCTTCTGAGTGTTAAAGCCGATCAGGATACTGAGGAAGGTAAACAAACCGATGCTGAACACTTTCATGTAAGCGATCAGCCCTTTGAGCCATGCGGCCGGTGCCGCCCCCTCCACGATCAGCGTTTGCTGCATCAGGGTAGCGATCCCCAACAACAGCCCTGCGGCAATAAAACCTGGGATCAACGGCGTAAAAATCGTGGCAAACTTAGTCAGGAAATTATGCACCGCGCTATTTTGCTTGGCTTTCATCTGCTGCTTGTTTTCACTTGCCAAGGCCTGCAAGTCAGCTTGCTCGGCATTCCCCCGTTCCTGCTGCGGCTGCGCCGTTAACAACGCATTCATCATCTCGCTGGCAGTTTGCGCTTTGCCAGGGCCGAGGATAACCTGCAGTTGATCGTCGCCGTTAACTACCCCCATCACGCCAGGGATCTTCTTCAACTCATCAAGCCGTATTTGCTGACGATCCTTTAACGTCAGACGCAGCCTGGTCATGCAGTTACCGCAGATAATGATATTTTTACTGCCACCTACCAGAAGTAAAATTTGCTCTATCATCGGAACGGTTATTTTCGCCATGGTTATGCCTGTATCCCTTGCAGTGCTTGACGGATAAATCCTTTGTTTTTACTTAAAACCGCGCTGGCCTCAGGTGCAGACAAGCCGCCGAGGATCATCACAATCGCGGTTTTGCAGTGGCGCTGACATTGATTAAGTGCCTCTTCCGCCTCTTCAGGGCTGCACTCCGTGGCTTCGACCACGATATTGACCTGGCGCTGTATAAGCTTGGCGTTGGTGGCTTCCACGTCGACCATCAGGTTGCTGTAAACTTTGCCGCTGCGGATCATCGCCCCGGTGGTGATCATATTCAGGATTAACTTCTGCGCCGTTCCCGCTTTCATCCGCGATGAACCTGTCACCACTTCTGGGCCTACCACCGGTTCAATCGCGATATCGGCTGCCTGACCCATTTCGCTATTCGGATTGCATGAGATGGCTACGGCAGTCGCCCCCTCGCTACGGGCATAAGCTATTGCCCCCAGCACATAAGGGGTGCGGCCGCTCGCTGCGATGCCGACCAACACATCACGCGCGTTGAAACCGAGATTACGCAGATCCTGCTCGCCCATTTGCGGACTATCTTCGGCATTTTCCACCGCCTGCAAAATCGCGGCATGGCCCCCGGCAATCAGACCAACTACCTGCTCACGCGGCGTGCCGTAAGTAGGTGGGCACTCGCTGGCATCCAGGATCCCCAACCGGCCAGAGGTGCCCGCTCCGCAATAAATCAATCGGCCACCGTTGGCAAAAGCGTCTACCACCAGATCCACTACCCTGGCGATTGCTGGCAAGGTAGCAGCTACCGCCAGCGGCACTTTTTGGTCTTCGCTGTTGATCACTGCGAGCATATCCAGAGTGGGCAACGTATCAATTTGCGAACTGGCCGGGTTGCGGCTTTCCGTCACCATCTGGCTTAAATTTATCTTCATGGAGGTTTCCAATGGGTTAAGATTTGCGACAATGTTAAGGAATTATTTATTCGGCAAATGTGATAATCGTCACGGTAAATCTATTCTCGCCGAGAGCTAAATCAGGAATAAAGCGGAAAAATAACCGCCATTTAAACTTTAATTTCCAACAATTTCAAATAAATAAGTCAAAGGAATGAAAAGCCCCCGAACTGGAATAATCTATTACACACAGTGGAGATATTGTTGATGTCAGTCCTGAACGAAATCACCTGGTTGTTGCCAAGCCTGGCCGAAAACCAGCAAAAAATCGCTAAATATATCCTTGATAACCCGGAAGCCGTCCTGGGCATGTCTTCTTCCCAGTTTGCTGAAGATGCGGGGGTCAGCCAGTCTGCCATCGTCAAGTTTAGCCAGAAAATCGGTATGAAAGGCTTCCCTGCCCTGAAAATTGCCATCAGTGAGGAGTTGGGTAGAAATAACCTGTTCAAGTCCTCTCCGCACAAGGCCTTGCATAACGCCATCTCGTCGGAAGATTCATTGATGGTTGTGGCACAAAAGCTGGCCCATGAGAAAAATGCCGCAATCGTCGAGACGACAAAAAGGATTAATTTCGCCATTTTCCAACAGGTGGTCGATGCCATCGATAACGCCCAGCGCGTGCAGATCGTCGGCATTTGGGGCTCTGGCCTCACCGCCAAAGATCTGAGCTATAAATTACAAAAGATCGGTATCCTGAGCCTGGTGGAAGCCGACCTTCACGTCCAGATTGCCACCGCGCAGGCGCTAACCGCCAAAGACGTACAAATCGTGATTTCTTTCAGTGGCCGCAGGAAAGATATGCATATCGCCGCCTCCATGGCAAAAGCGCAGGGAGCCACGGTGATAGCCATAACCGGCGACAAGGGAAATCCTTTAGCCAAAATAGCCGATTATGTATTGGAAAGTGTCTCTGATGAAAACGAGTGGCGGAGTTCTTCGATTTCGTCCAGAACCGCACAGAATACCCTGACGGATTTGATTTTCCTGGCGTTAATGCAACAACGCAAAGAGAGCGCCAAACCTCTGGTGCTGAATGCGAGCATGACCATTAATAACCTGGACGACTGAGCCCCAGAAAAAACCGAATACCATTAAAACAACGACAAGAATTATCTTAACTTTTCATGACGAGATTAAAATAATTACCGCAAGATATTCTTGCCCTTAAAGGGTTATTCTTTGCTCGCCCCCTTTACCAATCAAGCTGCGCGATACAATGCTGGTATAAAAAACCGGCATTATTCCTTTACGCATCACAAACACGAATCGATCAACTGTGATAATTATCACTTTATTACCTGGTTTGGAATGTACAATCGCCGGAAATTGATACCTCGGAGTCATCCCATGAAAAAAATAATACCGGTCATCTTTTTATTTAGTGCCGGAAGCTATGCTGCCGCTATTCCAGAAGCCCAACTAAAAGAGATGTGGCTTTCCCCCAAAGACGCGGCTGAAAAGATCATTGCCGACATGAGTTTGGCAGAAAAACTCGGACAAATGCTGATGGTGGACATTCGTTCTTGGGATGAAAACAGTAGCGAAAGTAAAACGCCTTTTATTGAGATGAATACCCACGTCAGTAAAATGATGACTGACTATCATTTAGGCTCGGTGATCCTGTTCCGTGAAAACCTGATTAATACCCCACAAACGGTTGAGTTGATTAATAATTTCCAACACGCACGGACTAATTTACCACTGTTTATCAGTACCGATCAGGAAGGCGGATATGTTACTCGTCTACGTGTAGGCACCGAGATGCCGGGTAATATGGCCTTGGGTGCTACCGGTGTGGCCGATTTAGCCAAACAAGCCGGGAATATCCATGGTTATGAGTTAAGCAGCCTTGGGTTTAACTTTAACTTTGGGCCGGTGGTCGATGTTAATAACAATCAGAATAACCCAGTCATCGGCGTCCGATCCTATTCGGACGACCCCATTCTGGTTGGGCAATTAGCCCGTAGTTATATTGAGGGTATTCATCAATATCCGGTGCTCACCTCTCTGAAGCACTTCCCTGGGCATGGCAACGTCGCCTCGGATACCCATTTTGCCCTCCCCAGCGTCAACACGGATAAGGCTTCATGGCAACAGACCGAACTGAAACCCTTTGTCGACGTAATGCCCGATACCGATGCCATCATGACCGCCCATGTGGTGGTGCCAGCGCTTGATAGCACCATCCTGACCAACATCAAGGGAGAGAAAATCGGTACCCCGGCCACCTTATCCAAAGCGATCCTGACCGATACCCTGCGTAATCAACTCAAGTTTGACGGGCTGATCCTGACGGATGCCATGGACATGGGGGCCATTACCGGCAATTTTGATCGTCATTGGTCCATCAAGCAGGCTATTTTAGCCGGTAATGATATCGTCTTGATGCCAATAGGGATTAAAGACAGCGCCAGCATTGAACAACTCGGCGAACTGTATGCTTATTTGCAGGCAGAAGCGGAGAAAGATCCGGTGCTGAAGCAACGCATTGAAGATTCTGCGCAGCGGGTGATTTATACCAAGCTCAGTAAGCGCATCTCCCCTGCGCCTCATGATACTGCCACGGCTGAAAGCATTGTCGCCTCCAAGGCGCACAAGGATCTGGAAAACGCCATTTCGGAGCAGGCCATTACGCTGATCAAAAATGAGCAGGTTCTGCCTTATGCGCTGAAACCACAAAACAACATCATGGTCTTTTCGGACGAAGGCCCACGCAATGAGTTAATCAACAAGCATCTGAGCCAGATTGCCAATGAGTTGAAAGTGGGATTAAACGTAAAGGATCAGGTGGTTAAGCTGGATCAGGATACATTAACGACAGAAGAAATTGAGCAGCAACTGCAAGGTCAGCAATTGGTTATCCTGGCCACCTATAACCTGAAGCTCAACCCAGTCAATGCCCAGCGCATCATCGACGTCGCCAATAAGCAAAATATCCCTCTGGTAGTTATTGCTACGCGCAACCCGTATGACATTGCCTATTTATCTGACGTAAAGGCCAATATTGCGATTTATGGCATCACCGGTTTTGATGTGACCAATAACGTCCGCAACAGCCTGGAAACCAACATTCGCAGTGGTTTAAGAACGCTGTTCAAGGGGCCTACAGGGGATAGTCTTGCAACGCCTCACGGTAAATTACCGGTTGATATTAAAACACCAGATAATAATAACGTGCTCTACCCACGCGGTTACGGATTAACGGCATTATAATATCTCTGAAGGTAAAACATGAAGATCTTAACAGGGCTAGTGATTTTCAGTGCTATTCTCATGGCACAACCGGTATTGGCTGATGAGTCTGAGACGGATTATGATCAGGAGATCATCAAACTCAATAAACGCATTCAGCAAATAGAAAAAGAAAAGAAAGAAGCACAGGATAAAGTTCACCAACAAACCTGGCGCTTTGATACCTATATTGGTACCGAGCAGGAGATAGACAGTGACGATCGCTGGAAATATATCCGTGGCAGCGTAGCTACCTCGCCTTATGTCGGTGCCTTTATTTACCAGAATGATTCATTATGGCTGTATGACGTTCAGTTTTTGAAAACCTATCTGGATAATACGCCAGAATATGACCGCACACGTTGGCAGGCAGGCGTCACCAGAACCTTTCCCTTTACTCTGGCAGGGAAAACTGGCAACACCAAATTGCGCCTCGGTTATCGTAACGACAACTGGCATTATCCGTCCATCAGCAACCCGGCACTGGCCGATCCAGAATACAAAGGGGATATCCGCAAGGGTGAGGAGCGACACGAGATCTGGATCCGTCCGCAAGCCTATTATAAGTACTCTGATAGCCTGAGTTTTAATGCCAGCCTCTCCTTCCGCCTGATTGACCGCAAGTTGGATTATGCGCGGGCAAAAGGAGATTATGGGGTTTACAAACGCGACTGGAGCCAGATCAATGAGCACTTCGCGGGGGCAAACCTGACGTTTAACCAGAAAAACTCCCTCTGGCTGAACTATCTGTATATCGATGAGCAACTGGTCAATACGCTGTATAACAAGGAGCATTTCCTGTGGGCGATTTACCGTTACAAGTTCGATAGTGGCGTGATGTTAATGCCTTATACCCGCCTGGCGCTGACTAAAGGGACGCAAAGCTTCCGCGACTCCAGAAACCAGGAAACGGTGTATAAAGAGAAAGACCGAAGCCGCTACGGCTTCCAGGCAATCTATCCGTTTACCAAGCAGACGTCGCTGTTTGTCGACAGTTACTACCGCCCGGAACAAACCTGGATGAACGGTGATAAAACCAGCAACAACTTCTGGTTCTGGGCGTTGGAACTACGGCATAACTTCTGACGGGCAATTGATCCCATTAATAGAGAGAAATAAGGAATGAGGCATCTGCTACTGACAGTGTTATTCCTGTGCTCGTCGTTTGCTCTCAGCGCTGGCTATGTCAGCGCTGTACCAGGCATAGTGCTCGGCGTCGACCAGGAACAAACCTATGGGCCACTGCTCAAAAATAAGCGCATCGGCCTGATGGTGAACCAAAGCTCAATCAATAAACAGGGCCAACACACCATCGACAAATTGCTCGCCGAGCAGGAAAAATATCAATTTACCGTGACCACTCTGTTCTCGGTAGAACACGGTATCCGTGGTAATGCCGATGCCGGGCTGGGCGACGATAACCATATCGATAAGCACAGCGGCCTGCCGATCGTATCTCTGTATGGTCGGGATGAGGATGGGCGTTCTCGAGCCCATCCCACCGAGGCACAGTTAGCCAATGTCGATATCGTTATTTACGATCTGCAGGATGTGGGCGTTCGTTTCTTTACCTACACCATTTCCCTGCACCACATGCTGGAAAGCCTGCAAAAATACCATAAGAAAATGATGGTATTCGACCGGCCCAACCCGCTCGGCAGCCATGTGTATGGCCCTATTCTTGAGGAGGCAAACATCTCGGGGATTGGTATGCATCCGATACCAATGGTGCACGGACTCACCTCCGGGGAGTTTGCCCGCATGATCACCGGCGAAGGTTGGCTGACGAATTTCAACGATACCCACTGGCAGAGCTTTGGCAACAAAGACCATCAGTTTCCCGCTGAAGATCTGATGGTTATCAGCATGGCTAACTACCAGCATGACACCCCTTATTCACTACCAGTACGGCCATCGCCGAACCTGCGCAGCGATTTGGCTATCCAGCTTTACCCTTCTTTGGGGCTGTTTGAAGCCACCAGCGTCAACATGGGCAGAGGTTCAGACCATCCGTTTGAACAACTGGGTTTTCCTACTCGCCAGTTTTACGTCAATACCTGCTATCAGGTGGATATCAGCCAGCAGAAAACCGGCTGGCCACAGGCTGGCAAGGAGGTGTGCGGGGAGATTTTGACAGCTACTGACATCAGCCAGGTTAAGCCAACGATAGGTTACCTGGTCGACTGGTGGTTCAAATTCAAGACTGCGGGCTATGAGATGGTGATCCCTGCGGCAAAAGAAGCGCAGTACCTGGATTATCAGGAGGAGTTCTTCTTGATACGCCCTCAGTGGCTGGCCAAGCTCACCGGCACCAGCAAACTGGTGACGTTGCTGAATGACGCAAGCGAAAGAAAACTGTCCGTTGATGAAACGGTCCAGTTCATCGAGGCCCAGTGGCAACCAGCGGTGGATAGCTATTTGCAGTTGCGTGAGAAATATAAGCTTTACCCTTAACGAGACTGCGATGGCGCAAGGGGCGCCACATATTGCACCCCTTACATTCAGCCATTGCCACGTTGGCATTAAGCTTTCCCTTTTCCTATGACTTTGACTTTTGGTGGCGGTAGTCTTTGCCACCTCTTTTTTTGTCAGTGCCGGTTATGGGGCGCTGCATGCCGCTGAGATGAGGTTTCTATGGCCCCCTCTCTGTTCTACTCTCCTTAACCCAGCTCAGCGCCAGAACGGACGGCTGTAGTCTCGCTTGATATCATCCCGGCGTAGACCAATATCCTTTAGCTGATCGCCATTCAGCCTTGCCAGGGTATTGGCAGCTTTGCGCCGCTCATTCCATCGATTTGCCCATCTGTATGCTTTTAACCCTAAACGGACAAAAATATTACGGCGTTTGCTTTTTGTTCCCTCAGCTGACAAACAGCCGCCATTAATTTGATTTTCAACAATATTACTCATAATCAGCTCCCCGTCAGTCGATGAGCCCTTAGCATGATGCTTGGCTGAAAAACATTACAGATGCAAATAGCGGCTATTATTTCCATACAGATATGTGCTAAACAGTCTGAATGGTAAAAATCAGCGCCATCTGTACTGGTCCTTCTCTCTTTATCAGGTGATATCCATGACTCGCTACCAACAATTGGCCAATATCCTTAGCCAACGCATCAAAGAAGGGCTGTATGTGCCCGGAGAACGGCTGCCTTCCGTTCGGGTATTGAGTGACGAGCACGGAGTGAGTATCAGCACCGTACAGCAGGCCTATCGGCAGCTCGAAGAGTGCCTGCTGATCGAGTCGCGGCCGAAATCGGGATACTTCGTGCGCTGTAGCTCAAATCTTCCTGCTTTACCCGCGCTATGCAGCCATGCACAACGGCCTGTCGAGATTTCTCAGTGGGAAAATACGTTGGAGTTTTTACGGGGGAGCACTCAAAAGAATGTGCTACATCTGGGCGTCGGCACACCGGACCTGTCTGGCCCAGGCCTGAAAATACTCAGCCGTTTGCTATCCCGTATCAGCCTGCATCAAAGCGAGGAAGTGCTGGATTACGACAGTATTTACGGCACCACGGCGCTGCGTGAGCAGATTGCCCGCCTGATGCTGGACAGCGGCAATCATCAATCGGCAGACAATATCATTATTACCTCTGGCTGCCATGGCGCACTGGCTATTGCGCTAGGGGCCGTTTGCCAGCCTGGCGACATTGTGGCGGTGGATTCCCCCAGCTTTCATGGTGCGATGCAGACCCTGAAAGGGATGGGGATGAAGGTGATTGAAATCCCAACCGATCCGGTGGTGGGGATCAGCCTGGAAGCGTTGGAAATGGCGCTGGATCAGTGGCCGATTAAAGCCATCCAACTGACACCGACCTGCAATAACCCCTTGGGTTACAACATGCCGGATGAGCGCAAGAAAGCACTGTTAACGCTGGCTCAACGCTATGACGTGGCCATTATAGAAGACGATGTGTACGGCGCACTCGCTTATCAATACCCACGCCCGCCGACCATTGCCTCGTTTGATGATGATGGCCGTGTATTGCTGTGCAGTTCCTTCTCTAAAACCGTCGCGCCCGGTCTGCGGGTTGGTTGGATTGCACCGGGGCGTTACTTAGAAAAAGCGTTACATATGAAGTACATTTCCGCTGGGCGGGTCCCCACCTTGCCACAGCTGGCAATGGCTGAATTCATCAAGCAAGGGCATTATCTACAACATTTACGCCGCATGCGCCGCCAATATCAACGTAATCGCGACATTATGACGGGTTGGATCATGAAGTATTTCCCGCCGAATACCTGCCTGAGCAGGCCACAAGGTAGCTTTATGTTATGGGTGGAGCTGCCTTACGGGTTCGATAGCCTGCGTCTGAATCGCTGTTTGTTGCCACAGGGCATACAGATTGCCGTCGGTTTTATTAGTTCTGCTGCCGGAAAATACCGCAATTGCCTACGGCTCAGCTACAGCAAGCCCATGACCCGCGAGATTGAGCAAGCGCTCCAAAAGGTGGGCAAAACAATTTATGAATTGCTGGAGGTGGAGCAGCCAGCAATGGCGGCGGAAAAGCAAAATCAGCCATAGGGTAGAGGTCACATAACCCTCACTTACTCACAACAATGGGCACTGCATGCGGCGCCCGTTTGGATAATCCGTGGTATCGATTAGGCTCACTTTAAGCAAGATGAGAGAGTTATTGAGCAATAATGAACAACTAATAAACGAAAAAAAGACTACTATTGAATCATACAAAAATTAAGCCTCTCTCACGACTAAGATGATTAGCTTAAAATAGTGGAGCACGTTGTGTTTACGTTTGCGGCTAATTATGAAACGAGGGAATATTCATACTAATAAAATACCATCCAAGAACACGAGAAAAATACGAATCCTAAACCGGAAGTGAATTATGCTATCAAATAAAGAGTCGGGAAGAAGTATTATGATATTAATGGTCTCAGTGGCGATCATTGGTTGTAATTCATTCTTAATCAGCCCGATTCTGAACGATATTGCATCAAGCCTCTCCGCGTCTACGGCGCAGGTATCCCGGGCAATTTCCGCCTATGGTGGTGCTACGGCACTTTCCTCATTATTTCTAGCACCCTATGCGGGAAAAATAGGTATTACGCGTTCAATACGTTATGCAGGCATGTTGATGATCGTAGGGATTGCCCTGAGCGGTATCTCGCTATCCTGGTGGATGCTCACTATTGCTCAATCAATAGCAGGCGTAGCTGCTGGTTTGATGCTGCCCGCTATTTATACGTTAACATCGGATGTGGCACCAGAAGGGGAAAAGTCTCAGGCGCTGGGCAAAGTCATCACCGGGTGGTCGCTTGCCATGGTAATAGGTATTCCCTTATCCGCAGTGATCGCCGATATAACAAACTGGCGAGTGGCTTATGGATTAATGACGGTCTTGGGGCTGGTGTTCTTACTGTTCAGCAAAAGGCTACCAGTGATTGATACACCAGCGGATAAACTTGGTTTTCCGTTTGAAGAATATCGTAAAAATCCTGATATTTTGATTATGTTCGTTGTAACGTTACTCTACATGACGTCATTTTATGGGCTCTATTCGTTCGTTGGCTCATTTGCCCGTGACAGCTTTTATAATAGTGCCGCTCTAGCTGGGCTTATCACCATGGCCTACGGCATTGGTTTTGGTGTGGCTAGCCTTAAGGCTCGGTGGATCGATAAATTCAGCCCGCAATCCTCAGCCTGCATTATTTTTATTACTATATCGCTGATATATGCCATTTTGTCAGTGAGTGGATCAAGCATTTATCTGTTATTGGTGGCTTGCTTACTTTGGGGAGCGGCAAATCATTTTGGTTTGAATGTAATCGTAAGTTTGTTGATCCAATTAAGCTCCTCTTACAAAACGGCCACGCTAGGCATGTACAGCGCGCTTTCTTATAGTGGAACGATGATCGGTGGGCTAGCGTACGGCTATGTATTCAATCGCCAAGGGTTCACCTCAATTGCCTACATTTCGTTGATTCTCTGTATCACAGCCGCTTTTTTAGCTTGGTTTATTTTCAACCATAAGCCAAAATCTTATCAAGACACGCTAAAAACCAAGAACAAATTATAGCCAACTGTTACACTTACGCTAAGGATACTTAGCGATAGGGAAATATAAGATGAGCAATTTTCGTGGAGTAGAAAAAGATATTTCGGTTAACCAACTCTTTAAGTTACCTTCCGAGGATGTGATATCAGACTCTGGTCACTGTGATGGGCTAAATATTTCAGCCATGCTTCACAAGCAGCCCTCCTCTGTGGATGAATGCCTCAGGCCTGCAACGGCACAACATCAATTGGTGCTGTACTGTGGGGAGACTGAACACGGTGAAGTCAGTTTTAATCAGGAACCATGGCGTAAATATACTAAAAGAAACAATGAATGGTATATCGCTCCAGCGGGGAGAAATGGATCTGCATGGCGTTGGGGAAAAAAGTCATTTTCTTCGAAAGAGTCGCTGATTTATCGAATTTTGTTGCCAGTGAGTTCGTTGGAAGAAGAGGCTCAGGGTATAGACGGTAGAAACACGACGGTAACATTGATACCAAGAATGGGTGTGGTGGATGATTTGATGCTGAAATTAGCACTTCAGCTACAAGAAGAAATGGCGAGCCCCAGCATACTAGGAAGCTTATATACTGATGCGATTGCATCACTTCTCTCGCTACATGTTCTGAAAAACCATTCGGAACTCATTGTGAGCAAGGTGAGATCGGGCGGTTTTTTTTCCTCTGCGAGGAAAGCGACGTTACGAGATTTCATCATGGATAATTTGCATATGCCCATATCTCTTGATCAGATGGCGTCGTTGGTTTCACTTAGCAAGTTTCATTTTTCGCGCGTATTCAAAAACACCTTTGGTATGCCACCGTATAAGTATATTTTCCGTTCCAGAATGAATCTTTTTGAGCAACTGCTTGTCAACACGGATGAACCCTTATATTTACTAGCGGAAAAAGTAGGATTCGTGCATTCGAATAACGTTATCAGGGCATTTCGGCGCTTCAATGGGATAACGCCAGCGGAATATCGCCGACGTATAAAAAGTATTCTGGATTAATAAGTCTACTATCCAAGCAGGGTACGACGAGCCAAAATGCCTTCACGGGGCCATCCGCAACGGTATTCTGAGCTGGCTATTTCCACCGTACTGATGCTCCCGTGTCTGGCGAAATCTGCACCCAGCCGTGGAACCCGATCCCCCTATGTGTAAGTGAACGGCATTAACAACCTACGCCGAGTTTTGGCATTACTCAAAGGACTGGGATTCAGGTTCTCAGTCCCTGAGCTCTTTTTGACAGGAACGACTCAGTTCTGGCTCCAGTTTGTAACAAGGTCAAAAAACGGACACGCACCTTTCTCAACGACTACACTTGTAAAATTGGTTTGATCACGTGTGATCTCTTGATGCTACGTTGCTTACCAACAACGTTCTCCCTACGATCCCACTAACGGACTTGGTATGAAGATTGAAATTCTTAAGCAGGCGGTTATGGATTCACGAGACGGCATCACCATCTCTGACAATGCCATAGACGACAATCCTTTGATTTTTGTAAATCCGGCTTTTGAGAGAATGACCGGCTACTCCTTCGAAGAAATCACCAACATCAACTGTCGATACTTACAAAATAACGATCGGGAACAGCCAGAGCTGGAGATTGTGCGCAACGCCGTTAAAAAAGGTGAGTACTGCCTTGTAACCTTGCGAAACTACCGCAAGGATGGAACTATGTTTTGGAACGAGTTAAGCATATCGCCAATTCATGATGAGAGTGGGGCTGTAACCAATTTTATCGGGATCCAAAAAGACGTAACACCAAGAATGATAATCCAGCAACAGCTTCGTGATGAGCATCGGTCCCTCGAGGAAATGAAAATACACTTCGAGCAACTCTCCATAAAGGATGGACTCACCGGGATTTATAATCGTCGCTTTTTTGATACACAGTTCGACATTCAATGCAAAATTGCCATCCGTAATGGCGACTCATTGACGCTCGCCATGATCGATGTCGATCACTTCAAATCATTCAATGATATTTATGGACATCAGGCAGGCGATGAAGCGCTAATACGTGTTGCGGATTGCTTAAGCAAGTCCTTCAAGCGGGGGTCTGATTTTGTCGCCAGGTATGGCGGCGAAGAATTTGTCATTCTCTCCAATGGCATGACGAAAGACCAGGCAACGCTGTATGTGCAGACGCTATGCCAACTGGTGCGAGATTTGAGAATACCGCACTCCGCTTCCAGCACTGGATACTTGACTATAAGCATCGGTTTTTCAGTTCATACATTTGACCAACTGCCCTTGCCTAACGTACTACTGACACATGCCGATAAAGCTCTCTACGTAGCTAAAGCCCGGGGCAAAGATCAGTTTTTCAGTCTTTAGGTTCTGTACAAAAATCTGTGGGGCATGGAGATGAACTGGAGATCCCCGGCATATTGCCAACGCTACTGGGGTTTTACACTCACCTTCAGCCAAGGTTGAAGGATCCTGTCGTATCGGGGCTTGCTGGGGAGGCCCTGAGAGACAGACCGGGAACAGTGAAACGGATGAGTATGGTTAATACGCTGAAAAAATTAGGAAATAATTACAGTAATATGTTCATGGGATACTGACCATACTACCGGGGATCACTCAACCCACAGGGCGAGGGAACAAACATTAAAAACGGCAATTTGCGTTGCCATTTTGCGTCTACCTCCACTCGATTGATTTTTCAGCGAAAAAAAGGTACTTTCTTACCTGAACTTCAGCGTGGACGGTCCTTCATTATGCCTATTATTCAGTCTGTTGAACGTGCCTTACAGATCCTCGACCTGTTTAACGAACAGGCGACGGAGTTGAAGATCACTGACATCAGTAAACAAATGGGGCTGAGCAAAAGTACGCTCCACTCGCTGCTCAAAACGCTACAGTTGCACGGTTACATCGATCAAAACCCCGAAAACAGCAAATATCGCCTCGGCATGAAGCTAGTGGAACGCGGCCATTTTGTGGTGAGCTCCATGGATATTCGCCAGAAGGCGAAGGGCTGGCTGACGGATCTGTCGCAACGCACCGGGCAGACCACCCATCTGGGCATTCTCGACGGGCGCGAAGGCGTCTACATCGAGAAAATCGAAGGTAAGCTGGCGGCGATTGCTTATTCCCGTATTGGCCGTCGTCTGCCCATCCATGCCACCGCCATCGGCAAAGTGTTGATCGCCTGGCTCAACGACGCCGATCTCCATGCGCTGCTCGAAGGCTATCAGTACACCTCATTCACTCCTACGACGATAACGTCACATGAGGCGCTGCTGGCCGCGCTGGCGCAAACACGTGCGCAGGGTTACGCCCTGGACAGCGAAGAGAACGAACAGGGCGTGCGATGCGTATCGGTCCCTGTTTGGAATCATGAATCCCGCGTGATTGCGGCTCTAAGTCTGTCGACCTTAACCTCGCGGGTGGACGATGACGAATTCGCCCGCTTCCGGGGGATGCTGGAAGAGGCCGGGCTCCAGCTTTCAAGAACGCTGGGCTACCCGGCCTGAGGGCTTATGCCGTGGCAGGCGTATAGCTAAAGTAATCAAAGTCTGCATAGCAGCCGTCACCGCTGATGTCTTCGCAGTGTAGCCCGACAAACGCCCCCGTAAAGAATCCGCGACCGCCGATATAATCATCCGACAGTTTCCACGCCTCATAGGTGATGTGCACAGTCTGCCACTGCTCGCCATCAAACGAATAGCTATAGCGATACACTAAATTCTCGACGTCAACGCGCAACCACACACTCTGCGCGTCTTCCGGCACGGGGATCGGTTGCTCATGAAGCGGCCACGACGGAACGTTGTGATCCAACTGAATCACCTTCAGCGTTCTTCCCCGCCCTTCCTCGAAATCGACAAAGCAATAGCTCCAGTTTTTGCTGTTGTAGTAGCAGGTTAAACCCGCGCTCTGCTGGAAGTGTCGTGGGGCGAACTCCATGCGTGTCTCGGCGCGAAAGGCACTGTGCTGCCAGCGCCGCGCCACGGTGGACTGGGTAAAGGTCGAGTTGAGGGAATCATTGCCGTACAGGCGCAAAAAGCCCGAACGTGCACTCAGCGATCCCAGGGAGTCGTCGAACGGAATGCGCAGCGTTTGCAACTCCGAGTTGAGCGTTGATGTCTCAAAATCATCGCGCCAGTTTGCCGTTAGTACGGTTTGGCTCTCTGACATCTGTGGCCCAGGCACGTTAACCTGCGCATGTTTGCCGCCTTCAACGTATGGCCAGCCGTCGCGCCAGGTGATGCGCGCGATCCCCGTTTCACGCCCCAGCGGGCAGTATCCACGCCCTCCAGAGGCCAGCAGCGGCACGCCCGGCAAACGCTGTGGTCTACTGGTGAGATACGCCATATACCACTCGCCGGTATGCGTCTCCAGCAGCGAGCCATGCCCGCTCTTTTGCAGCGGGTTTTCTGGCAGATGCCAGCTGGTCATCATCGTCACGTCCGGGTGCAGCTCGTACGGACCGTCGAGATTTTTTGATCGCAGCACTACGACCGCATGCTCATAGCTGGTGCCGCCCTCCGCCACTACCAGGTAATACCAGCCCTCTTTACGATAAAGATGCGCGCCTTCCGTGTAGCACAGTGGCGTACCGGTAAATAGAGTTTTGCGCTCGGGCGATAATCGCTGCGTCTGTGGGAAATACTCCTGCATCACAATGGTGTTGTGCGGATTGCTGTGGTGGCGCGGCCCCCACGGACGGTAAATGTAGTATTTACGGCCATCGTCATCATGGAACATTGACGGGTCAAACCCACCGTTGCCCATCGGGATCGGCTCGCTCCACGGCCCTTCGATGGAGGGCGCTGTGACCAGGAAATTCTTGCCATTCTTCCAGGGTGAATCGACGATTTTCACGTCCGTATAGAGCAGCCAGAACTGCCCGTCGGCGTAGCTCAGACAGGGTGCCCAAATGCCGCCGGAATCGGGATTACCTTTCATATCCAGCATCGACACGCGATCCAGCGGCGTGCTGACCAGCGACCAATTTTTCAAATCGCGGGAATGATAAATCCGCACGCCGGGAAACCACTCAAAGGTGGACGTGGCGATGTAGTAATCCTCGCCCTGACGGCACAGAGACGGGTCCGGGTTGAATCCGCTCAGGATCGGGTTAGTGATGGTGTACATATTGCCTCCTTCTTAATGGGATACCGCCGTCGCCGCAGTGGGAAGATCCTCGCCCTGCGCCGCACGGTGTTTAAGCAGTTGCTTGCTGATGGCCTGAACGCGGTCATCGCTGAGTTTGTAGAGCGAGAGCATGATGAACATGCCGACATAGAGCACCACCGGCACCACGCAGAACAGGGTCTTGATAGTGGTCAGCACTGCAATGGGCTGCACGCTGCTGTTGGCGGAGTAGTTCACATACGCGAGGATCCAGCCGACTACCGCACCGCCAATCGCCAGGCCGATTTTCAGGCTGAACAGATAGGTGGAGAACACCAACCCGTCCAGACGGCGGCCGCTACGGCTCTCTTCGTAATCCACGACGTCGGACGCCATCAGCCATTGCAGCGGCGTGGTGGTATTAAAGACAAACAGGAATAGGATGTTGAGCGCGAAAATCAGCGCGATGTATTCGACCGGTGTGATGAAAATCAGCAGGCTGATTAGGGAGTACACGACAATAATCCATTTAAAGGCTTTCACGCGGTCGAAGCGGCCTAACAACCGGGACGAACAGAGCGAGCCAAACATGGTGGCGATACTGCCGTAGAGTAAGAACTGCGTCGCCATCTCCGGGTGATCCATCACGTATTTCACAAAATAGAGCGTTGCCCCGCCGCGCACCACGTTAGAACAGGTCGCCATCATTTTAAATGCGCACATGATCCGCCACTGGCTATTGCCCCAAAGCAGTTTCAGATCTTTCGACACCGACGAGCCCGGCTGCACCTCAAAGGTGTAGCGCTCTTTGGTGGTAAAGAAGCAGACGTACAGCAGCACCACACCGCTTAGCCCCAACACGAACATCGCGCCAAAGTAGCCCAGTTGCTCATTCCCTTTGCCGATGATGCCCACCAGCGGCAGCGCAATCCCACTGATCGCCAGCGATCCGGCGGCAGCAAGGAAAAAGCGCCACGACTGAAGCTCATGACGCTCTTTCGGATCGGCAGTGATAACGCCAGGCATGGCGCAGTATGGGACATTGACGAAGGTGTATACCAGCGTCAGCAAAATGTAGGTCACACAGGCGTAGATGATTTTACCGTTGGCGGAAAAGTCTGGCGTATAGAACGTCAGCATACAGACCACACCAAACGGGATCGCCCCCCACAGCAGGAACGGGCGGAACTGGCCGTGGCGCGTACGGGTGCGGTCCACCAGCAATCCCATCAGCGGATCGGTCACGGCATCGAGTATGCGCGACACTAAAAACAGTGTCCCCATAATGCCAGCAGACAAGCCAAACACATCGGTATAAAAATAGGCCAGCAGGAACATGGTGGCCTGCCAGACGAAGCCGCAGGCGGTATCACCCAGCCCGTAGCCAATTTTATCTTTCATGGTTAATTGCATTATTACCCCCAAGTGGAAATGTGCAAACGTCAGGGACCTGTTCCAGGCAAGATCAATACCTGGTGCATCTTCAGGAATACACCCGTTTTTCGTGTGCTGACATGACTATTTCGTGTTAATAGAGTGTAAGTAAACGATCGATTAACCAGCAATGGTCATATCTGATTTATGAATTATGATATTTTGCTTTTGTGATAATCGTCGTTATATCATTGAAAACTGAAAATAGTTTTATACTTTTAATTTTAATGATTTATAAAAAACTATTTTTAAATATCGCTATATTACAGGCATGATAAAACTGCCCACGAAACATTATCGCAGGCAGAATTTTTAATTTTATCATTCACATTCCGAGTGCTTTTTTACCGGCGTTAATAACCTCGATAATTTTATCGGTATCATAAATGCAGCCTTTCCAGGTGCCGCCGCTAATCGACTGCAAAGCGGCCCACAGTCGCGTATCGTCCGGTAAGAAATCATGCGCGTGTAATTCCGGATGCGGTGTTCTGCGTGCCAGTTCTGCCGCCCCTTCTTCCGACGTCAGCGGATGTTGTGCTGTGCCGATGAAATTTACCCGGCCAGTTAAAGATAGCCTGTCCACCTCGAGCTCAATAATGTCGTTATCGCGCAGCTTACCAATCGGCCCGCCAGCCAGCGCTTCGGGGGCCACGTGACCAAAACACGCGCCTGTCGACACGCCAGAGAAACGCGCGTCGGTGATCAGCGAAACTGTTTTTCCCCAGGAGACATGCTTTAACGCCGAGGTCAGTTGGTAAGTCTCTTCCATCCCGGTGCCGGACGGGCCTCCGCCGATGACGACCATGATATCACCGCGATCGATCTCGCCGTTTTTGATGGCCGTGATCGCCCGCGCTTCGGAAACAAACACTCGCGCCCGGCCTGTATGACGATAAACGCCGTCTGCGCCCACCACCGACGGATCGATGGCCGTCGCCTTGATCACCGATCCTTCCGGCGCGATATTCCCCACCGGGAAAGCGACCGTTGAGGTCAGCCCGCGGGCTTTGGCGCGTTCCGGTGGGAGGATGACATCATCAGGATCGACACTGTCCTGCTCGCGCAAACACTGACGGAAACGTTCGCGACGCTCGGACGCCTGCCACCAGTCGAGGTTTTCCCCTACCGTCTGGCCCGTCACCGTCATGGCATCCAGATGCAACAGGCCGAGATCGCGCAGGTGGAGCATCACTTCCGGCACGCCGCCCGCGAGGAACGCGCGTACCGTCGGGTGATAGTCTGGTCCATTCGGTAGCACGCTCACCAAGCGCGGAACCTTACGGTTGATGCGTGTCCAGTGGTCGACATCCGGGATCGTGCATCCCGCTGCATAGGCGATAGCAGGAATGTGCAGCAGCAAATTGGTCGAGCCACCAAACGCGGCGTGGATCACCATCGCGTTTTCAATCGCTTTATCGGTGAGGATATCGCGCGTGGTGATCCCACGATCGTCCAACTGCGCCACCGCGCGGGCCGATTGGCGGGAAATCTCTAGCCATACATCCTGCCCAGACGGCGCTAGTGCCGAGTGCGGCAACGCCAGCCCGAGCGCTTCGGCCACCACCTGAGAAGTTCCAGCAGTGCCTAAAAACTGACAACCGCCGCCCGGCGACGCGCAGGCGCGACAGCCCAGTTCAGCTGCTTCCTGTAACGAGAGTTCATGGTTGGCGTAGCGCGCGCCGATGGTCTGCACCTTTCCGGCATCTTCGCCAAACGTCGGCGGCAGCGTCGCGCCGCCCGGCACCAGAATGGTCGGCAGATGGTGCATGGAGGCCAGCGCAATCATGGTCGCGGGCAGACCTTTGTCGCAGGTAGCAACACCAATCACCGCGCGGCGCGTGGGCAACGAACGAATAAGACGACGGAAGACGATAGCGGCGTCGTTACGATACGGTAGAGAATCGAACATCCCGTGCGTCCCCTGCGAGCGCCCGTCGCAAGGATCGCTGACAAACGCTGCAAACGGAATGCCGCCGTTACGGGTGATCTCTTTTGCCGCCGCCTGCATTTGCAGGCCGATTTCCCAGTGTCCGGTGTGATATCCGAGCGCTACCGGGCGACCATCGCCCGCGCGGATCCCACCCTGAGTGCCAATAATAAGCACCTCTTTGCCGGTGAGTTTATTGGCGTCCCAGCCCATTCCGGCGTTCTGCGTCATGCCAAACAGATTGCCACTCGGGGACTCCATCAGCATTTGCGGCGTCAGCGGCAGCGCACCCTGCGGGCCGGCCGCATGGGTCGTGACCGAATAAAAGGCATCGTCCTGCGGGGTGAAAATAGTCTCTATCGCCATCTTATTCTTCCGATTCAGCAGAGTTTCAACTGTTGCAGCAGGGCTTTCAGCTGCGTCTTGCGCGACTCATCCAGCGGGTTCGCAGGCGGCAGTACATAGGTCGAAACCGGTCGTCCGCACAGCGAAATCGCCTCTTTAATCACGTTCACAAATGGCGTATCGAGCTGATACATCTGCGGAATTTGCAGCATTGTCTGGTGATATTTGGCGGCCTGAGCCAGGTCGCCGTCGTGGAATGCCTGCAGCAGTTTGACGGAGACCTGCGGCGCGAAGTTAGCGCTCGCCGAGATCGCCCCGTCGCCGCCCAGCAGCAGCGTGTTGAACAGGTGATCGTCGTAACCGCACAGCACCGTAAAGTGGGGATGCGCCGCTTTCACGGTCAGGATCATGCTGCGCAGATGGGCCACGGAGTCGATGGTATCTTTGATACCCAAGATGTTGCCGCGAGAATCGGCCAGCGTTTTGACCAGCGCGGGCGTTAAGTCCTGACCGGTTAGCGCCGGGAAGTTATAGAGGATCACAGGGAGCGTTACGCTGTCCGCCACCTGCTGGTAATAGCGGATCAGGTTCTCTTCAGATACTTTCCAGTAATAAGGGTTAATCACCACAATGCCATCCGCACCCACGCGCTGCGCGTGCTGACTCAGTTCAATGGTTTCCCGTGCGTTAGTGCCGCCGGTACCAATCAGAACCGGCACCCGGCGATCCACATGATCAATGGCAAATTCGGCGATCGCTTTACGCTCTTCGGCGCTGAGCTGGGAGAACTCGCCTCCGCTGCCTAAAAAGAACAATCCGTCGACACCAGCGTTAATCATGTCGTCAATGAGCGCGGCGGTACCCTGTTTATCTAACTGGCCATCGGCGTTAAAAATGGTGGAGACAGGCGGAATAATCCCCGAGAACTGCGCGGTATGCTGCATGAGATCTCCTTGCTGACCTATTTTGTTCTATATTATAGAACAGTGTTCATTAATTTAGCTCTCATACTATGCCGCGATGCGCGGAGAGGTAAACCGGGAAAAATCAGCAAGGGGCAATTTTTTAGCCTGGATCACGAAATGATGAAACGAGGTACAAAAGTTGTAGCCCGGAAGCGAGCGCCACCGGGCGAGGGAAATTAACCGACCAGCATTTTCACAACCACTTTACGTACCTTCGCGGGAGTCCTCACAGCGCACAGCGGCTTACGGATGATTAATCCTATTGCAAAATAACCCGCATCGCCTGGTTTGCCAGGCTCAGCCACGCGAACTTTTGCAAATGTAGTCATACAGGCGCTGAGTGTCCGCCAGTGAACAGAGCCGCGTTCCAAGATTAAGCGTGGCCGCACTGCCCGCTGCGACGCCGAACCGAACCATATCCACCAGGTCAGCCCCGTTCGCCAATTTCAACACCATCGCGCCTACCATGCTGTCACCGGCCCCGACGGTGCTAAGTTTCTTCACCGGTGGCGGGACTATCTGTATACAGGTGTCACTATCAACGGCGAGAGCTCCTTGAGGGCCGAGTGATACAACAACCCGCTCAGCTCCCCCCTGTTGTACCAACTCCCTAGCGGCAGCCCGGACATCATCAGGATGCTCCAATGACCGCCCGATAAGCGCAGACAGCTCATTCTGATTCGGTTTTACCAAAGCCAGCCCCCCTTCATCCAGACAGGCCTGTAAAGCATCCCCAGAACTGTCGACGATACAGTGCAATCCCATGGCTTGCGCCTGCTTAATCAGGTCGGTTAATTTTGCCAGCGTGGTGCCCGGTGGCAAGCTGCCACTAATCACCAAAATTGAACCATGAGGGATCTTCTGCACCTTCAACAAAATCTGGTCAAACTCGGCATCATTAACCCTTGCCCCTGGCATAACAAAGCGAAACTGTTCACCGCTATTATCCACATGGACATGCAGGTTCTGCCGTGTCCAGTCCTGAGCTTTCAGCGTTTCTGTAACAATGCCTTCCCGATCAAGCAACTCTTTTAAATGCTCACCCGTTGGCCCGCCAATTGGAAAGATCGCACTGGCTTGCCCACCAAGATAAACAACGGCACGGGCAACATTGATGCCACCCCCGCCAGGTTCAAAAATGGGGGTGGTGCAGCGTAGTTTCCCTTCAGGGTAGATCTTGGGAGTTGTCGTCGCGCTATCGAGAGAAGGAGAAAGTGTTAAAGTAAAAATCTGAGTCATGATGGTCAAATCCTCTTATTTTGATTTTACTTTGTTGATTTGGTTGAGGAAGAAAAGGGAAAATGTTGGTCATGCACCCAGACTGGGAGCATATACCCAAGCCAGAAAATATCCGTACACCACAAGTATATACCTAAAGAACTTAAGGATAAGGTTAAGCAACGTGCAGCACTCAATGGCCGCTCGCTCAATGCGGAGCTGGTGCAGATTGTTCAGGATGCCATGCCCAGGCCTTCACCTGTTATTGGCTACCTTAGCGACACGGAAAAGTTAGCCGCTCAGCAGGCCGAAACCGTCAAGAAGATGGTTTTCGAAACGCTCGTGCAGATGTATGCTGATAAAAAATAATCAGTTAGGACTCTGGGATGAAAAAGATCATCATTGCCATGCTGGCCTTGGCCTCACTACCCGCTAGCGCCGAGTGCTGGGTTGTGTCGAACTTAAAAGGCTCAACATTCATGAAGGATGATGCCTACAAACGAACGGATGACGGTTTTAGCGGCTCGTTCATGATAACAATTGATGAGAAAAACTCCTCCGTTGTGACAAACGGCACGGACGCTGGAGGGATAAAATATATTCCTATATCCCAAAATACGCTTATTGGATTATCTCAGTCTGATTCTGGTGAGGCGGTTGAGACGTGGTCTATCAACAATGATGGAAAGGTAATGATGACAAAAGTCCTAACCGGATGGGGAGGGTTTGACTCCTCCAAAGCATTTGTTGGTGATGTAACAGGCAAATGCTAAACGCTACGGCCGGGAGCTATATATATAAAATTTTAGCGTTATCTTTGTTACTGGCGCCATGCGTTTCTAATGCTCAGTGCTGGGTGGTTTCCAACCTGAAAGGCCAGTCTCAATTCAGTCCTGAGTACAAACTTCAACAAGATGAGGCCGCTGGGACATACCATATTTCTATAAATGGGAATACAGCAAGCCTTACTTCAGTTGGTGATGCATATGAATCAGGACTTACGTACTCACCTGTGTCATCAACTTCTCTGGTTGGAGAATCTCACGGTAAAAGTAACTCCTTCATCGAGACATGGGCGATTACACCTGATGGGAAAGTGCTCTACACTAAAACTCGGGCTAGTTCTTCACATTGGAGCCAATTGTCATCTTTCATCGGCGATGTTATTGGAAAGTGTTAGCCATCCTCAACTAATTATTAGGGCTTTTTATGGGTAAATTAATTTTGTGCCTTATAGCAATTGTTTTAACTGGCTGCGCTCAATCCACTCAGGTAAACCGCGGCGATGGGAAAGCATAGAAATGGTTCAGCGTTATGCGCACCTCTCCTCCTCTCACTTAACCGAACATGCGAGAAAAATTGACGAAGTCTTGGCGGGCAATGTCACTAATCTGGCACTTTTGGAAAATGTAGCAATCTGATTGTGGAGGTAAGTCTATGATTTTTAATGGTACGCCCTACAGGGCTCGAACCTGTGACCTACGGCTTAGAAGGCCGTTGCTCTATCCAACTGAGCTAAGGGCGCATTGAAATGCGGATGCGGCAACCGAGGTTGCGGAGTTGGATTATACGGTCAGAGGTTATTGAGTCAATGCCTTTTGACTCTGTGGTGGTGGCAGAGGTGCTTTATGGCGATTTTTCGCACACAAAAGCTATGATAAGTCACCCTAACGCGATGATCTGGCTACGCTAATCCCCTGCCACAATACCGCCTCATCAACCCCTTCTGATTCAGCCGCTGGTGCAAATGGGCGTGGGTTTGCCCTCTGCCCTGCTTTTTGCGACAAACAGGCACGAGCCGATCGCACCACGGCGTTGATATCCCCCCAATCGGCATGCGGAACGTTCAGCACATTACAGGCCTGCGCCAGCATTGCCCTCGGCAACTTACTGGCTGCCAAGGTATTCATCGATGCCTGGCAAAGTGGCGTAGCAAACAGCAATGCCAACAGTAAAAGAGCGCTACGCATCATTGGAAACTCCTTTTGTACCACTGCGCCATACGCTGGCTCCAGGAAGGACGACCCTCTTTCGGCTTACAAAGCCGATGTAACGCCTGCAACAACGCCACCTGCGCCGGATGTAGGGAAGAATCAAACACCGTTTCACCAATATGCCGCTGTTCATCTGCTGGATTTCCACCAGGATGATGCAATGGATAGAGCCGAGTAATCGTCTGCATGATCCTGCCTCCATAGGCCCCAAACGCCAGGGGCGATGGGTTAAGCCTAAAAGACTGGAGGTAAAAAAAGCGTAGAGGATCATTCCGTTGGTGTAAAAAATGTATAAACCGCTACGCAATCGTGTGCTTATTCTCTGCATTAACCCGATCGAAAGCCTGACAGCGCGCCTCTCTTCTGCCAAAATAGCGCCATCCCCCGCTTTTCTTAAATGATGGATTTCCTCACTGATGGCAGCAAAGATTATTGATGGCAAAACGATTGCGCAGCAGGTTAGAAACGAAGTGGCTGAGCAAGTGAAACAACGTCTGGCGGCTGGCAAGCGTGCGCCGGGCCTGGCGGTGGTACTGGTTGGTGAGAATCCGGCTTCGCAGATTTATGTCGCCAGCAAGCGCAAGGCCTGTGAGGAAGTGGGCTTTATCTCCCGCTCTTACGATCTGCCCGCCTCCACCACCGAGCCTGAACTGCTGGCGCTGATCGACAAATTAAACGCCGATAAAGAAATTGACGGCATTCTGGTGCAACTCCCTTTGCCTGCAGGCATTGATAATGTGAAGGTGCTGGAGCGCATCAGCCCGGATAAAGACGTGGACGGTTTCCATCCTTACAACGTCGGCCGCCTGTGCCAGCGTGCGCCTAAACTGCGCCCTTGTACCCCACGCGGCATTGTCACCCTGTTGGAACGCTACAACATCGATACCTATGGCCTGAACGCCGTGGTAGTGGGTGCCTCCAACATCGTTGGCCGCCCGATGAGTATGGAGCTACTGCTGGCTGGCTGTACCACCACCGTCACACACCGCTTTACCAAAAACCTGCGCCATCACGTCGAAAATGCCGATCTGCTGATCGTGGCCGTGGGTAAACCTGGGTTTATCCCAGGAGATTGGATCAAACCGGGTGCGATCGTGATCGATGTCGGCATCAACCGCTTGGAAAGTGGTAAAGTAGTCGGCGACGTAGACTTCGAAGCCGCAAGCGAACGTGCGGCCTTCATTACTCCGGTTCCAGGTGGCGTCGGCCCCATGACCGTTGCTACACTGATCCAAAATACCTTGCAAGCCTGCGAGGAATTTCACGACGTTCAACCTAACTAAGTTAAGGCAGTATGGAAATTTTCAATCTGGAAGGTCACCCTCATGTCGAACTGTGCGATCTGCTGAAGTTCCAGGGCTGGTGTGACAGCGGCGGTGCCGCGAAAGAAGTGATCGCCGAAGGGCAGGTCAAAGTAAACGGTCAGGTCGAAACGCGTAAGCGCTGCAAGATCGTTGATGGCCAGAAGGTCAGCTACAAAGGCATGAGCGTCACGGTTAAAGCCTGATTGTTCAACCGCCAGGAAAAAAATGCCGGGTCGGCTAAGCTACCCGGCATTTTTGATCCGCTCAAACCCGCTAATGCTCCAATGCGACGAAGCACACGTGTTGCATAGCGCGCAACGAGCCATACAGTTCGTCCAGAGTCGTCCTTTTCCTTACCGTCAGCTTAAAGTTAACTTCAATCTTGTGTTTTTTGACGTCACGTATCGTCATCGCATCAATCAGGTTTCTCTGCTGATTAAGCTGGGCCATCAAGCTGGCTAACCCTGCCTGCTCATCGAGTATCAGCCGTACCTTGACCTTCCCTAGATATTGATTCCTCGATTGCAGCAGGAAAATATAGGGGCTGATTTTTATCGCCAGTAAAAACAGTGCAGTAGCCAAGATTGCGTGCAAATAAAAACTGGCTCCACAGGCAATCCCCACTCCCGCCGATGCCCAAACGATCGCGGCGGT
The DNA here is from genome assembly GCF_047530105.1 of Serratia sp. T13T92. Classification (NCBI taxonomy): domain Bacteria; kingdom Pseudomonadati; phylum Pseudomonadota; class Gammaproteobacteria; order Enterobacterales; family Yersiniaceae; genus Serratia; species Serratia sp. T13T92. Next base: position 27,302 of record NZ_JBLJAK010000017.1, on the reverse strand, counting down.
CGTCAGACCTGAGATGGCATCATCACGCCGGTGCAAGATCACCCCAGCGCCCAGGAAGCCCACCCCACTGATAATCTGTGCGGCCAACCGCATGGGATCGCTGCGGATGTTGACGGATATCTCGGCGTAATACTCCGCAGACTGAATCGACACCACCGTTAATACGCAGCTGGCGACGGCAATAATCACGCAGGTTTTAAACCCAACGGGCTTGCCCTTGGATTCACGTTCCAGGCCAATCACGCCCCCCAGAACAAACGCCGCGACTATCTTGCCTACCGTCGCCAGATGGAGCGGCCCCAACCCGCCCAGCACCGATAACCAGCTGTCCATGTTGCTTCCTATTGCTTCGCGGGTTTCATTGCCGCCGGTGTTTTCTGTTTAGAAAGATCGTCCTTGAAGAAAATAAAGAAGAAGACTGAGACAACGGCGGCGATAATCGCCGAGAACAGCCAGAAGCTTTCCCACTGCGGTAACGCCTGCGGCCCCTGCTCTGTCACGGTGTTGTTGAAGATCTGGCCGCAAATGGTGGAAGCAAACAGCAAGCCAAAACCATTGGAGACGATAAAGCGCAGACTCTGTGCCTGGGCTTTGATTTCGGGCCGTGCTTTACGGTCAACATAGATATCCCCTACCGTAAAGAAGAAGTCCCAGCAAAAGCCTTGCAGCATCAGGCCAATCAGGACAAACGTCATGTTGGCGTCAAGCGCAGCCTGGGAGAACAGCACCGAGCGGATGATCCAGCACACCGCGCCCATCATCAACGTCACCTTGAAGCCCGCTTTCAGTAGGAAGAATGAAAGCAGGAACATAAACACCACTTCACAGGCGATCCCGACCTGCATCATGGAGGCGGCATTATCAAACCCGAGCGCTTTCAGGAACACAGGTATATAGGCGGAATAGGCGGTTTTGGGGATCATCAACACAAAGATGCTCAGCATCAGAATGGAGAAGTTACGATCTTTAAATAACGACAGCGCATCCAGGCACAGCAGATCGCGCAGGGTGAAGGTGCTGCCCTTGGCCTTCGGAGGTGTATCCGGCAAGGTAAAGCAGTACAGCCCCAACCCTACCCCAGCGGCCGAAGCAATGTACCAGGTCATGGTATCGCCGGAATATCCCATCTGCCCGATGATGAAACCTATCGCCATAAAGCCGAAGGTGCCAAATACGCGGATCACCGGGAAGTACTTCACGCCGTTGATATGGCTAAAGCTGATACTGTTGGCCAGCGCGGTGGTCGGATAGAACAGCAGCCCGACCAGGAAGATCATCACCAACGTCATGGTGGTGTCATGCGCCTCGATAAACTGCGGTACACACAGGATCACTCCGGCGTTAATCAGGTGCAGGATCGCCATGACTTTCTGCGAAGCAAAGAAGCGGTCTGCAACCATGCCGATAAACAGCGGCGAGAGTATCGTTGCCAATCCCAGCAACGCATATGATGAACCAATAATGGCGGACATGCCGTAGGTGCTCAGCACCAGGCCCATCGTCATATTCCAGGCACCCTGCATGAAATACTGCACAAACATCATGATCAGCAGGCGAGGAGTCTTGTTAAAGTCCATGAGATCTCCCCCTATGCCACGTTAACGGTCAGGCCGTCATACGCAACGGTGATGTTTTTATCACGGCAGGCCGCCACCAGTTCCTCATGCAGCAACTTGCCGCTGTGAGAAATATGCGACACCACGATCTGGCTGCCTGAATGCAGGCACTCCATCGCACGCAGCTTCTCTTGGGCGGCAAACACGGTTTCCAGGCTCATATGGTTGTCGGTGCGATCGTCGCCGTTGAAACCGTAAGTGCATTCCAGCACCACTAAATCCAACGCTTTGCCCTGTAGCCACTGCCAGGTGAGTTCAGGGAACCAGCCGGAGTCATGGCCATAAAAAATCGTCTGGCCGTCTTTTTCGATCACATACACGTAGCAGAGCTCCCACTTGGCGTGGTTAGCCAGCAGCGGTGTGATCTTGTAGCCATGGCTTTCTACGGTGACAAAAGGCACCAGGCAGTGGAAACCAAAACGCTGTTTGCTGTAACCCGGTAATACCGCAGCGCAGCCGTTGATCGCCCGGTCGTTACCAAAAATCTCCAATGGATGGTCGATATCGAAGCCGTAGCCCTCCATGCGGCTAAACAGCTCACCGACGTTGAAATGGTCTGGATGGGTGTGGGTAAACAGCAGGTCGGTGAAGCCACTCGCGTCCAGCCCATCACGCAACAGCTGTTGGCTGAACTCCGGGGCGACATCGATCAACATCACATCATCAATAATCGCCGAAGAGTGGGTACGCAGATCTTTCCCCTTGAGAAAACGGGCCTGTTGGCAATGTTCACAGCGGCAAAACGGATTGGGGATCCCTTCAGAGGCAGCCGATCCCAGGAAATGTATTTTCATTTTTTTATCCTTTTTATTCAGTACATTACTGACCTGTTGCTCCTATCGCCTTCGTTAAGGTGAACCATGAAGGTGATTTTGGAACGTGTCAATCATAATCCTGAGGCCAAAAAACGGTTAACACTGCAATGCATATTGGTGATCGGCTTCAAAAATTTAATTTAATATTGAGCAAAATCAATTAACTAAAAATAACCACTGGTCATTATTTCGTTTTTCATCAATTTTGTGAAATCGGTTTAATTAAGTACAAATAACCGTCATTTAATTATGGAACGATCCAAATTTTATGCTTGGATAGAAATCGAGATAGCGGAGCGCTCATGCCGGTGTTAGCATCAAAACAGGCGGCTCAAAGCGGTGGGAAAATGGCAACTATCAAGGATATAGCGAAGCTGGCGGGGGTATCTCACGGCACCGCTTCCAACGTGCTCAACGGGCGCGGCAATGTCAGCGTTGAAAAGATCGAGGCGGTCAAACAGGCCGCCCAGCAAATGGGTTATCAGATCAATGCCCAGGCGCAGTCGCTACGCGCCAGCAAAAGCAGTGGCGTTGCGCTGATCCTGCCCGATATCAACAGCGAGCAGTATCACCAACTCTACCGCGGGCTTCAGCAATCGTTACGATCTTCTTTCCCAGGCGATCTGGATCTTTACGTCACTAACGACCTGCCCTCTGCCGAAAGAGATATCTTGCAGACGCTGGCCGCAAAATCCTACCAAACCATTGTTACGGTCTCCTGCCTTGCCGACAGCGAAAGCTATTATCAGACGCTACGACTGCCAGCGGAGCAGATCCTGTTTGTCTATCGCCATCCAGCGCAGGCCAAGGCCACATTCAACCTGAACTTTTGCCTGGCGGGCCAAGCCATTGCCAGCGAGATCGCCCGCGAACAGCCCACGCACGTTGGCGTGCTTTGTGAGCCACTCGCTTATACCAACGGCCAGTATTTTGTCGAGGCATTGAAAGCTACGCTGGCACAGTTAAGCCCATCGACCCAGTTAACGGTCGTTCCGTCACCGGCCAGTGAATGTCACACCGCCGCTTTCGCTTTTTTTGCTGGCCAGCCGCCACAGGTACTGATTGCTCAAGACAGTGAAAAAGCCCGTTGCCTGACGCAGGCGGCCTATCTGGGTAGCGCGGTCCCCTGCCCGCCGATCTGGCAACTCAGCGATAACGAACCCGCCGTAGTAGCCAATCAGTACCACTATCAGATGGATTACGCCCGGCTGGGTCTGGAAATCGCCCGTTATATCTGCGGATTAGTGACACTGGCCGATGAGCAGATACTGGATAGCCGCGGCTTTGCTCTCGACGTTCAACCCATGCCCGCCGTTTCTGAGCAGGGTGAAACGCTGAACATGCTGATCTTGCCTAGCCCCTCCACCGATGCGCTAAAAAAGCTGTTGCCGCATTTCTATCGCCAGACGGGCATCAAGGTTAATCTCGCGGTTTATCCTTATGATGAAGTGTTTGAGATCCTCTCGAATCTGCATCTGCATCCTTATTACGATTTGCTGCGTATCGATATGGCCTGCCTCCCCTGGTTTGCGGCAAAGGCCCTCACGCCGTTGGCAGAGATCGCGCCAGATCTACCGGAGCTGCTGGAAAACTTCTCGGCAGAGGTTGGCCATCATTTCAGCCAGATTGACGGCAAAGCCTATGCGTTACCGTTTGATGCCAGCACCCAGTTGCTGTTCTATCGCCGCGATCTGTTCGAAGACCCCACGGTCAAACGCATGTTCTATGAGAAATCGGGCAAAGAGCTGAAGATCCCGACCAGCTTCTCCGAGTTTGATGACATTACGGCCTTTTTCACGGCGACTCATCAACCCGGTAATCCGCAGCGTCCGATAGGTTCATCAACGACTCTCGGGAGTTCCGGGTTAATTGCTACCGAGTATCTGCTGCGCTATTACGCGTTAGGTGGGCGGTTAGTGCACCAAGACAAACCGGTACAACTGGAGGCAGAATTCGCCATCGAAGCGTTGCGGCAATATCAGCAACAGCTTACCGTCACCACCAATCTGAACAGTGAATGGTGGAATGCTGCGGTGGCCCAGTTTGAGCAGGGCCAACTGGCGATGCTGATCATGTATATGAACCTGTTCAACGACGTCGCCCATAGCCCTCTATCACCGGCAATTGGTTACGCGCCGGTTCCGGGCAACCTCCCGCAGATGGGCGGTGGCTCGTTAGGCATGTCTCGTTTCAGTGATAAGAAAGTGCAGGTAGAACAGTTCTTCCGTTGGCTGTATTCGGCTGAAATTACCGAGCATCTGGTGCTTTTGGGCGGTAACAGCGCCCACCACAGCATCTATCAGAACCAGCGCATTCTGCATCTTTATCCGTGGTTCAATTTGCTACGGGATGACCCTAGTACCGGCATCCGTGAATCCAGGGGTTTACAGGGTGAGCTGTTCAACCTGCGCCATGCGGAGATCATTATCGGCCAGGGCGTCACCAACGTAGTGAACAAGATAATGGATCCGCAGCAAGCCATTGATTACATCAACCAGCGGCTGCTCAGCGAAGCCCATGCTTAGGGCATAAAAAAACCGGGTGACAAACGCCACCCGGTCTTATTAGCTTAATAAGTTATTAGTTTACTTACGGCGCCAGCTAGTGCCTTGCGGGCCATCTTCCAGCACGATATTCATCTCGTTCAACCGATCGCGAGCGGCATCTGCCAGCGCCCAGTCCTTGGCGGCACGCGCGTCGTTACGCTGTTTGATCAACGCTTCAATCTCTGCCACTTCCGAGTCGTCCGCTTGCGCGCCACCTTGCAGGAACTGTTCTGGTTCCTGTTGCAGCAGGCCCAATACCTTGGCCAGTTTACGCAGCTCCGCCGCCAACCCATTCGCCGCCGCCATGTCTTCGCTCTTCAGACGGTTTACTTCACGCGCTAAATCGAACAACGCGGAATAGGCTTCTGGGGTGTTGAAGTCGTCGTCCATGGCTTCACGGAAGCGAGCTTCAAACACTTCACCGCCAGCGGGTTGCGCATTGGCATCGGTGCCACGCAGTGCGGTGTACAAACGCTCCAGAGAGGCACGCGCCTGCTTGAGGTTCTCTTCGCTGTAGTTCAATTGGCTACGGTAATGGCCAGACATCAGGAAATAACGCACGGTTTCGGCGTCGTAGTAGCCCAGCACGTCGCGGATAGTAAAGAAGTTGTTCAATGACTTGGACATCTTCTCTCTGTCGATCATCACCATCCCGGAGTGCATCCAGTAATTGACGTACGGGCCATCATGCGCGCAGCTGGATTGGGCAATCTCGTTCTCGTGGTGCGGGAACATCAGATCGGAGCCACCGCCGTGAATGTCAAAATGGGTGCCAAGCTGTTTGCAGTTCATGGCCGAGCATTCGATATGCCAGCCTGGACGGCCTGGGCCCCAAGGCGATTCCCAGCTTGGTTCGCCCGGCTTGGACATCTTCCACAGCACGAAGTCCATCGGGTTGCGTTTCACGTCGTCGATTTCTACGCGCGCACCGGCTTGCAGTTGTTCCAGATCCTGGCGTGACAGCAGGCCGTATTGCGGATCGCTATCGATGGAGAACATCACGTCACCGTTGCTGGCCACATAGGCATGATCGCGCGCCAACAGGCGTTGGGTGATCTCGATGATTTCTTCGATATGGTGGGTAGCACGCGGCTCCTGATCCGGGCGTTCGATCAGCAGCGAATCAAAATCGGCGTGCATCTCTGCCAGCATACGCGTGGTCAGTTGATCGCAGGTTTCGCCGTTTTCTGCCGCGCGGCGGATGATTTTATCGTCCACGTCGGTCACGTTACGCACGTAGTTCAGCGAATAACCGAGGTAACGCAGGTAGCGCGCTACCACGTCGAAAGCAACAAAGGTACGCCCGTGGCCGATATGACACAGGTCATAAATGGTTACCCCGCACACGTACATACCGACTTTACCGGCATGAATGGGCTTAAATTCCTCTTTTTGACGACTCAGGGTATTAAATATCTTTAGCATCAGGGCTGTCCGTGGTGTGCGTGATAACAAACATATCCGCATATTGAAACCCGAAGGCTGCTCTATTGCAAGGTCAAGCCCAAGGATTGCTGAATTGATCGGCAGAAAATTGCGTGAGATCGGAATTAACCTGATCCAGACTAAGATTACAACACGTGTATTTCTGCCGTGGAACTGCCACCCTAGCCACTGCTGACTGATTAATTGAGATATGTTATAAAGTCGGTCTGATTGCTCACACGCCTTCCTATGTGACAGCTCATTTCATCTTGCTAGGACTAAAACTATGGTTACTTTCCACACCAATCACGGCGATATCGTTATCAAGACCTTTGCTGACAAGGCACCGGTTACCGTTGAAAACTTCCTGAACTACTGCCGTGAAGGCTTCTACAACAACACCATCTTCCACCGTGTTATCAACGGCTTTATGGTTCAGGGCGGTGGTTTTGAACCTGGTATGCATCAGAAAGACACCAAAGCAACCATCAAGAACGAAGCTAACAACGGCCTGAAAAACACCCGTGGCACCCTGGCAATGGCTCGTACCAACGATCCACACTCTGCCACCGCCCAGTTCTTCATCAACGTGGTTGATAACGACTTCCTGAACTTCCGCGCTGAAAACTCCCAAGGTTGGGGTTACTGCGTATTTGCCGAAGTAGCAGAAGGCATGGACGTGGTCGAGAAGATCAAAGCGGTAAAAACTGGCCGCAGCGGCATGCACCAGGATGTACCGGTTGAAGATGTAGTGATCACCAGCGTTACCGTCAGCGAGTAATCGCGGCTGCATGAGCACGCTGTTCATCGCAGACCTGCATCTATGCGCACAGGAACCGGCAATTACTGCCGGTTTTCTGCGTTTTTTGCAGCGTGAAGCCGTTCACGCCGATGCGTTATATATCCTGGGCGATCTGTTTGAAGCCTGGATTGGTGATGACGACCCCGAGCCGTTGCATCGTGAAATTGCCACCGCACTAAAGGCATTGCACCAGGCCGGAGTACCCTGCTACTTCATCCACGGCAACCGCGATTTCCTGTTGGGTAAGCGCTTTGCCAAGCAGAGCGGTATGATCCTGCTACCTGAAGAGCAGGTCGTCGAGCTATATGGCCGCAAGATCCTGATCCTGCACGGTGATACCCTGTGTACCGACGATCAGGCCTATCAAGAATTCCGCAAGAAAGTTCATAACACCTGGATCCAACGTGCTTTTCTGGCGCTCCCCCTGCGCTGGCGCTTGAAGATCGCCGCTAAAATGCGTGCGCGCAGCCAACAAAGCAACCAATACAAATCCACCGCGATTATGGACGTCAACCCGCAGGCCGTTGAGCAGGCCATGTTGCGCCACAACGTCCACTGGATGATCCACGGCCACACCCATCGCCCGGCAATCCATCCGCTGGCATTACCTAACGGTGAAGCCCATCGCGCGGTGTTAGGAGCCTGGCATACACAAGGCTCAATGATTAAAGTCACGGCAGATGCCGTCGAACTGATCGAGTTCCCCTTCTAGACCGTTTTCCTGCTTTTGAGGGTAAAAACCGTCGACGCAACCGTTTTCCTCGCCCTGTACCCATGATATGCTCTACGCCCTCATACGGCCTGCCAGCCGACGTTTGTCCACATCACAGGAGCCATGCACTCATGGGAGCCACCGCTACTTCAGCCGCCAACGCTGGGGTTAAAATCGCAATCGTAATGGGTTCAAAAAGTGACTGGGCCACTATGCAGTCCGCGGCCGAAGTTCTGACCACGCTGGATGTCCCGTTCCATGTCGAAGTTGTCTCCGCCCACCGTACGCCGGATAAGCTGTTCAGCTTTGCCGAACACGCCAAGGCTATGGGTTTTGACGTGATTATCGCCGGTGCCGGGGGTGCTGCGCATCTGCCAGGCATGTTGGCGGCCAAAACGCTGGTTCCGGTGCTGGGTGTGCCGGTACAAAGCGCTGCATTGAGCGGTGTCGATAGTCTGTATTCCATCGTGCAGATGCCACGCGGCATTCCGGTTGGTACGCTCGCCATCGGTAAAGCCGGGGCGGCCAACGCCGGGTTGCTGGCAGCACAAATTCTGGCGTTGCACGATGCCGGGCTGGCACAACGATTGGCGCAATGGCGTCAGGCCCAGACCGACGAGGTGCTTAACCACCCGGACCCACGGGAGGACGCATGAAGCCAGTTTGCGTACTGGGTAACGGCCAGTTAGGACGTATGCTGCGTCAGGCCGGTGAGCCGTTGGGGATTGCAGTTTATCCTGTCGGTCTGGATGCCGAGCCGGAAGCGGTGCCCTATCAAAATGCGGTGATCACCGCAGAGATCGAACGCTGGCCAGAAACTGCCCTGACCCGTGAGTTGGCAACTCACAATAACTTCGTCAACCGCGATATCTTCCCGCGTTTGGCCGATCGCCTGACACAGAAGCAACTGCTCGATCAGCTTCATCTTGCTACCGCCCCTTGGCAATTGCTGGCAAACGCTAGCGAATGGCCGCAGGTGTTTGCCACCTTGGGTGAGTTGGCGATCGTTAAACGGCGCGTGGGTGGTTATGACGGCCGTGGGCAGTGGCGTTTGCGCCCTGGTCAAGAAGCGGAGCTACCGGCGGATAACTATGGCGAATGTATCGTCGAGCAGGGGATTAATTTCTCTGGCGAAGTGTCATTGGTGGGTGCCCGTGGTCACGATGGTCAGTCGGTATTCTATCCGTTGACCCACAACCTGCACGAAGAAGGCATTCTGCGTACCAGCGTGGCGCTGCCACAGCCCAACCCGGCGTTACAGCTGCAGGCCGAGCAGATGTTGGCTGCGATCCTTGATGAGTTGAACTACGTGGGCGTGATGGCGATGGAGTGCTTTATCGTCGGCGACAGCCTGTTGATCAACGAGCTGGCTCCGCGTGTCCACAACAGCGGCCACTGGACGCAGAACGGCGCCTCCATCAGCCAGTTTGAGCTGCATTTGCGGGCTATCCTGGGGCTGCCGTTGCCTAAGCCGGTGGTGAATACGCCTTCGGTGATGGTCAACCTGATTGGCACGGCGGTTAATCAGCAATGGCTGGCCCTGCCGCTGGTGCATTTGCACTGGTATGAGAAAGAGGTGCGTGAGGGGCGTAAGGTGGGTCACCTGAATCTCAACGATCCCGATGCAGCCTCTTTGCAACAGGCGTTGCAGGCGTTAGCGCCGCTGCTACCTGCCGAGTACCAAAGTGGTTTGGCCTGGGCACAGCAAAAGCTGGGGTGAACTTGTGGGGTGATAGGCCTTTAATCTCGGTGTATACCCCTCACCCTAACCCTCTCCCACAGGGAGAGGGGACCGATCGAGTTAGGCCGAAAGGATAGTTATTCTTCATCAGCACTGGCTGATTGACCCTGCTCATCCTGGTTAAAGTGACGATCGCGTTGCTTGATCAGCTCTTTACTTCCAAAAGTGCAGGGGCTATCAGCTCCCTCTCCCTGTGAGAGCGCCGCTGCTGCCAGCCGCGTACCAAAGTGGCTTGGCCTGGGCACAGCAAAAGCTGGGGTGATCTTGTGGGGTGATAGGCCTTTAATCTCGGTGTATACCCCTCACCCTAACCCTCTCCCACAGGGAGAGGGGACCGATCGAGTTAGGCCGAAAGGATAGTTATTCTTCATCAGCACTGGCTGATTGCCCCTGCTCATCCTGGTTAAAGTGACGATCGAGTTGCTTGATCAGCTCTTTACTTCCAAAAGTGCAGGGGCTATCAGCTCCCTCTCCCTGTGGGAGAGGGTTGGGGTGAGGGGTCAACCTTCGTAGCTGCGGAACAACGCCCGGCCGCGCAGCAGGCGTACACCAAGCCAGCCGCCACACAGTGAGAGCAGCAAGGCACTCAGCAGCGGTAACGCCCACCACAGCACTGGCGTAGGTGCCCATGGGAAGTCGAATACCTTGGTCTGCAACAGCCAAAGCGCCGCTTCTGCACCCACCGCCGCCGCGATCCCGGCCACCAGCCCAAGCAACGCAAACTCGCACCACAGCGTACCACGTAGCAGGCGTTTACCAGCACCTAGCGTGCGGTAAACCACCAGTTCCTGCCTACGCTGTCGCATCCCTACCTGTACCTGTGCCAGCAACAGCAGACCGCCGCAGATCACCACCAGCACCACCATCACCTCCAGCGCCCTGCTCACCTGCTGCAACACGCCGCCGACCTGCTTGAGGATCGAACCGATATCCAGCAGGCTCAGGGTTGGGAACTGGCGGTTGAGCTGCGTCAGTACCTTGCCGTCGCCGTCATAGCGGAAGCTGGTCAGCCAGGTTTGTGGCTGGCCGTCCAATGCTCCCGGCGGGAAGATAAAGTAGAAGTTCGGCTTCAGGCTCTCCCAATCCACCTGCCGCAGGCTGGTAACTTTGGCGCTAAACGATTGAGTATCGCCGCTGAACGTCAAGGTATCACCCAGTTGGATCTTGAGCCTGCCGGCGATCCCTTCATCCATCGAGACCTCACCGGTTTTCGGCGGCCAGGTGCCTGCCGTCAGTGGGTTATGATCCGGCAGATTGCTTTGCCAGGTCAGATTCAGTTCACGGTTCACCGCCTCGCCACCGGGATCGTCTTCATGCACCCGCTCCGTTGCCACCTGCTGGTTAATTTCAGACAGGCGCACACGTACGATGGGATAGAAGGTTTCCTCATGCAGCTGATGCTGTTGCAAGAAGGCTTTCACCAGGGGAACCTGTGCCGTGGTCATATTCAGCAGGAAATAGTTCGGGCTGTCCGGCGGTAACTGCTGTTGCCAACGATCGAGCAGATCGCCACGCAAGACCAGCAGCAGAGCCAGCAACATAAACGACAGTGAGAACGCGGCTAACTGGCTGATCGTCACCCAAGGCTGATGCAACAGGCGATTCACCGCCAACCGCAGCGCCAGATTTTTCAGCGTGATGCGCCGCAGCAGCAACAGGCTGCCCCAGCCTATTCCCCCCAGCAGCAAGGCCAGCACCACCATACCGGCCAGAATGGCCCACAGTAGCGTACTTGCCCCCATTAATACCGTCAGTAGCCCGACCACAATCACCGCAGTGGCTGGCAGGAAGTAACGCAGCGGCCAGACGTTGGCTACCACATCCCGGCGCAGTACGCGCAGCGGCTGAGTCGCCAGCAGTTGCCGGTACGGGCGCAACCCAACCAGCAGCGAAATCATGACCAGAGCCCCCATCGCCCAGAGCCACGGCCAGCCCCCAGCGGCGGGGAGTTCCCCCGGCAACACCGGTGCCAGCAAGCGGATCAACACCGCTTCAAACCCAAGACCAATCACGCTGCCGCAGGTTCCCGCCAGCAGTAACACCGCCAGCCACTGGCCAATAATCAGCTTGCTGAGGGCCTTTCTGCCAGCGCCCAGGGTTTTCAGCACCGCAATAAGGTCATAGCGGCTGCGGCAATAGTGGCTCATCGCCACCGCCACGGCGGCGATCGACAGCAGCAAGGTCAGCAGCGCCGAAAGCAGCAGGAACTGTTGGGAACGCTGTAGCGATTTGCCTAGCGCGCTGCCGGACTCCTCCAACCCATACCAGCGCTGATCGGGTTTGAGCTGCGGTTTGAGGCGTTCTTCATAGCGTTGAATATCGGTTGGCGCACCGGCAAACATATAACGGTAGGTCAGGCGGCTGCCCGGCTGTACCGCTCCGGTTTTATCCACATCCGCCAGATTGATGATAATGCCAGGCGCAGTCTGGAACGGATTGAAGCCGGAATCCGGCTCCTGCACGATTTCACCGGCGATGCGTAACGTGGTATCCCCCACCTCCAGATTGTCGCCGACCTTGATATCCAATAATGCCAACAGGCGCGGAGCCACCAACACGCTGCCCGGCACAGGTTTGAGATTGGCTGGCAGGGTTTCCAACTGCCCATACAGCGGATAGGCCGCATCGGTAGCCTTGACGTTGGCCAGTAGCGGACGATCCCCCGCGTAGGTCATGGTGGTAAAAGAGAGCTGGCGGCTGACTTTCAGCCCCTGTTGCTGGGCATCTAGCAGCCAGCCTTCCGGCACCGGACGCGCGGTACGCAATACCCGATCCCCGGCGATAAAGTCGCGGCTTTGCTGGCTCAAGCCTTTGTCCATACGATCGCTGATGCTGCCCAGTGCCAACACGCAGGCGACCGATAACGTCAGCGCCAGCCAGACGATCAGCAGCGAAGGCGATCGCCATTCACGCCAGAACCAACGCCAAATCATGCTTCCTCCCACAGCTTGCCTTCACGCAAGCGCAGCCGCCGCTGACAACGCGCCGCCAGCGTCTCGTCATGGGTGACCAGGATCAGTGTGGTGGCGAAATCACGGTTGAGGGAGAACAGCAGATCGGCTATGCGCTCACCGGTCTGGCGATCCAGGTTGCCGGTGGGTTCATCAGCGAACAGAACCCGTGGGCGGCCACTGAACGCCCGTGCCAGCGCCACACGCTGTTGTTCCCCACCGGAAAGTTGCGCTGGCAGGTGGCTAAGACGCTTGCCTAACCCCAGCTGTTCCAGCAGTTGCACCGCTTGGTCCCGGCTTTGACGATCGCTTTCGCCACGCAGCAGCGCGGGGAGTTGTACGTTTTCCAGCGCGTTCAAGGTGGGGACCAGCATGAAAGACTGGAATACAAAGCCGACGTTTTTAGCCCGCAGCGCAGCGCGCCCTTCTTCATCCAGCGCCGTCAGCGATTCCCCCAGCAGGCTAACTTCTCCTTCGCTACCGTCGTCCAGCCCGGCAAGAATGCCCAACAAGGTCGATTTGCCTGAACCGGACTCGCCGATCAGCGCAATTGTCTGTGCGGGTTTGACAACCAGCTCGACTCCGGTAAGGATGGTAAGCTGATGCTCACCCTGACCAACGTGTTTACTAAGATGATGAACTTCAAGAACGTTTTCCGCTGGCATCTTCCCTTCCTTTTGCTGTTGGGATTATTCAGTTTACGTGCTGTCGCGGCCGATACCTTATTGATTTTGGGCGACAGTTTAAGTGCTGGCTATCGGTTGCCGGTAGCGCAGGCCTGGGCCACTCGCCTGGCCGATGAGTGGCAGAAACAACCTGGCCACCCGACCGTGGTCAATGCCAGTATCAGCGGTGACACCGCCGCTCAGGGGCTGGCACGCTTGCCCGAGCTGTTGAAACAACATCAACCCCGCTGGGTGCTGATCGAGCTGGGTGCCAACGATGGTCTGCGCGGCTTCCCGGCTGCGGATATCGAGCGCGATCTCAACCAGATTATCACGCTGGTTTTGCAGGCGGGGGCTAAACCGCTGCTGATGCAAATTCATATTCCGCCAAACTATGGCCGCCGCTACACCGAGGCTTTCGGTGCGCTGTATCCTGCGTTGGCCAAGCAATTCAACATTCCGCTGCTGCCGTTTTATATGGAACAGGTGGTGATCAAACCGGAATGGATGCAGGATGACGGTTTGCACCCCAATCAGGATGCCCAGCCGTTTATCGCCACCTGGATGGCGCAACAGTTGGAACCACTAGTTAAACATGAGTCTAACTGAATAGGGTTAGCTACTAGGTAAAGTTATGCAAAAAGCGGTATTGATAACCGGCTGTTCCAGCGGGATAGGATTGATTGCAGCGCAAGATCTGCGTAACCGTGGCTATCGCGTGCTGGCCGCCTGCCGTAAGCCGGAAGACGTGGAAAATATGCGCCAGCTTGGGCTGGAAGGCATTGAGCTGGATCTGGACGATAGCGCCAGCGTAGAACGCGCCGCCGCACAGGTGATCGAGCTGACCAACGGGCGGCTGTACGGACTGTTCAACAATGCCGGCTTCGGCGTTTACGGCCCGCTCAGTTCGATTTCACGCCAACAGCTGGAACGGCAATTCTCCGCCAACCTGTTTGGCACCCACCAGCTCACCCAGTTGCTGCTGCCAGCCATGCTGCCGCACGGTGAAGGGCGCATTATTCAGACCAGTTCGGTGATGGGGTTAATCTCCAGCGCCGGGCGTGGGGCCTATGCCGCCAGCAAATTTGCGCTGGAAGCCTGGTCGGACGCGTTGCGCATGGAGTTGCACGGCAGCGGCATTCAGGTCAGCCTGATCGAGCCAGGCCCGCTGACGACCCATTTCACCCAGAACGTCAATCAGGCGCAGAGCGATAAACCGGTGCACAACCCGAGCATCGCCAAGCGGTTGACGCTGCCTGCCGAAGCGGTGTTACCGAAGCTGCGCCATGCGCTGGAAAGCCCCAAAGCCAAGCTGCGCTATCCGGTTACCCTGCTGGCGCATACCATGAGCATCCTGCGCCGCCTGTTGCCGGGCCGTACGCTGGATTGGCTATTGCGCAGTAATGGTTAAGCAAACGGGGGCTAAGGGTTGAAGCTCGCCGCTTTGCCCCCATTTAGAATAGATTGGCTCCGCAAGATCAGATTAGAGAGAAACCATGCTAGCTCAAGCCGTTGTTGATATTAACGAAACTAACCTGCACCAAACGCTGGAACAGTCCATGTCCCAGCCGGTGCTGTTCTACTTCTGGTCGGATCGCAGCCAGCACTGTCTGCAGCTCACCCCGATACTGGATAAACTGGCGGCGGAATACGCGGGTCAGTTCGTTCTGGCGAAGGTGGATTGCGATGCCGAGCAGGCGATCGCCGCCCAGTTTGGCCTGCGTTCCCTGCCAACCGTCTATCTGTTCAAGGATGGTCAACCGGTTGATGGTTTTCAAGGGCCGCAGCCGGAAGAGATGATCCGCGAATTCCTGCAGCGTTTCCTGCCAAAAGCCGAAGATCTCAAGCTGGCAGAAGCCACCGAACTGTTGCAGGAAGACCGTGCAGCAGAAGCTCTGCCTTTGTTGAAAGATGCCTGGAGTCTCAGCAATCAACGCAGCGATATCGGCCTGACGCTGGCGGAAACCCAGATCGCCCTGAACAAGACGGATGATGCCGAAGCGGTGCTGGCAACCATCCCATTGCAGGATCGCGATACCCGTTACCTCGGCCTGGTCGCGCAGATTGAGCTGATGAAGCAGGCCGCCGATACGCCGGAAATTCAGCAGTTGCAGCAGCAGGTTCAGCAACAGCCGGAAAACGTCGAACTTGCCGTGCAGTTAGCCTTGCAACTGCATCAGGTTGGCCGTAACGAAGAGGCTCTGGAATTGCTGATGGGTCATCTGAAAAAGGATTTGGCGGCGGCTAACGGTAGCGCCCGCAAGACCTTGATGGATATCCTGGCCGCACTGGGGACTGGCGATGCGCTGGCCGCCAAATATCGCCGCCAGCTGTATTCACTGCTGTATTAATCGAACGTGGGCGCAGCCGCACGGTTGCGCCCTGCATCCAACATCAAGCCTCCTGCGCCGGTTTCCCCTCTTTGACGAACAACATGGCGATAAAGCCCACCACCGTGATCATCGCGGCAAAATAGAACCCCGCATTCAGCGTCCCCGTGCTGTCGGCAATAAAGCCGGTCACGTAAGGCGCAAAGATCGACGCCGCCATACCAAAGAAGTTATACAGCCCGAAAGCGGTGCTGAGCGCGGCACGCGGTGCGTTGTCTGCCACCAGTGCGATCAGTACCGGGTTGAGGCTGATTTTGCCGATAAACCCATACAGCACCAATACGCCAATCAACGCCGCTTCACTGGTGGAATAGACGATGCCGAAGATCGCCAGCAGTGAGAAAGGCAGCATAAACAGCACCACCGGTTTTCTGCGGCCCAGCTTGTCGGAGATATAGCTGCAAATCAGCGTCCCGAGCACCGAGATCCACGGTACGATGGAGGCGATGCTGGCGGCGTGCACAATATCCATGCCGCGTTCTTTTTGCAGATAATACGGCAGCCAGGTAATGATCACGAAGAAGCCGTAGATCGAGCAAAAGATGGTGATATAGGCCATCAGCAGGTTACGGTTTTTAAACAGATCCAGGAAACTGAATTCGCTCTTTGCTGCCACCGCCGCTGGAGTTTCGCTGGCACTTTGCGGCGCTTTTTCCCGAATGAAAAACAGCATCAGCAACGCCACAATCAATACCGGAACCGCCATCGCCAGGAACGGCATCTTCCACGAAGTATGAAAATGCTCGATCATAAAGCTGGAAAGGTAATACCCCAGCGCGATACCGAACGACATCCCACTGCCGATCACCGCACTGCCCAAGGTGATCCATTTCTTGGGAATGGCCTCGGAAGAAAGCGCATACTGCGGGCCATAATAGACGCCTTGCGAAGCACCGGTCAGCATCCACAGCACGATGAAAATCAGAAAGTTGGATGAGATGCTGACGGCAGCGATAAACAGCGCAAACAGCATAAAGCCGCTAACCAGAATGCGTTTTCTGCCCAAGCGGTCGCCCAATAGTCCGGCAGGCACCTGTAAAATGGTGTAGGTCAGAAAGAACAGGCTGCTGATTAAGCCCAGATGGCTTTTTGACAACCCGAACTCGGTTTGGATCTGCGGCATGATGGGGCTAAGTACCGAACGCCCGGCATAGATAACAACCCAGCCGAGGAAGAAGATCACGACGGTTTTAATCCAATAGGGCATTCGCTCTGTTTTTATAGTTTGCATATTCATTTTCCCTTGGTTGATGGGCCGCTAGGCCCACCCAGTATTACGGCGTAATTAATGTCCCCGCAGTGCCTGCCAGTACCGACTCGATATCCTGCAAGGCACCGATATGTGCCACCTTGCCGCTACGCTGCACAAAGCGGCTGACCGCCATGATTTTTGGCCCCATCGATCCATCGGCTACCGCCATCGGGGCCAGCTCTTGGGTGGTGGCCGAACGAATGGCTTTTTGCTGCGGGGTGCCCCAGTGCTGATACACCGCATCCGCATCAGTGAGGATCACCAGGTGATCGGCATCCAGGGCTTCGGCCAGTAACGCAGAGGCCAGATCCTTGTCGATCACCGCTTCGCTGCCGACCATCCCCTGTGCGCTGGCCACCATCGGAACGCCGCCACCGCCGTTGCAAATCACGATGTGGTTTTTCGCCAGCAGCAGATTGATCGCTTCAATATCGATAATCTTTTTCGGTTCAGGGGAAGGCACCACCCGGCGCAGGTATTTCCCATCCAGCTTCATGCTCCAGCCATACTTTTTTTCCAGCTCGGCTTGCTGTTGCGGCTCATAAACCGGCCCGATAAATTTGCTGGGTTCCCGATACGCCGGATCTTCGCTGTCTACCAAGACGCGAGTCAGCAACGTGGACACCGGCTGAGCAGGATGGAATGCCCCTAGCTGCTGGGCCAGCATATAGCCGATCATGCCCTGGCTTTCCGCCACCAGAATGTCGAGCGGATAAGGGGGAACATCGCGATAGGACAGGTTTTGTAACGCCAACAGCCCCACCTGTGGGCCGTTACCGTGCACGATGGCGATGCGGTATTTCTTGGCCAGCTTGCCAATGGCATCGGCAATTAACGCAATGCTCTGGTACTGATTCTCTGCAGATAACACCGCGCCACGCTTTAACAGGGCGTTGCCCCCCAAGGCAATTACTAAAGTTTCCATTCAGATACCTGTATTTAATACCCGTCGTCTTTCGAGCTGCAGCGTTGTTACCTGCACTATCTCACCCCAGTCACTTACTAAACGTAAGCTCCTGGGGATGAGATAGCTTGGCGCCTAGCTGCAACTCGAAATCCATAGGGTATGTATTGGATAAATTCAGTGCTTTTTCAGTTTCAGATTAAAAAAACTAATAAAGACGATTGATTGCCATCGCGCCCAACCAGACGCCCAATAGCGTGTCCGCACCGGAAAAATGGCCGGTTGCCAACATGTCGTTGATGGCCGCGGGTAATTCTTGAGGCCTGAGTAAGGCACGTGCCAAGAGTTGTACCGGGGTGGAGAAGATCCCCTGCTCGGCAAACTGCAAATAGTGGACGCTGACCAAGGTGGTCAACTGGTTTAAAGGTTGGCTGGCGGCAAAAAAGGACGGCAACCTTACGACATCCACGCGGCTATCAAGATGAGCCGCCAACAACATGCCCAGCACCGTGTCATCATTGCTTGGCGTCAAGCCAGGGCCTTTGCCAAGCACGGCGCTCCAGTCTACTTTCTGCCCCAACAACCAGGCGGTAAAGTGCTGCTGTAGCTCGCGAATTTCCAGGCAATGCGGTTGATCAACGAGGCTATCCAGGCGGCCAAACAGGCCGGTCTGGGCGTCAACATCGGCCAGCGCGGCAGCCAATGGCGGCAACGCAATTTCTCCACTCACCTTCAGGCAGAGATCCAAACACCTCCCCTGGCGGTAGATGGCAATGTCCTCAAGCTCAATCCCCGCCGGTGAAAGCTGGCAATGCTGGGCTGCAGGCAGGCTGTCAAAGATTTCGTCGAAGTCGTCGTCGCCAATTTCCCAGCCCATCGGGCTAAGCCCACGCCCTTCACGGTGCAACGTCAGTAGCCGATCGTTAGGCGAGAGAAAGTTGATGGCATTGTTGAAACGCCCCACGCAACGTAGCGGACCGTAATCTTGCGTGGCATAGCGGCTAATGGCTAATGCGGTAATGTCCATAACTTGCTCCCTAGCCCGGAGTCTCCTCCGGGCGAACCGGTTGTTACGCGCTGATGCCCAGTTTTTCTGCCAGCGCTTCGATGGCTTTTTCAAAGCAGCCCAATGGAGCACGCACGGTACCGGCACCAATCTGTCCAACCCCGGCTTCACGGTGGGCAATCCCGGTGTTGATCAACGGCGTGATACCGGTTTCCACCACCCGACGGGCATCCAGCCCCAGGCAAGCGCCCTGGAAGTCCCAGGTTGGGATTTGCAGCATCATGTTGCGTTCCAGGTAAATCTCGGCCATCTCTTCGGAGATATCGGTCGCGGCGCTCATGCCACCGGCGGCTCCGACAAAGCGGGTCACGCCAGGCGCGGCGACCATGGCCGCACCGCCAATGCCGAAGGTCTCGGTAATGGCGCTGTCGCCAATATCCGGGTTGGCGTCGGCCTGGCTATAGCCGGAGAAGAACAGGCCTTCCGGCGTATTGACCGGCGCGGTAAACCATTGGTCGCCCATGCCGCTGATCTTGACGCCAAAGTTTTTGCCGTTACGGGTCATCACCGTCACGATGGTGCCTTGCTTAATCTCGGCCCCGGCATCCATGGCCGCCTTGCAATAGGCCATCGCCAGGTTGAGGAAGAACTGGTCGGTAATGCTGAGGAATTGCATGACCTTGGCCAGCTCAACGTTGTCCCGCTCAAGCAGGCTGATTTTAGGAGCTAACAGACGCATCAGCAGCGCCGACGCCGCGATATTACGCTGGTGGAACTCGTCCCCCATGGTGATGGCCTGAGCCATGACGGCGGTAAGATCGATCCCTTCATCAAAGGTGGCCAGTACCTCTTTCAGTACCGGTGCCAATGAGTCACGCATCCAGCACAGGCGAGCCTGCACGTCTGGCCCATAGGCACCAAAACGCATCACCTTACCGATCCCTTCGTTCAGGTTGCAGTAGGCATGGTTGCCATGAACGGTGTTTTTCACCACCACCAGCGGCATATGCGCCGAGGTGATGCCCCCCATCGGGCCAACGGCACTGACGTTATGGCAAGGGATGAATTCAATCTCACCCTTTTCCAGCAACGCCAACGCCTGCTGCTCGCTTTCGGCCCACTGCTCAAACAGGCAGGCCCCAATGCAGGCACCGCGTACCGGGCCACTCATTTCCGCCCAGGTGACCGGCGGGCCGGCATGCAGCAATTTTCTCCCCTGTGCCAACTGCGGGATCAGGTTTTTAGCTAAATCAACATCCTGCCAATGTGGGCGGGCTTCACGGATCCTGGCGATAACGGCAGCGTTTGCTTGTTCAATAGTTGCGTACATATCAATCCCTTACTTTAAATTTTTCAGTATGTTAGCCAATCGTTGATTACCACCGGCCACCGGGGCCCATTGGTAATGCACCACTGAAATTTCGTTGGTTTGCAGATCGTCGGCAAAGCTACGCAGGCCTGCATTGATCACGGAAACACCGGCCAGCATGGCGGGTGCGGGTTCGTTAGTACCCAGCGCAGGAGGGGCGATTAACTGGCAGGCCAGCGCTACCGCTTCAGGCAGCGAATTCATCACGGCAATGCCCGCCTCGTTGAGCGTGGCAATCTGTTTGGAACGCTGCTGGGGATCTTGTTCGGTGCCTGTCACCGTGGCGATAACTGCCAGCGGATGTGCCGCACCACGCTTTTCGCGTACGCGTTTGACTTCGGTAGCCAAGGAATCTGCGGGATCTTCCTGGGCGCCATAGCCAATCACCACATCCAGCAGCAACACGCCAATCTGCGGCTGCTGAGCAAGGCGAGCGATTTCCTGATTACGGGTAGACGGGTCGATCATTGGGTGCGGTTTACCCTGGGTGTAGAAATCGTCCCCCATATCAATAATGCGGTGCCCGTCGGCATTGAGCATTGAGCCATGCTGATGCTTGCTGTCGGCCTCCACGCCCAGCCGATCGGCCAGCAACATGGCGCATTCCGCTGCCAGCGTGCCACCGGCGTACAGACCGGAGATTTTGCCACCGCATACCGCAGGTTGCTGTGCGGCCATTTGCTGCACGTTTGCCAACATCGCTGCCAGGCGTGCAGCCTCATCCAATGTAGTGGCGAAGGTGATGTTATCTTCCTGCTTCAGTGCGTTCCTGGCGCCAAGGAACAACGCGACAACCGGTTTGCCAAGGGTCTTCATCTCATCGATAACCCGTTGACGTACCGCTTCGGCCGGAGGCTTGGAGACAAACGCCAACACCTGGCTTTGCGGATCGGCCGCCAACATACGCAGTGCGGTGATAGCGCTGATACCACCGATTTCGGCGGTTAAATCACGCCCGCCCAAGCCAATGGCGTGAGAGACGCCCTGCCCGGCCAGGGTAATTTGTGAGGTCAGCTCCTGGATACCCGTTCCCGAGGCGCCAATGATGCCGATCATGCCTTTGGGGGCAACGTTGGCAAAGGCCAGCGGAGCCCCGGCAATATTGGCCGTGCCGCAGTCTGGCCCCATAACAATCAGGCCCTTGTCGCGCGCCTTGGTTTTTAGCGCCACTTCCTGCTCAACGCTGACGTTGTCGGAAAACATCATCACGTTACAGCCATCGTCCAGCGCCTGATCGGCCAACTGCGCGGCATATTCCCCTGCAATGGAAATCAGCACCATATTGGCATCCGGCAGCTTCTGCCGCGCCATGCGCCAGCTGCGTGCCTTGAGCAAGCGTTTTCCGCCCTGCTGCCCCTGGGCAATGGCTTTCAACGCCAGGTCTAACGCTTCACCGATCTGTACAGTGATGCTGTCATCGGCAGATTCCGCCTTGATGGCCACGCAAATATCATTGGGGGTCGCTTCACTGAATTGCGGATGCCAGAAACCGGTCGCTTCAAGTAAGGATTTATTGGCCGGTGTCCCCATCATGACCGATATTTCTTCGACGTTGGGTGATTCGCTAAGCTTGCGGGAAATTAGCATCAGGCTGACGGAATCCTGAAAGCTCCCTTTTTTTATAAAAGCATGGATCATATTGATATCCTTAAAACAGCATGTGAACTTCGCAATGGGCGTTCTCAGATATTTTTAGCAACCTATTTATTTCAGACCCCATATTCTTATTGGCCAAGCTACAAATAAAACCCGTTGACGAAGGTGAGTCTCATCACACTTTGCCCATTGTTAGAAAAAATCATCAAGTCCGGCGGTAATTAATTAAATTCAATCATCAGAAACACGGCGCTTTGTTAAAAATAATCTAACAATGGTAATGCCATTCAATGAAAATTTAAGCCAATAAAACAATAGCCGTCTGGATCACATTATTCCCTTGCTATGTTTATACAGTAGGAGACAGAGATAGTTTAAATAAACCGTAGTAACGAAAGGACTGTCTATGAAAGTCTCTAAGCAGCAACTGCACCAACTGATTCAAAATAAAATTCATTCTGCAGGCCTAAGCCAGGAACACGCCGGGATTGTCGCGGACGTTTTGGTCCATGCGGATGCGCGCGGGATCCATTCCCACGGCGCGGTGAGAGTGGAATATTATTCTGAACGCATCAGCAAAGGCGGCACCAATAACGACCCGCATTTCACCTTTGAAAAAACCGGCCCTTGCAGCGCAGTTTTTGATGGCGACAACGGTGCCGGGCACGTCGCAGCCAAGTTGGGTATGGACCACGCCATCGAAATGGCGAAAGAGAACGGCGTAGCGGTGGTAGGCGTTCGCCGCATCGGCCACAGTGGCGCGCTGTCTTACTTTGTGCAACAGGCCGCCCATGCGGGCATGATTGGCATATCAGTGTGTCAGTCGGATCCGATGGTCGTCCCATATGGCGGCGCAGAGGTCTATTACGGCACCAACCCTATCGCTTTCTCGGCACCGGCCGAAGGCGACGACATCATGACCTTCGATATGGCCACTACGGTTCAAGCCTGGGGCAAGGTGCTGGATGCTCGCTCACGCAACGTGCCAATCCCGGATACCTGGGCGGTAGACAGCGAAGGCAATAACACCACCGATCCTTTCGCCGTCAGCGGGCTGTTGCCTATCGCCGGGCCAAAAGGTTACGGCCTGATGATGATGGTCGATATTCTATCCGGCGTGTTGCTTGGCCTGCCGTTCGGCAAACACGTCAGCTCGATGTATCACGATTTAAGCGCAGGCCGGGAATTGGGCCAGCTGCATATCGTGCTCAACCCAAGCTATTTCACCAACGAAGTGACCTTCCGCAAACATATCAGCCAGGTCATGAGAGAACTGAACGAAATCAAACCGGCGCCTGGCGTGAAACAAGTGCTCTACCCTGGCCAGGGTAGCCATATGCGTGAAATAGAAAATGAAAAGAATGGCATCGATATTGTTGACGACATTTATCAATACCTGATTTCTGATGATATTTACCAACGTTCCTACGACCATAAAGATCCGTTTGCCAGTTAATCGTCAGATCAATTAAATCAGGCGGAGAAAAGCTATTTTCACCGCCATTTCCCTTATCAACCCTCCCGACAAAGCTGAGTTGGCGCATGTCTCAGGGACGTTACAAGCAGGCAGATAAATATGAAGAATTTCCAACAAGAAATTAGTGAAACTTCTGGCTGGTTATCCAAGATCGGGGCAGATCCCAGCGGCGGCATGACGCGTTTGCTGTATACCCCTGAGTGGGTGGAAGCCCAACAGGCGCTGAAGCAGGCTTTTGAAACCGCCGGTCTGGCGACCTCTTTTGATGCCGTCGGCAATTTATCCGGCCGCCTGCAGGGCAGCAAATATCCCGATCAGGTGATACTTTCTGGCTCGCATATCGATACGGTCGTCAACGGCGGCAACCTTGATGGTCAATTTGGCATCGAAGCCGCCTATCTGGCGATCAAACATCTGAAAGAGACCTACGGCGCGCCATTGCGCACGCTGGAAGTCATCTCGCTGGCCGAGGAGGAAGGCAGCCGTTTCCCTTACGTTTTCTGGGGCAGTAAAAACATTATCGGCTCCGCTCGCCCGGAAGAAGTCAAAAGCATCTGTGATGCCAAAGGCGTGAATTTCGTTGACGCCATGCATAGCGCAGGCTTTGACTTCCGCCCGCAAGACCAGCCGCTGCGCAAAGATATCGCCGCCTTCGTTGAACTGCATATCGAGCAGGGCAAAGTGTTGGAGACCGAAGGAAAAACCATTGGCGTGGTCACCAGCATCGTCGGCCAGCGCCGCTACGATATCAAACTCAAGGGCGAGGCCAACCACGCGGGCACCACGCCGATGGGTTACCGCAAAGATACCGTTTATGCCTTCAGCCGGATCTGCTGCGAATCCATCGCCAAGGCCAAAGCGGAAGGCGACCCGCTGGTGCTGACCTTTGGCAAGGTCGAGCCCAAACCTAACACCGTCAACGTCGTGCCTGGCTTCACTCATTTCACCCTGGATTGCCGCCACACCGACAAAGCAACGCTGCTGCGTTTCACCCAGGAGATCGAAGCCGATATTCAACGCATCTGTGCCGAAATGGGCATTGAGGTCGAGATCGACCTGTGGATGGATGAAACGCCGATCCCAATGGACAAACAGCTGCTGGCCTGCGTCAGCCACCTGTGTGAAAGCCATAAGATGAACTACCGCATGATCCACAGCGGTGCTGGCCATGACTCACAGATTTTTGCCCCGCACGTGCCGACGGTGATGATGTTTGTGCCAAGCATTGCCGGTATCAGCCATAACCCGGCGGAGAAAACCGAACTGTCCGACCTGGCCGAAGGGGTGAAAATTCTGGCGCATACCTTATACCAACTGGCCTATACCGAGCAGGGAGCCCGCCTATGAGCAACAGCAAAACCTCCTCCAACACCGGGTTTGACCCGCTGTATTGGAAAAAAATCGTGGTGGTCCTGTGTCTGGGCTGGGCGGTGATCTGGATTTACCGCACGGTGTTGACACCGATCTTCCCTGAGATCCAGGCAACCATCGGCTCGCATTCCAACGCCGAGATGGGCCTGATCGCCAGCTTCTACTTCTTTGCCTATACCGGGATGCAAATCCCCGCCGGGATCTTGGTGGATAAGTTCGGCAAGAAGGTGGTGCTGATCCCAGGCTTTTGCCTGTTTATCATCGCCACCTTGCTGATCGGTAACGCCACCAGCCTGACCATGATCTACGCCGGTAGCCTGCTGGCCGGGATGGGCTGTGGATCTTACTACGGTTCGGCATACTCGCTGTCATCAGAAAACATTCCGCTGGAACGCCGTGGTTTGGCCACCGCCATTATCAACAGCGGCTCCGCACTGGGGATGGCCATTGGCCTGATCGCTTCCAGCCTGCTGGTGAAAAGCATGGGGATGGACTGGCAAATCATGCTGTTTATCATCACCGGCCTGCTGGTGGTAATGACGGTGGTGTTCTTCCTGGTGATCAAGGGGGGCTCCTACACCGCCTCTCTGGCCGCCAGCCCGGCAGCCGCTGCGGCCACGCCAGTGGAAGAGACCGAGGAAGTCAGTGGGTTGTTCAGCCTGCGGATGATTTCCGCCTACGTGATGTATTTCGCCACCTGCTATGGCTACTACATGATCGTGACCTGGCTGCCTTCCTTCCTGCAACAGGAACGAGGGTTCGAAGGCGTGGCCATCGGCTTCTCTGCCGCGCTGGTGGCCTTCGCCTCTGTGCCAGGGGCGCTGTTCTTCAGCCGCATGTCTGACCGTTTCCGTGCCAAGAAAGTGCAGTTGATCATCTTCTTGCAAATCTGTGCTGCCGTGACGCTAGTCTGCACCGTGATCTCACCGGACTCCACCACCCTGCTGGTCAGCCTGATCCTTTACGGCCTGCTCGGTAAGCTGGCGGTGGATCCGATCATGATCTCCTTCGTGGCAGATAACGCTCCGAAGAAAGGCTACGGCACCAGCTTTGGCGTGTTTAACTTTTTCGGCATGTCCTCTTCGGTGATTGCTCCCTTCCTCACCGGGGTGATCTCCGACAGCACCGGCTCCAAGGTGATGGGGTTCTATATCTCCGCCGCCATCCTGCTGATCGGCACCGTGATCTTCTTTACCGTCAACGTATTGATGAAGCAGAAAAACAATCGCCAAACGGCGGCACAGGCATAATTTTTGTTGTAGGGCTACGGCCCTGACTAATCAGGAGAATTACCGTGGGTTATATCAATAATCAGATTGGCTATCCAAAAGATATCTTGGCTTCGCGCTCGATTATCAAACGCGACAACTATGCCGTGATCCCACCAGATGGCCTGGTGCGTAACATCATTCCTGGCTTTGAGAATTGCGACGTCACCATTCTTGCCACCCCAAAACTGGGCGCCACTTTTGTCGATTATCTGGTGACGCTGCATGATGGCGGCCGTAACCAGCAAGGCTTTGGCGGTGAAAATATTGAAACCTTGGTCTACGTTATCGAAGGTAACATCACCGCGTCAGCCGACAGTACCGATTATCCACTCACCACTGGTGGCTATCTGTATTGCCCTGCCGGCGTGATGCTGCGCCTGGAGAACACCAACGGCGGCAAGCCAAGCCAGTTGTTCCTCTACAAGCGAGTCTACAACCGCATCAAGGGCTATGAAGCCCACGTGGTGAGCAACAACGTCAACAAGCTGGAAAGAATTCACTATGAAGGCATGAGCGATGTGATCCTGCAAGATCTGCTGCCGAAAGATCTGGGGTTCGATATGAATATTCATATCCTCTCCTTCAAGCCAGGTGCCAGCCATGGCTATATCGAAACCCACGTGCAGGAACATGGCGCATATATTCTCAGCGGTGCTGGGGTGTATAACCTGGATAACGAGTGGATCCCGGTCAAGAAAGGGGATTACATCTTTATGGCCGCCTACGTTCCGCAAGCCGGTTATGCGGTGGGCCAGGAAGAGTTCAGCTATATCTACTCGAAAGACTGCAACCGCGACGTCGACTTCTAAACCCGCTTCAAGGCCACGCTCCATGTAGTGTGGCCTATTTGATTGAAGCAGAGTCTTATTGTTCATTCAGTAATCAATCTTCCCCTCACCCCAACCCTCTCCCACAGGGAGAGGGAGCTATTAGCCCTCATTCTTTTGTGGGTAAATAATTCATCTTAGCAAACTCGATCGCCCCTTCAATCAAGCTGAATCTGCCGGTGCTCATGAAGAATCACGATACTTTCAGCCCAACTCGATCGGTCCCCTCTTCCAGTGGGAGAGGGAGCTATTAGCCCTCGCTCTTTTGTGGGTAAATAATTCATCTTAGCAAATTCGACCGCCTCCTCATTCGAAGTGAATTACTACAACTTCATACATACTCGATCGGTCCCCTCTCCCTGTGGGTAGATAATTCATCTCAGCAAATTCGACCGTCTCCTCATTCGAAGTGAATTACTACAACTTCATACATACTCGATCGGTCCCCTCTCCCTGTGGGCTGAGTGATCCCCAGTAATATGGTCAGCATCCCATGACCATATTACTGTACTCATTCCCTAACTTTTTCAGCATGTTAACTATATTCATCCGTCTCACTATTCCCG